>CP065161.1:1595000-1951010 GCA_015693905.1 Rhodobacterales bacterium HKCCA1288 | reverse complement strand
TGGGCGCCCTATTCAAACAGAGGGACTTCTCAACAAGGGCGGCACAGTGATCCTGACAATGGCCGAACGTGCCGAATCCGCGCTTTTGGCACGATTGGCGGGGGCGTTGGACGCTGAGACAGGCTTGTCGATTATTGCCCTCGATGAAGCCGCCGAAGAAAGCGAAGGGTTGGGGCATAGCCTCAGTGATCGCCTCGCGCTGCATCTGCAGCTTGATGCTATTCCACAATCGGCGGCGCAGGAAATGGAATTTGACAGCGCAGCTTTGACCGAGGCGCGTGCGCGCTTACCCCATGTGCGACATGCGCCTGACGACTATCGTGATCTGTGCTTGGTGGCTGAGGCGCTTGGCGTCACATCCTTGCGCGCCGTTCAGCACGCGCTGCGCCTTGCCCGCCATTCAGCGGCCTTGATGGGGGCGGATCAGGTCGAACAGGCGGATTTGCAACTGGCTGTGGAATTGGCCCTTGTCCCACGCGCCACGCAAATCCCAGAACCAGCCCCGCCTGAACAAGCGCCCCCACCACAACCACAAGAACCAGAGGCGCAAGAAAACCCGTCCGATCCCGAAGATCCGCAAAAGGAGGGGGAGGATCTTCCCCCTTTCGAGGCGTTGATCGAGGCAGCAAAGGCCATGCTTCCGCCCGACCTCTTGGCACGATTGGCAGCACAGCGCGCCGCACGGCAAAGCCAGGGCAGCTCAGGAACGGGAAACCGCAAGAAGGGCAATCATCGTGGCCGCCCCGTTGCCTCGCGCAGTGGCGAATTGGGGGGCGGCGCGCGGATTGATTTAATGGCAACCTTGCGCTCCGCTGCCCCATGGCAAGGGCTGCGCGCCCAGACGACAGCGCCCAAGCCGCGCGGCCTGCATATCCGCAAAAGTGACATCCGCGTAAAGCAGTTTGAACAAAGCTCTGACAGGGTGATTATCTTTGTGGTGGATGCGTCTGGCTCTAGCGCGATGTCCCGCATGGCCGAGGCCAAGGGGGCGATTGAGTTGATGCTGGCAGAGGCCTATGCGCGGCGCGATCATGTGGCCTTGGTTGCGTTTCGCGGCGCAGGGGCGGATATTTTGCTAAACCCCACGCGATCCCTCGTGCAGACCAAACGCCGCTTGCAAGACTTACCAGGTGGCGGGGGCACACCGCTTGCCGCAGGGCTGAAATCGGCTCTTGATCTGGCGGTTCTCACAAGTGGAAAGGGAATGACGCCGTCCATCGCGGTTCTGACGGATGGGCGCGCGAATGTCAGTCTGGATGGCAGCGCAAACCGCGCGCAAGCGGGCGAAGATGCGCAGAATATGGCAAAGGCCCTGCGCGGTCGCGGTGTTCCCGCGATTGTCATCGACACGGGGCAACGCCCAACGCGAGGGCTGGATGATCTGGCCAAGGTAATGGGCGCGGCTTACGTGCCGCTTCCGCGCGCAGATGCCAAATCCCTCAGCGCCGCTGTCGAGGCGGCATTGCCAAGCGCATGAGCGGGCTTGCGGATATTCCAAGCAACTGGCCATGGCGCGCCCATAGCCAAATCATCGCATCCCATCCCCATCGGTGGCATGTGCAGATTATGGGCACAGGCCCTGATCTGGTTTTGATCCATGGCGCAGGCGCATCTACGCATTCTTGGCGGGCCATGATGCCACTATTGGCACAAACTCATCGCGTCATTGCCTTTGATCTGCCAGGTCAGGGCTTTAGCCGTGCTGGCACCCGCAGTCGGTCATCCCTGTCCTTGATGGCGCAAGACGTTTTGCGGCTGCTGCAGGGCCAAGGCATCACGCCCGAGGTGATTATTGGCCATTCTGCGGGGGCCGCGATTGCCTTGCAGCTGATGCTGCTTGCGCCTGATACTGCGCAAGGGGTCGTGGCGATCAACGGGGCGCTTGAGAATTTCTCTGGCGCTGCGGGTTGGCTCTTTCCGATCATGGCAAAAATGATGGCGATGAACCCGCTGACGGGGCTTTTCTTAGGCTCGGGGATGAGTGACCGCAGGCTGATTGCCATTTTGCAAACAACAGGCTCAGAACCTGACGCAGAAACCTTGGGCCATTATCGCGAATTGATGCGCAGGCGCGCGCATATCGAAGCAACTTTAGCAATGATGGCGCAGTGGGATTTAGAGGCGCTGCACCGCAGCCTTCCCCAGATCACAGCGCCAATCCTGTTCTTGCATGGCGCTAAGGATCAAGCAGTTGCACTAGAGGTCGCCAAACGCGCCCAAGGGATGGTGCCACAGGGCACCATGAAGGTGATTTCAGATGCAGGGCATCTTTTGCCTGAATCACATCCCGCCGAGGCGGTTGCTGCGATCGCGGACTTCGTCCAATCGCATCGAAAAAAATGAAAAAGGGCAGATCAATGTCTGCCCTTTTCACTGCCGTCACAAAACGATGCGGTTACTGCGCCGCAAGGCTTGCAAGATATGCATAGACGTTTTTCGCGTCTTCTTCACCACGGACACGGAACGCCATAGCGCTGCGTGCGCGGTTGTCACCGGTTGCTTCTCTCAAAAAGGCGGTCGGGTCTTGCACATAGGCCACAAACGCCTCTTCCGTCCAAACAACCCCTGCTTCACCTGCGGCGGTGATAGATGGAGAATAACGGAAATCTTCGATCGAAGCCGCAGGACGACCTGCAACGCCGTAAAGATTTGGGCCTGTGCGGCCATTGCGGCCTGCCAGAGTTTCACCTGCATCGTTTGCCACCACGTGGCAGGCGACACATTGATTGAAGACACGCTCACCTGCAGCCGCATCACCCGATGCGCCATGGCCATCCGCGAAGGCGGACGTTGCAGCGCATAGTCCTGCGACTGCTGCGATGATTGCAGATTTTTTCATGGTTCTCTCTCCCTCGGTTAAAGGTAACCGCTCAGCAACCTAGCCCTTTTTCAAGCCGCTCCAAGGGCAATTTACAGAAAACTTGTCACATCTACGCGACTGCATGCGAAACAGCGCATTGTTTCCAGAGTGTTTTCAGGGCCAAAACGAGATATTCGATGTCCTCATCCGTGTGCAAAGGGCCAGGGGTAAAGCGCAGGCGCTCGGTGCCTTTGGGAACTGTAGGATAATTGATTGGCTGCACATAAATGCCGAATTGTTCCATCAGAATATCCGACAGCATTTTGCATTTCACGGGGTCTTTCACCATCACAGGAATGATGTGGCTGTCATTGTGGACATGCGGGATGCCTTCGGCATCAAGACGGGCGCGCAAACGAGCAACTTGGCGTTGCTGCATGTCGCGCTCATAGCTTGAGTTTTTCAGATGATGAATCGAGGCGCGCGCGGCCGCCGCAACGGCAGGGGGCAGCGCCGTTGTAAAGATAAACCCGCTGGCAAAGCTGCGGATGAAATCCACCAATGCATGGCTGCCCGTGATATAGCCACCGACCACACCATAGGCCTTGCCAAGCGTGCCTTCGATCAGGGTGATGCGATCCATCAGCCCTTCGCGCTCAGCGACACCGCCGCCGCGCGGGCCATACATGCCGACCGCGTGAACCTCGTCAATATAGGTCATCGCGCCGTGCTTTTCGGCCACTTCAACGATCTCGCGGATCGGCGCAATGTCACCATCCATCGAATAGACCGATTCAAACGCGACAATCTTGGTCGCATTGGCGGGCAATTCTGCCAATTGCCGATCCAAATCAGCGACATCGTTGTGCTTCCAAACCCGCTTTTCGCATCGTGCATGACGGATGCCCTCAATCATAGAGGCGTGATTCAACGCATCCGACAAAATCACCGCATTCGGAAGACGGCTGCCCAAAGTCGACAGGGCGGCCCAATTTGAAACATAGCCCGAAGTGAACAGAAGGGCCGCTTCCTTACCGTGCAGGTCAGCCAATTCCGCCTCGAGCAATTTGTGGTGATAGGCATTGCCCGAGATATTGCGCGTGCCGCCTGCACCTGTGCCGCAGGCCTCGACTGTGTCGATCATTGCCTTGATCACATCGGGGTGCTGGCCCATGCCCAAATAGTCATTTGAGCACCAAACAGTGACTTCTTCTTGACCTTCGCCGTGATTTTGGACACGGGGGAAATCTCCACATTTGCGCTGCAATTCTGCGAAGACGCGATAATTGCCCTCTTGTTTCAGGGTGTCCAACTGGCTCTGAAAGAGTTTGTCAAAATTCATCGCACGTCCTCATTTTGCAAAATGGCGATCTGGGGGCCGTCTTGGCCATTGCTTTGGCGAGACGGAAGCATCCACCGCCACAGCCGTTCATCGGGAAGGGGCAGAACCATGAACCAATGCTCCAACAAAGCGAGCATGGTCAGGGCTGCCAATAAAGCGAAACCAATCTCTTGCGACATGGTTTGCGCGCTCCAAATCCGCTCCATCCAACAGGCAGCGGCAAAGCTGAGGCCCGTGATCGAGAGCGGAAACAGCCAATTCATCCGCGCGGTGCGAAAGTGACTTGGCAAATGGTTCAGGGGTTCGGGAATGAATTCCACATTGATTTTTCGCACCCCAAGATAAAGGTTCAGCTTGGCGCTGATCCGCGCGAAAAACAGAATGGCGAATGTCCACATCCCAAAGGGGTTCACCGCATCAAGGCTAAACAGGATCATCGTCACCATCATGAACACCAACAGAAGTTCATGATAAGCAATGGTGCCCCATGCGCGGATAAAGCGTTCCCACTCAGGAACCCCATCCCTCAGACGGTTGCGATTGGGGCCTGTGATGACACCCGTCAAAAAGGCAAGCTCAATCCAACCCCAAAGCGCAATGGCAGATAAAAACGCCACATAAACCCCTGCTAGGCTCTCGTCATAGCGGGATTCCAAAAACCCAACCGCACCCAAGATCAAAAAGGGCAGGTTCATCAAAACGGCCCAAATTCGGGCCTGACGACCTGCCTGATCTGCGCGCCGCACAACCAAAAGGATTGCCCCTGTGGAAAACCACCACAGGAACAAGGCGACCAAGGCCGCCACCCAAGGATTATGCAGCGCAGCCGCGATCAATAGACAGGCTCCATCCGCGTGCTCACAGGCACGGCATGAGATTTGGCAGGGATCGTATACAGCGCCACAAAGGCCAGACCCGCACGAATGCTGGCGCCAATTCGCTTGAAGAATTTGCCATGCGCCTTGGCATCGGCCAAATCCGCATTGGCGGCTTGCAAGGCCGTCAGACCTTTCTGCCAACGGGGATGATCAATGTCCAAAGTGATTGGGAAAATCTGCTTTGAGATGTCACTGGTTTTGCGGAACACTTCGTGGCCATACCAATCGGTATCTACACCCAAAGCCTCGTGAAAAGCGGGGCGTTGGTGGTCGCGCACATACATCGTTGCGAACACGGCCGTGAGGAAGAATTTGATCCACAAAACATTCACGCCACGCGTCAACTTGGGGTCAGTCTTCATCAACAGCGCGAATGCCTCGCCATGGCTGAACTCATCATTGCACCATTCCTTGAACCATTTGAAAATCGGATGGAACCGATGTTCAGGATGCGCCTCAAGATGGCGGAAGATGGTGATATAACGCGCATAGCCGATCTTTTCGGACAGATATGTGGCGTAATAGATGAATTTTGGCTGGAAATAGGTGTATTTCTTGGCTTGCGTCAGAAAGCCCAAATTCACCGCAATCCCCGCTTCCCGCAGCGCGTCATTGATAAAACCTGCATGGCGGGCTTCATCACGGGCCATCAACTGGAACAATGTGGTGATGTCCTCATTGCTGCCGCGCCGTTTCATTTCTTTGTAGAGAACACAGCCCGAGAATTCGGCCGTGCAGGAGGAAACAAGGAAATCAATGAATTCCTTTTTCAGCTTTGGCTCCATCCCATCCCAATCGATGTGATCCCAATCTTCGTTTTTCTTGAAATGGCCCTTATTGGGGTCGGATTTCATTTGATCAATCAGCTGATCCCAATCGCTGCGGACTGATGAAACATCAATCGCATCCAATTCGTCAAAATTGGTCGTGTAAAACCGCGGGGTCAAAAGCGTGTTTTGCATCGCAAGCGCGGTTGCGCTTTCACTATCAACCACTGCTTGTTCGTAATTGCGTGCCGCCAAAGCGTCTTCAACGGTGGTCGCATCTGCGGAATGTTTTGCTTGGACATTCATAGCGAAACCTCCTCTGAGAAACTAAATTCACACAGCTCCATGAACTCGAAATCACCTGTCATTTTTGTCCAAAGCTGTTCGATTTTGCTGGCGCGGGTGATCGTGGCGGTGCGGGTTTCACACACCACTTCGCCATAAGGCGCCATCACTGGTGCGCCATGCACCAATACCTCGTCACCTGGATTAATGGTTGCGCCGTTCAAGAATTTCACATGCGCGTGCAGGCTTTCGAATTTGTGGCTCACCTCAACCTCGCAAGGGGCCGTTTCGGTCGTTCTGGTCATCCATCCCATGGGTCATTCCTCCATGATGCGGGCAAAAACCCGCTCGTTATCCGCGCCAAAGCCATAAAGCTCGGTGCGGAAATCCGTCAGATCATCGCGTAGGGCGAGGCGGCCATCGGCCATTCGAACCAAACGGATTGGATCGCTGCCAGATGCGCCAACAGCGCCGCGGCGGCGTTCAAGCACGCGATAAATCCCCGCGACAAAGCCACCTTCCTCTTTGCTCAAGGTGACAATCACATTGCCTTCGGTATCCATCACGCGTGCTGATCCATCCATAGAGCCAAAAATCTGGATCAACCGCTCTTCCACAACGGGCAGTTCATCCGCGGATGGGGGCATTGCCGCGAGCGGGCGATCCGTCAGCTTGGCATAGGTCACGATGACAAGAACGCTCATGCACAGCACAAACATTGCGCGCACCAGAACCTTGGGCACCATTTCGCGGTCACGTTCGACCAGTTTATCTTCAGGGCTCATTGCCATAATCAGATCCCCCTTATTCTGCCGCAACCGCGCCACTTGGCGCAGGATCACGTTTGACAACGGGTTGGCTGACCACGGTTTCTGCCGCCTCAGACAGGATCGCAGCCACGTTTTGCGCATCAGGAATGCAACGCAACGCAGGTTGGGTGTTTTTCATCACCCATGGCCGCACATGGGGCCATGTGTTCAGATAGGATAACCGCACATTGGATGGCATCAATTCCAAGGCAATCGTGCCAGTCCCATCCTTGCGCAATCCCAAATTCGCATTGGCCACCTGACGGTAGGGCAGGTTCAACGTCATCGTCAAAGCCGCACCAATCCGCATGGCAACACGGCGATTTGTGATGGTGTAAACCGTTGCTTTGGCTTGGACATAGGCCACACCCAAAAGCAGAACCGCAACAATCGCGCCAAGCACCAAGAAGAAGGATGCAGCAATCGCACTGTCGGCCCATGAGGTGACGGCAGCCCCAGATGTGGTGCGCCAAGCGAAGAGGAATAGGAAATATCCAACGACCCACCAGAAACTCAGCGCATCTTTCGCCAGAGCAAACCAATGGGGTGCGCCCTGCCAAAGAATTTCTTCTCCAGCAGGGGGCTTTTCGGGCAAACCACGAACAGGCTCGGTCTGAAAGTCGTCATGTGGCATGGGTCGTCCTCCTTTAGAGGTGGTAAGAAATTACAAAAGCGGGTCTGTCCGCTCTTGGGAGGCGTAGAGCGTGCCGCCACCGTAGAAGCC
Organism: Rhodobacterales bacterium HKCCA1288; assembly: GCA_015693905.1. Lineage (NCBI taxonomy): Bacteria > Pseudomonadati > Pseudomonadota > Alphaproteobacteria > Rhodobacterales > Rhodobacterales bacterium HKCCA1288. Next base: position 1,943,405 of record CP065161.1, on the reverse strand, counting down.
TGAGATTTTATCTTCCTCAAGCAAGGTCACTTGATTGGGTGACTTGGTGACAGGGACTTTGGTGAACTGCTCTGCAAAGATCGAATTGACGACAACGCGGTCAGATTTGATCTTGGCCATCTGGATCGGAACCAAGCGGGCGGTTCCGTCAGCAACTTCAACCTCAAGATACCGCACCAATTGCTCGGGCGCATCGACCCACATATCAGTCACAGTGCCTGCTGCAGCGCCATCCCCCGCGATAACCGCAAGGCCACGCGGATCACGACCCGCTGAAACGCGGTAATCGTCCATCTGCCCCATAGGGACAATTTTCGGATGACCATGGCCGTCCAATTCGGGCAGGTCACGGCGCTTTGCCCAGCTTGCAGGGCCAACACCATCAACCATTGGATCGCCAGTGGGCTCAAACGGATAGCCATTCGCAGCATTGGTCTGACGCAGAGCCAGATTGTCACGCGCTTGCACATCCTTGCCTGGAACAGTGACTTCACCGCGGCCATGCATCAGTTTGAACGTCTTTTCCTTTGGCAAAGGAAAAGGCCCCTGATTGGCGGAAACGCTGCCATCATCATTCTCCAGCGGATAACCTTCCCGCATATTTTCAGTTTGCAGATAGTAAATCAGTAGGGCGAAGAAGATCCAAAACAGCCAAATAGACAGGCTGGCCAGATCAAAATTGCCGAAAAATGCATTTTCCATGGATTTTATCCTCCTAGGTTCGGCGGTTACGTGGGCAGGTCGGCGAGCCCGATCTTGCCGGCCTCCCCGCGCGAGTATGTGCTTTGCGTCCGCACAAGTGGGCCCAAAGCGACAAGGGTGAAAAACAGAAGCAAAATTTCAAAATGATAGACGACCGAATAGCCCGTGGCGGGGCTATTCAACGCCTCGCCCAAGCCGCCAGAGATGGCGATCTGGTTAATCGTGTCACGCAGGCCACCCCCGATTGCGATGGACAGACCTGCGGCCGTTGCCTGAGCCGCGCCCCATGCGCCAAGCGCCAAGCCACGGCCCGCGCTGCCCTCGGCGGGCATGGTCATTGCGGCGGTGAGCGTTGAAACTGAAAACAAGCCGCCGCCAAAACCAATGAGGCAGGCGCCCGAGAAGAACATAAATTCAGACGCCATCGGATTTGCAAAAATCACAGCGGAAAACGCGGCAAGCCCCGCCAATATCCCGCGCGCGCCCATCCGATAGGGGTTGATGCCATCTGACAGCCAACGCGCGGCCAACGCGAAACCAACTAAGGCCCCCGCTGACCATGTCGCGGTCAAAAGCGTTGTTTTTGATACGCTCAACCCAAGGATTTCGCCGCCATAGGGTTCGAGCAAGACATCCTGCATGTTGAAGGCCATGGTGCCAAGGAACACCACAACCAAAAGCCTGCCCGCAGGGCCACCGCGCGCAAAATCGCGCCATGCATCGCCAAAACTTGGCGCAGGCTCTTCCCGCTCGGCCTTGGTCATCGGGCGGACTTTTTCCTGCTTCCAAAGGGCAATCATATTCAGCACCAAGGTCGCAACAGCCGCGCCTTGCACGACACGGATCAGGGTCAAGCCCGAGAAATCGCGCAGCAGCCAGCCAATCACGAGGGCTGAAATCGCCATGCCCACCAAATACATGACATAGAGCAACGCCACGACCCGTGGCCGTGTGTCCTCGGTCGCGCGATCTGCAGCCAAAGCAAGCCCTGCGGTTTGGGTCATATGCATCCCCAACCCCGTCATGACAAAGGCAAGCCCCGCAAGAACCTCACCCGCAAAGGGCACCTCGTGCACAACATCACCGCCCAAAACCAACAGGCTTGCAGGCATGATCGCGAGACCACCAAACTGCCACAGCGTGCCAAACCACAAATAAGGTATCCGCTTCCACCCCAGCGCGCTGCGGTGGTGATCCGATTTGTGACCCAAAAAGGCACGAAACGGCGCAATCAACACAGGCAAGGCGACCATGATCGCCACCAATGTTGCGGGCAATGACAGCTCTACGATCATCACGCGGTTCAGCGTGCCCAAAAGCATGACCCCCGCCATCCCAACCGAGATCTGAAACAAGGACAAGCGTAGCAATTGTGCCAAAGGCAGCGCGTCACTTGCAGCATCTGCAAAGGGCAAGAATTTGGTGGAGATGCGAGACAAGGCGCTCATTTCACATACTCCAAACAAGAGGAGATATAAAACCCGCGCGAGACGCGCGCGACCTCGGAAATCGAGCCTGTTGCCCCTGTTTGTGACGTATGATGACGCAGATATTTCGCCGTGTGCGGGATCATCACAGGCGAGCGATCCGAGCGCGGGAACAATTTTCCCAAACCCCAAAAGGCCATCAAAAACGCTGTGCGCGGTGCAACTGTGAACACCACCTTACCAGAAACGCGCGGACAGAGCTGCGCCAAGGCGCGGCCCAAATCTGGCGCCTCGTAATAGATCATCGAGTCCATCGCGATCACATGATCAAAGCTGCCCAAATCAGGGGACAGCATATCGCCTGCGCGGAACTCGACCTGAGATTGCAAAGTTTCTGGAAGGCGTTTTTTCGCGATTTCAACCAAAGAGGGCGAGATATCAATCGCGACTACATATGCACCCCGCGCAGCCAGTTCAGCGGTCATCTGCCCCGCACCACAGCCCGCATCCAAAATGCGCAATCCCGTCAAATCCTCAGGCAATTGCCCAAGCATTATCGCGCGCATCTGATCACGCCCTTCGCGCACAGTTTGGCGCACGCGCGAGACAGGCGCGTCCGAGGTCAGCCGCTCCCACGTTTTGGTGGCGGTTCTGTCGAAATATTCTTCAACACGGGCGCGGGTCGCGCCATATGTCGGCGTTGCGACCATTAATCAAACCCTAGCAATTCGAAGATGCGCCGATCCTCCAAGGGTTCAGGCGCAAGTGGTTCTGTGCCGGCCCAAAGCGTTTCAGCCAAACGGATATATTCCGCACGGCATTGCACGATATCCTCATCATCGGGCATCTCGAACAATGTCTTTTTCTTGAGGCGGGAACGGCGAATGGCATCCACATCAGGCATATGGCCAATGCGGCGGAACCCGACCTCTGAACAGTAACGATCCACCTCATCGGTGTCGCGCGAGCGGTTCGCAACACACCCCGCAAGGCGGACGTTGTAATTCTTGGATTTGGCCTGCACTGCCGCAATGATGCGGTTCATCGCATAAATGCTGTCAAAATCATTCGCTGTGACGATCAAGGCACGATCTGCGTGCTGCAAGGGGGCCGCAAAACCGCCGCAGACCACATCGCCCAGAACATCAAACAAGACGACATCCGTATCGTCTAACATGTGGTGCTGTTTCAGCAGTTTCACTGTTTGACCCACAACATAACCGCCGCAGCCCGTGCCAGCGGGGGGGCCGCCTGCCTCGACACACATCACGCCATTGTAACCCGTGGTCACGAAATCCTCGGGGCGCAGTTCTTCGGCGTGAAAATCGACATCCTTCAAGATATCAATCACAGTCGGCTGCAAATGCCCCGTCAGGGTAAATGTGCTGTCATGTTTTGGATCACAGCCGATTTGCAGAACACGCTTGCCCAATTTGCTGAACGCAGCAGATAGGTTTGAAGAGGTTGTGGATTTGCCAATCCCGCCCTTGCCATAAACCGCAAAGACCTGCGCGCCTTCGATCTTCAGGCTTGCATCCTGATGCACCTGCACAGAGCCATCCCCATCCTCGCCCTTGCGCAAAATTGGGGGGGTGGCCAAGCCCCGCTTGGCCAGTCCTTCGGCCTCTCGCGCGTTCGCGCGGGCGGCTGGGGGATTTTTATGGTCAAGCATTGTGGTCTCTCCTATTCCGCTGCAACATCCAGGCCTTCGAGTCGGTCTTCCAACTCATCGGCACTGGCCTGAAGCGCGGCCAAAGTTTCATCATCGGGCTGCCAGTAATTGCGTTCAAACGCCTCAAGAAGGCGGTTTGCCATCCGCACAGAAGCCTGCGGGTTCAGCGCCGACAAACGCCGCCGCATCTCTTCATCCAGCACAAATGTTTCGGACAGGCGTTGATACACCCAAGGTTCGACCTGTCCCGTGGTCGCCGACCACCCAAGCGTGTTGGTCACTTGCGCTTCAATCTGGCGCACGCCTTCGTGGCCGTGTTTCAACATCCCTTCGAACCATTTCGGGTTCAGACTGCGCGACCGCGTCTCAAGCGCCACTTGGTCTTGCAGGCTGCGCACGATGCCCGCACCGCGGGTTTGATCGCCGATGAACACGGGCGCATCGCTGCCTTTTGCGCGTTTAACAGCACGCGAAATGCCGCCCAAAGTGTCGAAATAGTGATCAACCGTGGTGACCCCCAATTCGACCGATTCAAGGTTCTGATAGGCCAAATCAACATCGCCCAAAGCGGCCTGAAGGAGGCTCGCGTTTTTCTTGGCTTTCCCGTCACGGCCATAGGCAAAACTTTTGCGGGCCTCATAGGCATCGGCCAGTTCGTCCTCTTCACCCCATGCGCCACTATCAACCAAGGCGTTGACATTCGACCCATAGGCCCCTTCGGCGTTTGAGAACACGCGCAAGGCAGCGTCCTCGATATCGCAGCCCATTTTCTGTGCATAATCGAGGGCATGGGCGCGGATGAAATTTTCTGCGCAAGGCTCATCCGCCGTTGCGGCCTTATAGGCCGCTTCTGCCAACATCCGTGTCTGAAGGGGAAGAAGATCGCGGAAGATACCCGACAACGTCATCACAACGTCAATGCGCGGACGGCCCAATTCGGCAAGCGGGATCAAATCAGCCCCGCAGAGGCGCCCATATCCATCAAATCGGGGGGCAGCGCCCATCAGCGCCATCGCCTGCGCAATCGGCCCACCATCAGATTTAATGTTATCAGAGCCCCAAAGAACAATCGCCACCGAACGGGGTAAATCACCCGCCGCATCAAGCAAACGCTGCGCTTGTTTCGCACCGTCCTGCATCGCAAACGCGGTGGGCATACGGAACGGATCAAAGGCGTGAATATTGCGCCCCGTTGGCAAAACATCAGGGCTGCGGATGAGGTCGCCACCTGCAACAGGCGCGATATAGCGCGCCGATAGGGCGCGCATCAGCGCAGGCAATTCGTGATCCTCTTGCAGCAATTGATCGACCCGAGTCAGCGTTTCAGGGTCTGTTTCGGCCATCACGCGCAAATGTTCGGCCCGCTCCGCATCCCCCATGGGGCGGCCCATGACATGCAAGCCGTCTGGGATCAGCGCCGTTTCCGTCTCAAGCAGGGTCAACCACAGATGATCGGGGTCGCTGCCATCCAAATCAACCGCTTCGGCCTGCATCGCAATCAGCGCGGCAAGGTCGGCGCGCTCATGCGCATCAGGGGCAAGACTGCGATAGCGCGACAGGCTGTCTTTTAGCTCGGACAGGCCCTTATACAGACCCGAAGCCGCCAAAGGCGGGGTCAAATGCGTGACTGTAACAGCATTAGAGCGCCGCTTGGCCAAAGTTGCCTCGGACGGGTTATTTGACGCGTAAAGATAAATATTCGGCACTTCGCCAATCAAACGATCAGGCCAATCACGCGCGCCAAGCCCCGCCTGTTTTCCAGGCATGAACTCAAGCGCGCCATGCATGCCAAAATGCAAAATCGCATCTGTCTTAAACGTGTTGCGCAACCAAAGATAAAATTGCGCAAAGGCATGGGTGGGCGCAAAACCTGTCTCAAACAACAGGCGCATTGGATCACCTTCATAGCCAAAGGTGGGCTGCACACCGACAAAGACATTGCCGAAATGGGCGCCTAAAATGAACACACCGCGACCGTTTGATTGCACCTTACCAGGCGCGGGGCCCCACGCCGCCTCAATCGCGGCCAAGGGGGGCGTGTTGCGCAAGATCGTGTCTGCATCAACAATATCGGCTACATTGGCCTCTTGCCCATATTGCGCCGCGTTGCCCTTAAGAACCGCGGCGCGCAGATCATCAACCGAAGCGGGCAGGTCGACCTGATAGCCTTCGGATTTCAGGGTCGAAAGCGTATTATAGAGACTTTCAAAGACACTGAGATAGGCCGCGGTTCCCACAGCACCCGCGTTGGGCGGAAAGCCAAAGAGAACAACCGAAATCCGTTTGTCGCGGTTCGCCTTACGCCGCAAAACCGCCAGACGTGCGGTTTTTTCAACCAATGACGCGATACGCTCATGGCACGGTGCCATCGCCTTTTGACAGGCACTGGCTTGGCACATATGGCTGCACCCTTGGCAGCCGTCCGCACCATGGCGACCACCAAAAACAGTGGGATTTGTCGCGCCATCAATCTCGGGCAGCGCAACCAGCATCGTAGTCTCAACTGGGCCAAGCCCACCACCTGATGCGGCCCATTGGCCCAAAGTCTGAAATTCAATCGGATGCGCCGCGATATAGGGCAGATCGAGATCGCGCAGCACCTCAACCGCCGCCGCGCTGTCATTATAGGCGGGGCCACCAATGAGGCTAAAGCCCGTCAACGACACCATCGCATCCACGCGATCATTCGTGAAATACTCAGAAATTGCAGGGCGGCCATCCAACCCACCCGCAAAGGCGGGAACCACGGCCAAACCTGCGGCCTGCATTTGACGGATCACGCCATCATAGTGGGCGGTGTCAGACGCCAGAATGTAAGAGCGCATCATTAACAAGCCGACTGTCGCAATCGGATTTTCAGGCTGGGGCAAATCAGCGAGATCGGTGGTGATGCCATTATGCGGCAAGTCAGGGTGATAGAGCCCAAGTTCTGGGTAATCAATCGGCGCTTCAGCCTCTGCGCCATGGAGATCAGATTGGCTGGAATAGCGACCCACCAAGAAGCGGATCATTTGCTCGACATTATCATCCGAGCCACCCAACCAATATTGCATCGTCAAAAACCATGCGCGCAAATCCTGCGCCTTGCCGGGAATAAAACGCAGAATTTTCGGCAATCGGCGCAGCATGGTCATCTGCTTATGCCCAGAATTCGCGTTTGGTTTAGATGAGCCACGCAGCTTTTTCAAAAGCTTCATTGCGCCTGAGGCGGGCTTGAGCATATCCAACTCGCCCATACGGGTCAGCGATACGACCTCTTTAGCCGAGATCACCCCAATCATCGCATCACAGGCATCACGGCGGGCCTGCAAGTCGGGCAAGATTGCGGTGATATGTTCCTCAATGAACAAAAGATTGGCGACAATGATATCGCCATGGCGCACAGCCAAACGCGCCTCTTCCAAGGCGGCGGGGTTCTCGGCCCATTCGGCACTGGCATGGACGGAGACAGACAGCCCTGGAAACTCGCCCGACAACCGTTCGCTGACGCGAGCGGCAGGGCCTGCCGCGTGGCTATCCAACGTGACAATGACCACGCGATAGCCAGGGATATGATCGCCATCACCGCGCATAATGGGCCTTCGCCTCATAAAGCGTATCTACGCTGATCTCAGACATGCCGCGCTCGGCTGCGAATTTTTCGGTATTCCGCTTGGCCTTACCCCGCACAAAGAACGGGATTTTCTTCAATTCTTTTTCCGCACAAGCGAGCCAAACCATGACATCGGAGCCCGTGTCTTGTGCGCGCTCTTGAACCTCTGGCGTAGGGGCAGTGGATGCCACAGCCTTACCCCCGTGGTGACTGGCGCCTGCGTCATCATGGAATTCGAAATCTTCGCGGAACATGGTCAGCAAATGTTCCTCAAGACCCATCACAAGCGGGTGGATCCATGTATCGAAAATGACATTTGCGCCTTCCCATCCCATTTGGGGCGAATAGCGGGCAGGGAAATCTTGCACATGAACCGGGGCCGAGATCACGGCGCAGGGGATACCCAAACGTTTGCCGATATGGCGTTCCATCTGCGTGCCAAGGATCATCTCGGGCGCGGCTTCTTCGATGGCTTGCTCAACGGCGAGATAATCGTCACTGATCAGGGCCTCTAGACCAAACTCTTTGGCCAAAGCACGGATGGGGCGGGCAAATTCGCGGTTGTAGCAGCCAAGCCCAACCACCTCGAACCCCATCTCATCACGGGCGATGCGGGCGGCGGCCTGCACATGGGTGGCATCCCCGAATAGAAACACGCGCTTGCCCGTCAGATAGGTGCTGTCGACTGACTTACTCCACCAAGGTTGGCGCAGGCGGGTTGTGTCGATTTTTGGCTCTACACCGCAGATTTGAGCCAGTTCATTCACGAAATCATGGGTCGCGCCTACGCCAATCGGCACAGTTTTTGTGTAAGGTTGATCGCAGACCCGCTCAAGATGCCGCGCCGCAGCCTCGGCATGTTCAGGATACATCAGGATATTGGCATGGGCCGCGCCCAATCGCGCGATATCCTCAGGCGTTGCACCAAATGGGGCAACAACATTCACGGCAATGCCCATTTGTGCCAGAAGATGTTTGATTTCTTCAATATCGTCTCGATGCCGAAACCCAAGCGCCAAGGGGCCAAGAAGATTGACCGAAACCTCCGCACTGCGCGGCATGGGTTTGGCCAAGGCTTTTACGATTTGAAAGAACGTCTCATCGGTGCCGAAGTTTTCTTTGCGCTGATAAGACGGCAGTTCCAATGGGATCACAGGGATAGGCAGACCCATGGTTTCAGCCAAGCCACCGGGATCATCTTGGATCAATTCCGCGGTGCAAGAGGCCCCAACAATCATGGCTTGAGGCACAAACCGCTCATAGGCCGCGCGGCAGGTATCGCGGAAGATGCCCGCGGTATCTGCGCCCAAGTCGCGCCCCTCAAATGTTGTATATGTGACAGGCGGGCGGTGGTCGCGCCGCTCAATCATCGTGAATAACAAATCCGCATAGGTGTCACCTTGCGGCGCGTGCAGCACATAATGCAGACCGCGCATCGCGGTTGCGACACGCATGGCACCAACATGGGGTGGGCCTTCATATGTCCAGACGGTCAATTTCATCGCGCGGCCCCCTGCTCGAGGATCGCGCGGCGGCGCAAGGGACGTGAAAAGAGCCCTGCCAAATCCCCCGCCTGTTCGTAGAAATGGACGGGGGTAAAGACCAGCTCAATCGCCCATTTTGTGCTCAGACCTTCGGCCTCAAGGGGATTTGCCAAACCCAGACCGCAAACCGTCAAATCGGGGCGCGCAGCGCGCACGCGGTCAAGTTGGACATCAACATCCTGCCCTTCTGAAATGCGCGGCCCCTCAGGGATCAACGCCAAATCAGGGCCAACCAAGCCACGATGGATATAGGGTGCGCCGATCTCAACGGCCTCCATTCCACATTCACGGGTCAAGAACCGCGCGAGTGGGATTTCCAACTGGCTGTCGGGCATGAAGAACACGGATTTCCCACGCAAAGCCGCGCTTGCATTCTCAATGGCCTTTCGGGCGCGCGCGCGCGGGGCATCCGTAACACGGGCAAATGTGGCATCATCTACGCCAAATTCATCGGCTATGGCGCGCAGCCATAGGGTTGTGCCCTCCTCCCCAAAGGGAAACGGCGCCGTAATCCGCCGCGCGCCGCGCCGCTCAAGTGCGGCTGTCGTATCACCCAGAAACGGTTGGAGGCACGCAAAGACGGTATTTTCACCAATCTCGGGCGCACCCTCAGCGCGCGAGGACGGCAAAACACGGATCGGGCCAATACCCATCTCCGACAAAAGCGTGATGGCCTGATCTTCGACCACATCGGGCAAGGCGCCAACCAAGACCAATTCCCGCGCAGGGCTATCCTTGAGAACAGGCACCATCGCGGCAAGGCATGCATCCTCGCCTTGGGTAAATGTGGTTTCGATCCCGCTGCCCGAATAATTCAGCACCCGCACATGAGGGGCGTGGGCGGTCGTCAGACGCTCGGCCGCGCGGGCAAGATCCAGCTTGATCACCTCAGAAGGACAAGATCCCACAAGGAAAAGCTGCTTGATATCAGGACGGCGCGACAACAGCCGTGCAACCTCGCGATCCAATTCGTCATTGGCATCTGCCATGCCCGCCAAATCGGTTTCTTCAAGGATTGCCGTACCAAAACGGGGTTCAGCAAAAATCATCACACCCGCGGCAGATTGCAAAAGATGCGCGCAGGTGCGGCTGCCGACAACGAGGAAAAACGCATCCTGCATTTTACGGTGAAGCCAAATGATGCCCGTCAGGCCGCAGAATACCTCGCGCTGTCCGCGCTCTTTGAGAACGGGCGCATCGGCGCAGCTTTGGGCCTTGATCGGTGCAGGGGTGTTCATCTGTCCCCCTCCAGCCGTGCTTGGCGCAGCTTATAGAGGAACTGCGCCGCGTTGATCACATAGGCCGCATAGGCCGCGAGCGCGATCCACATCTGCTGAACCGCAGGCACCTCTTGGATCAAAGCCGCCACATAGGCCAAATGCAATGCGATCACGAGAAAGCTGACCACATCCTCCCAAAAGAATGCGGGGGCGAAAAGATATTGGCCAAACACCACTTTTTCCCAAATCGCGCCTGTCACCATGATGGTCAAAAGCACCGCCGTTTTGGCAATGATGGAATATGTGGCGAGGTCATAGCCCGCGCCCGTGATCAAGAATCGTCCAACCAGCGCAAGCGACACAAGAAAGACAACAAACTGAATCGGCGCAAGAATCCCCTGAACCAATGTCCAGATGGTTGCGTCACGCCTTGCGCGCTCATCCACGCTGTAAAGCTTGCGTGACGGGCTTGCTGTCAGACTATCCGATGGCATTTGTCTTTGATTCCAGTCTGTCAATTAAGGAAAGGCTAGCCCTCAAAGGGGTAAAGTGTCAATTAAAACTTACAGTCTTGAACTTGACAGTCGCCAGTTTTGCAAGGGCAATGACCCTGTGGCACGAGCGCTAATTTCCCAATATTTTTTGCATCCAAGGCACCCATCGGCGCTTTGGCGCTTGTTGACGCAAGGGAATTGTCAATTTTCTTTGACAGATGCGGTCGTTTGCGAGACACTTGCAGGCGAAACAACTGCCCTTGAGACAGGGCAGCGGTTGTGCAACACACGCGGCAGACAGATGACGGGCCGCGACTATAGCGGCCAATACAAGGAAAAAGATCGCCCCGATCTTTTAACACAGGCCAGTAAGACTGCCTTCTCTTCAGTCTTGTTGGTGGTGAGGAGCCGAATGACCCAAGACGGTGACGCTACGTCCCGCAAAGGGACGGAAAAACGCACGGCAGAAATTACTTCGCTGGCCAAGGCCGCGATTTCTGTTTTGGCGCGTCAATCAGCACCCACGCCCGAGGGCCTCGCGCGCCGTCTTGAAACCTTATCAGAGGCATTCATCTCGCCCGAAGAGGCGCATCGTCACGATGCCCTCACCAAGCTGGCCCAAGAAGGTGTCAGCATCGAGGATACCATTGACTATGTCATTCCCGCGACCGCCCGTTTGATGGGTTTCCGATGGGCCAATGACAGTTTGAGCTTTGCCGAGGTTTCCATCGGCTCGGCCCGATTGCAGGAAACAGTGCGTGGACTGACCACGCAGCAACGCCGCGAAATTGTCAAAAACCGCGGCACGATTCTATTGGTTGTTCCGTATCCTGAGCATCATACGCTCGGTGTATTTGTTGTTGCCGATCAGCTTAGACGGCGTGGTTACGATGTTCATATTTCCGTGTCTCAACACGCACGGCAGGTTGCCGAGCGGGTGAAGCGTTTTAAGTATGACATGATAGGTGTCACGGCGGCTGGACGCAGAACGCTTGCATCCGTAAAGGATTTGGTGGAAATAATAAAGCAGAGCGTTCCTCGTATAACGCCCGTCATCGTGGGGGGGTCTATTATTGACTCTGGCCTCGATACGGTCGGCATCACAGGGGCGGACTTCGCGACCGCTGATATCGAAGCTGCGCTTGAATTTTGTGGGCTAACAAAAACAGACGTTGAGCCCGCCCAAGCGTCGCAAGGCACTGAACGAAACGATGCGACCGAGAACAGGTAACGGAAACGGACGGAACGTCGTATGAACACGCGCGGAACAGATTTTTGGGATCAGCCCGCAGGCCCGCCTATCGCGCCTGAGCATTTTAACGATATTGTCGCGACTGCGGCGGATTTAGCGATTGTGCTAGACACATCTGGTCTTGTCCGTTCGGTTATCACCAATCCCCTGAACCCCAGTTTGGGCCGACTCGACCATTGGAAAGACCGCGATATTCGCGAATTCATGGCCGAGGATTCGCTATCCAAACTAGAGGCACAGCTCGAGGCCTATCGGGGCGGCAAGAAAAACAAAGTCGAAGCGATTGAGGTCAATCACTACGACAATGCCAGTTGGGAATTCCCAATTCGCTACACGCTCCACAAAACGGGGCGGGATGATATTATTCTCATGCTTGGCCGCGATCTGCGCCCAATTGCGGAATTGCAGCACCGCTTGGTCAAAGCACAGCTTGCCCTTGAAAAAGATTACGAAACCCACCGCGATTACGAAACACGCTACCGCGTGATCATGGAAGCTGCGCGCGATGCGCTTATTTTGGTGGATGTGAATTCTGGTCGGATCACCGATCTTAACACCGCCGCCGCGCAGGCGCTGGGTGGTACAGCTGATAGTCTAACTGGCGCCACCTTTGCCACTGAATTCGAAGGCAAACGGCGGGTTGAATTCATCGAAACCTTGGTGGCGCGCGCAGGTGACAGCATCGGTGGGCCGATGATTGTCACGACCAAGCGACAGAATAAATCTGTATCGCTTTATCCATCGCTGTTCCGTGCTGCGGGCGACAATACATTGCTCTGTCGGATTGAAGTTGATGGCACCTCTGAGGTGATCGCTGCCGAGCTGTCTGAGGCGATGGCAATCCTCTATCAACATGGTGCAGATGCGATTGTCTTTACAGATAACCACGGCACCATAAAATCTGCGAATGACGCGTTCCTTGGCCTCTGCGATACTGCGCGGCTGAGCGATATTCGCGGAAAATCCCTCAGTGAGTTTTTGATCCGCGGCAGCGTTGACATGAAAGTGTTGATCGACAACGCCTCGCGCGCGGGGAAAATGCGGGTTTATTCCACGCGGCTTGAGGGCAGCTATGGCTCACAGCTTTCGGTCGAGATTTCAGCAACTCACATGATGGGTCAATCCATGGGCGGTTTTGCCTTTGTGATCCGTGACACATCTCGAATGGAAGTTGTGCGCGAGCCAAGCTCACCGGTTCCTGCAGGCGCGCCTGTAGGTGATGATGCGATGCGCAATGTGATGGACTTGGTGGGTTCCGCACCCCTCAAGGAAATTGTCGCAGCAACCACCGATGTGGTTGAGAAGATGTGCATCGAAACCGCCGTGGAATTGACGGATAACAACCGCGTTGCAGCCGCCGAGATGTTAGGCCTGTCGCGTCAGTCACTCTATGTGAAACTGCGCAAATACGGGCTTTTGAACAAGAACGGCCAGTAAATCCCCCTTAAAACTTGGGCATCGCGCGTCTTTTGGTGCGTGCGTCAAGTATAGTTTACACTTGCCGAGTCGCTTACTGTCAGTGTAACTTGACAGTATGAGCGTAACGACCGACACGCATACCCGCCAGACCCCGCGTGCCTTTCCTGAACCACGCGCCGTCTTGACGCTCCTTAAACCCATTACATGGTTTCCCCCAATGTGGGCTTATCTTTGCGGGGCAATTTCCACAGGAATGGCTACTTCGGGCCATTGGTTGGGCTTGGCTTTGGGTATTATCTTGGCGGGGCCGATTGTCTGCGGGATGAGCCAAGCAGCCAATGATTGGTGCGACCGTCATGTGGACGCGATCAACGAACCCTATCGCCCCATCCCTTCGGGGCGCATCCCTGGAAAATGGGGATTGTGGATTGCAATTCTCATGTCAGGCGCTGCCGCCATCATCGGGCTTGCGCTTGGCCCTTGGGGATTTGGCGCAACGCTTGTGGCGATCGCCGCTGCTTGGGCCTACTCCGCCGAGCCTGTTCGCCTGAAACGATCAGGCATTTTGGGGCCTGGATTGGTTGGTCTGTCTTATGAAAGCTTGCCTTGGTTCACGGGCGCTGCGGTTTTATCGGCAGGTGCGCCGTCTTGGCCCATCGTGATAACGGCGCTGCTATACGGGATTGGCGCGCATGGGATCATGACGCTCAATGACTTTAAGGCCTTAGAAGGCGACCGCCAAATGGGCGTGAATTCGCTGCCCGTAACCCTTGGCCCACGCCGCGCCGCATTGGTGGCGGCATGGGTGATGGCCATTCCCCAATTCATCGTCATTCTTTTGATGTTCCACTGGGACAGGCCTTGGTTCGGCTTTTTCATCACGGCCTCGCTGTTGGCGCAAATCGCCGCGATGCAGGTTTTAATGCAAAACCCAAAAGAACGCGCGCCTTGGTATAATGCCACAGGCGTCTCGCTTTATGTCTCGGGCATGATGATCGCGGCCTTTGGCCTGCGCGGCTTGGGGGGATAGCGACATGAGCCTGACATGGGTGCAGATTATTCGACTTGGGTTTATTCAGCTGTGCCTTGGCGCAATTGTGGTTTTAACAACCTCGACCCTAAACCGCCTCATGGTTGTGGAATTGGCCCTGCCTGCGATCCTGCCCGGCCTCTTGGTTGGGTTGCATTACGCCATTCAAATCACTCGACCCCAATGGGGTTATCGCTCGGATACAGGCCGATCGCGCAGCCGTTGGATCATCGGGGGCATGGTGATTTTGGCGAGCGGCGCAGGTTTGGCGGCTTATGCGCTGTCACTTTTTGCAAGCCATTACATGCTCGGCCTATCCGTCTCCATCTTGGCCTATGTGATGATCGGTGTTGGGGTTGGGGCATCTGGCACATCACTATTGGCGCTTTTGGCAACCGCAACCGACCCTGCACGCCGTCCTGCTGCGGCCACCATCACATGGCTTTTGATGATATTCGGCATTGCCGTAACCGCTGGGGTCGCTGGTCAATTCCTCGACCCCTATAGCCATACGCGACTGATGGCTGTGGTCAGCGTGGTGTCATTTGGCGCTGTGGGTCTGACGATTTTGTCCATCTGGGGCATTGAAGCGAAGGTCACCGCCCGCGCCGAAGAACAATCCGCACCCTTTTTGGAGGGCTTGCGTGAAATTTGGGCCGAGCGCAAAGCGCGCCATTTCACGATCTTCGTGTTCCTCAGCATGTCTGCCTATTTCATGCAGGAATTGATCCTAGAACCCTATTCGGGCCTCGTGTTTCACTTCACCCCAGGTCAATCAACCTCCCTCTCTGGCGCACAAAATGGCGGCGTGTTTTTGGGTATGGTCTTAGTGGGCGTTGCGGGAACCGCGCTGCGCCTTGGCAGCCTCCGCCAATGGGTGGTGGGGGGGTGTTTAGGGTCTGCTGCCGCGCTCCTCGTGATTGCATGGCTTGGTCAAATCGGGCCAAGCGCACCACTTTTGCCCGCCGTGGTGGCCATGGGGTTTTTCAACGGCGTTTTCGCTGTTGCGGCCATCGGATCTATGATGGCGCTTGCAGGCGAAGGCCGCACCGCCCGCGAAGGCACGAGAATGGGCCTTTGGGGGGCAGCCCAAGCAATTGCCGCAGGGTTTGGTGGTCTGATCGGCGCCGCCCTTGTTGATCTGGCGCGCCCTGTGATGGGCGATGCCGATGGGTTTGCCGCCGTGTTTTTATTCGAGGCCGCGCTTTATATCGCATCCGCCCTTATGGCGGCACGCGTGATTGCAGGGCCCGCGCAACCAAGACTTTCCACGCCCCTTTCAGTGCCAGGAGAATAAAATGGATTATGATGTTGTTGTCGTAGGGGGTGGCCCATCAGGGGCGACCGCCGCACATGATCTGGCGCTGTCTGGCCATCGTGTTGCTTTGTTGGATCGCGCAGGACGGATCAAGCCCTGCGGCGGCGCAATCCCACCCCGCTTAATCGCTGATTTTGACATTCCAGACACGCAGATCGTTGCAAAGATCACAACGGCGCGGATGATCTCACCAACAGGGCGCAAAGTGGATATTCCGATTGAAAACGGCTTTGTCGGCATGGTGGATCGGGAAAATTTCGATGAATTCCTGCGTGTCCGCGCCGCTGATGCAGGGGCCGAGCGTTTCACAGGCACCTACACAAAGATCGAACGCGATGCACAAGGCACACATGTCATCTATCGCGACAAAGAAACAGGCGACACCCGCCGTTTGACCTGTGCGGTGGTCATTGGGGCGGATGGCGCGCGCTCGAACGTGGCGCGGGACGAGGTCAAGGGCGGTGATCGCATTCCTTACGTCATTGCCTATCACGAAATTGTCGAGGCCCCCGAAGGCGGCACCGATGCTTATGACCCGGATCGTTGTGATGTGGTCTATGACGGACGGATCAGCCCTGACTTCTATGGTTGGGTTTTCCCACATGGGAAATCCGCATCCATTGGTATGGGGTCGATGGATAAAGAGGTTGATTTGAAAAAAGCCACCGCTGATTTGCGCGCGTTTTCACATCTGGCCAATTGCAAAACCATTCGCCGCGAGGGGGCGCCTATTCCCCTCAAACCGCTCGACCGTTGGGACAATGGGCGCGATGTCGTGCTTGCGGGCGATGCAGCAGGTGTGGTTGCCCCCTCTTCGGGCGAAGGAATTTATTATGCCATGGTGGGTGGCCGTGTGGCGGCCACAGCCGCCGCAGCAAAGCTGCAATCAGGCCGTATCAAAGACCTAGATCTGGCGCGGCGGTTGTTCATGCGCGAACATAAGGGCGTGTTCAAAGTTTTGAGCGCGATGCAAAACGCCTATTACCGATCCGATGAGCGGCGCGAGCGCTTTGTCAGCCTGTGTCACGATATTGATGTGCAGCGCCTGACCTTCGAGGCCTATATGAACAAGAAACTGGTCAAAGCGCGGCCTTTGGCGCATATCAAGATCGGTGTTAAAAATCTGGCCCATTTGACGGGTTTAATTTCTGCGACACGTGTGTAGCGATGGATGATGTCATGATCCCCGCATGGATCGGGGATGAGCTAAAACCTGTAGACAAGCTGTTGGCGCATCAGCGCGGATTGCGTCATAAGGCGATTTCCGTCTTTCTGATGCGCGGGACCAAAGTATTGATGCAGCGGCGGGCCTTGTCGAAATACCATACACCTGGACTTTGGACGAACACCTGCTGCACCCACCCACATTGGAACGAAGATGCGCTTAGCTGTGCGCAACGCCGTTTGGGCGAGGAACTAGGCCTACCCATCATTGCGTTGGAAAAACGCGATCGCGTGGAATACCGCGCGGATGTTGGCGGCGGGCTCATCGAGCATGAACTTGTCGATATATTTGTCGGCGCGTTGCCCCCGCAGATTGAGCCAACGCCCAATCCCGATGAGGTGGTCGATATTGCTTGGATGGATCTCGATGGTCTATCCGCGCGCGTCAAAGCAGCGCCGCAGAGCTTTACCCCGTGGCTCAGGATCTATCTTGAGGAACACGCGGCAAAGATTTTTGGCGCTGACGCAAAGGTCTAGCGTTTCAATTTTGCGACTTTGCTGTCTTGCTCAAAATTCGGCGCGGCAATGCCAAGCGCGGCCAAGCCTGCGCGCATAATATCATCAGCCCCCAATCCCGCATCGCGATACATCGCCTTGGGGCTTGCATGTTCAATGAACCGATCAGGCAGATGCATGGTGCGGATAGACACGCCACCATCCAAACGCCCTGTGGCGGCAAGATGATGTAAAACTAAGGCACCAAACCCTAGTGCAGAGCCTTGTTCGACTGTGACAATGGCCTTGTGATTGGCGACCAGATCATTGACCAAATCTGTATCCAGCGGCTTGGCAAATCTTGCATCCGCGATGGTGACAGAGATACCGCGCGCGGCCAAGGCGGCGGCAGCTTCCTGCACTTCGGACAAATGCGCCCCAAGGCTGAGCAAGGCAATATCACTGCCCTCTTGCAGAATACGACCCTTACCGATTTCCAATATCTGCCCGTTTTCAGGCATGGCAACGCCAGTGCCCTCACCGCGCGGATAACGCAGCGCAATTGGCCCATCGTCATAGGCGACAGCGGTCGCGATCATATCGACCAATTCCGCCTCATCCGCACAAGCCATCACCACCATATTGGGCAGGGCCGCGAGGTAATTGATGTCAAACGCGCCTGCATGTGTCGGGCCATCGGCGCCCACCAATCCTGCGCGATCAATCATAAAGCGTACGGGTAAATTTTGCAGCGCCACATCATGCACAATCTGATCATAACCGCGCTGAAGGAAGCTAGAATAAATCGCACAAAATGGCTTGAGGCCACCTGCAGCCAAAGCGGCGGCAAATGTCACCGCATGCTGTTCCGCAATGCCCACATCAAAAATACGGTGTGGCATGGCCTGCTGCATCACGTTCAGACCCGTGCCGCCTGGCATGGCGGCTGTGACACCCACAACTTTTGGGTCATTTTGCGCCTCAGCCAAAAGACGTTTGCCAAACACGCCCGTGTAACTGGGCGCATTCGCAGTAGCCTTTTGTTGAACACCGGTTTTCGGATCAAACTTCGCCACACCATGATAACAATCATCCGCCATTTCGGCAGGCGCATATCCTTTGCCCTTTACTGTCACCGCGTGGATCAAAACAGGGCCTGTTGCATGGGTTTTCGCATGACGCAGCGTCTCAAGGAGCGCGTCCATATCATGACCATCAATCGGGCCGATATAGTCAAAACCTAGATGCTCAAACAGGTTTTCCCCATGCGGCAAGTCGCCAATTTGCGCTTTTACCAACTCCCGCGCGCGGGTCGCGCCCGCACGAAATGGCTCGGGCAAGAGGGGCACCATACCATCGGCAATATCCTTTAATGCCGAAAGCGGCGAATGTTTCGCCAAATCTTGCAGATAGCGGGACATCGCCCCAACAGGGGGCGCAATGCTCATATCATTGTCATTCAAGATCACGAACAAGCGCCGCCCTAAATCGCCCGCGTTGTTCATGGCTTCATAGGCCATGCCTGCGGAGATCGAACCATCCCCGATAACGGCAATAGCATCACCAGTGGCCTCACCCAATTCACGCGCCATGGCAAAGCCCAGCGCCGCCGAAATTGAGGTTGAACTGTGCGCCGCACCAAACGGGTCAAAAGCCGATTCACTGCGTTTTGTAAAACCTGACAAACCGCCCTCTTGACGCAAGGTGCGGATGCGATCACGCCGACCTGTCAGGATTTTATGCGGATAACATTGATGCCCGACATCCCAGATCAGCTTATCATAGGGGGTGTTGAACACGGCATGGATTGCCACGGTCATCTCTACGACACCAAGGCTTGATCCCAGATGGCCGCCCGTTTCCGATACAGCGGAGATCGTTTCGGCTCGCAACTCATCCGCGAGGCGGGCCAATTCGTCATCACTCATGCGGCGCAAATCTGCGGGGCTTTGAATACGATTAAGAAGCTCGGTCGTTGGTCGTGTCATCTTTCCAGCCCTCCCAAGCCAGAAAAAACCACGGGTGGGGAAACCCCAAACCCGTGGCAAGGCGCACCTACGAAGGGACGATAGGTGAGTTCTGATGGTCTGATCTGTTCTGCGATATAGGGTCTATACCGCAGAACAGGGTCTTATTTTGGCCGCAGCCAAACATCACTGAAAGGCCGAATAGTCAGGCTCGCCCGATGTTGTGGCAAGCTCGGGCCAATTCGCGATCACGTTCAAGCCACGCAATGGACGCTGCTGCCCTTGGTGACAGGTGCGACAGGCCAATTTCGGCACGTCACCATGCACAGGCCCTAGTCGTTCTGCTGGCAGAACATCGGCCAATGGCAGGATGTAGAGGTCAAGCGCCTCTTGCACCATCTGAATGCCAAGCGTTGCGGTCGCCCATTGTGGGGTGACCTGTGCCGCATCGTAGAAAGCCCGCGTGTTGTGACAGAAGGTGCAATTCACGCCCAAAGAATTCGCAATGTAATTCATGAAGGCATAAGTGCGTTCTGCATGTTGGATCAGCGGATCCCCCTCAATCTGCTGCACGCGCGAAGCCAGATCATGCACACCGATGCGGTTATACTGACCGTCTTCGTTCAAGAGCAGATAGGTTTCCAGATAATCCGAGGGCAAGGATGTCGAGTTTGACACAATCGTCACACGGTTCTGGTTTGCCGACCAACCGCCTGCGTTTTCATTCACAGGCGACACTTCGAACCAGATATTATTTGGCACGGGCTGACCACGGTGGCAGGTGTAACAGGTGACACCCACTTCCGCATTGGCGTTAACGTGCCCGCCCCAGAATTCGTTAATATTCTGGGTCATCTCGATCATATTCCGCGCCACCACGGTTTGGTAGTTTTCCTCGCCTGCAAAGAGGTCGGGGATACCTGTCCAAATACGCATTGCCTCGACCAATCGGTCATAGTTCTCAGGTGTCAAATAACCCAAGGTTGGCTCTGCATCGGCACGCACGATACGGATCGGGCGCGCATTGGCTTCGGGAACAATTGGCTCGGTGGTGTAGAAATTATCCGCGTCAGGATAAGAGGCCGCCAAGTCAGCTTGGAATTCAGGCACACCCATCCCTGTCCCGCGCGGGCCAGTTTGCAGCGTGTCTGTTTTGAACGGCTGACCGATGGTGACCAATGCAGCTGCGGCAAAGACCGCGGCACCCACCACCCCGACCAAAATGGCAGGGCCATAAATATTGGTCGGGTTTTTCGAGTTCCATTCATTGAACCATTTGGGGAACATCTCAGTTTCCTCCCGTGGTTTGGCCAAGGAAGCCTTCATAGCTGCCATAGGCCTCGTAGCCATAGGGTGCGAGGTATTCTGGTGCAAAGTTATGCTCTTGCGCCCAGATGAACCAATTATCCACCACGGTTCCTGTCAAAAGGATGCCGATGCCACCTGTGATCGGGGTCAAAACCGCGAACCACCAAGCCCAACGGTGAATCCCCTCCATTGTGGCGTTAAAGCCCATCGTCCAGCGCCAGAACAAGGCTGCGCGTTCAGATGCCGTGCCACGATCATAGATCTGTTCCAATTCGCGGTCGCCGCCAAAGCGCGATACCGCCAGAATGGTCGCGCCATGCATCGCAAAGAGCAGAACCGAACCATAAAGGAACACAATCGAAAGTGCGTGGAACGGGTTATAGTAGAGGTTCCCGTAACGGATGGAGAAGGCTGTCGTCCAATCAAGGTGTGGGAAAATGCCGTAAGGCACTGCCTCACTCCACTGGCCCATCAAGACAGGGCGGAACAAACCCAACACAAGGAACAACCAAATCGCTGCCAAAAAGGCCCAAGCGATATGTTTGCCCATCTTATGCTGTTCAGCCAAAAGATAGGTGCGCAACCACCAAGACATCACCGAAACAAGCAGAAAGAAGCTTGCGATGATATACCAGCCGCCTTCGTTCAGCGGTGGAATGCTTAGACCATATTCAGGCCCAGGAGGTTCAAGCGCCAACCAGAACAGTTGACGAATAAACTCGGGGATCGACCAACCCACTTGGGACAGCATGTTGAGGCCAACGATGTTGAACCACAGCAAACCTGTCGCCAAGCTGATCGTGCCTGCCCAACCCAAGTAGACGGGGCCAAGCTGCGCGTTGCCAATCAAACCTGCGAGGGTCGAGAAGGAGGCCGACTTCGTGCGCTCGGCCGCCAAGTTGTTTTCATTGTCCATCCCCATCTCGGGATGACCCTGCACCTGCACCTGCGTGAAGATGTTTTGATATTCGAAATAGGCCATGGTTTACATCCCTCCCGAAACCGCGTGGATCGGGCTTGGATCTGGCCAGATCGGCAGTGTTAGCCACCAATTCCACCATTCAGGCCAACCGCTTGTCCAAACGGGGCCAGAGATCACGATACCAACCGCGCTCCAGAAACCAGCATTCAAAGCCAGCAACAGACCTAGGCGGTGGATGCCCAAAGTGCCGATGGAATAGCCGATGAAATCACGGAAGAACGTGTCTTCGTGATCAGGGCTTTTCGCTTCCTCACCTTTTTCAGGGTTCGCCGCGGATAGGATCAAACCACCATGCAGCGCCAAGGCAAGGGTCGTGGTGAAGAAGAAGGTCACCGCGATCATATGGGCTGGGTTATAGTGGAAATGCAGATAGGAATACCCAACGTTGGATACCCAATCGAGGTGGCTAAAGATGCCATAGGGGAAGCCATGTCCCCATGCGCCAAGCAACAAGGGGCGCACAACAACCAATGTCACATAAGCCAAAATCGCGAAGCTAAAGGCAAATGGAACATGATAGCCCATGCCAAGCTTTCGGCTGATTTCAACTTCTCTTAAGGCCCAAGATACAAAGGCGCCAACGGCACAAATCGTGATGATTTGCCAAAGGCCGCCTTCAAGCAGCGGGGCCATGCCCAACCCGTATGAGAGGTCAGGTGGGGCAATATTGATCGTCCAAGGGTTGAACGTGCCTTGCATGGCCGCCCCCCAGAAGATCAGGATGGTTCCAAGGGCAGCGAAGAAGATCGTGGTCACCCCAAAGAAGCCCACATAGAAAGGGCCAACCCAGAAGTCGAACAGATCGCCGCCAATCAGCGTCCCTCCGCGGACGCGATATTTTCTTTCGAAGCTTAGCAAAGCCATGCGTCTGTCTCCGCGTTTGGCGGCTTTGGATCATCTCCACTTAGCCGTCCGTTATTGGTCGGTTAGCTGCGGGCGGGCAGCCCGCCCGCAGCGATGTCATAAGGCATATCAGGCGCGCCGCAGGCGGCGGGCCTAACTCTTACATGCCTGCTGCAGCTGCAGTCTCAAACCAGTTGAGACCCGAGCTCAGAACCACCAAGTGGATCATTGCAGCGAGCAAGAAGAGAAAGACGCCCTGGGCCACGAAGACGCGGCGCGGGTCGAAGATCAGCCAGATTTTGTAAAATTTGGACATGTCTTTCTCCTCAGCCGAACCACGGGCGCCAGATATACGTGGCGATATGAGCAAGCAGGGCGATGCCTGCGAACAGCCAAAGGCCGCTCATATACACCGAGTGGAGCTCTTGCGCCTGCTCGTCGGTCAGACCTGTAAAGGACAGATCGGTGTTACCAGCCATGAACTTTCCTCCGGAACGTTTGACTAGTGCCGCACACCCTGCGGCCGGGCCCCGACAAAACCTCATTGTCTTGTCGGCATTCCACCCACGCGGGTAGTCACCCCGCATTGGCGAACTTGTGTCGGCTCCGGTCGTCACGCCGAGAATGTTATCGTCTCACCTATGCGCCTCGACCGGGTCTAATCAGTCTCGAACGGCGGCTGAGTGAGAGGATCAGGCCGAAAAAATCATCGGCGTGATAATCCGCGCTTGGCTCCAAGCGCGCTTTACGGGGCCTTTTTCCGTCAAGCTTCCTGTGCGCAGCGCAGCCAAGCCCCAAGTGAGCGTGGCAAGCGGCAAGGTCGCGAGAAAAATGATCCCGAAGTAAATCATGAACTCCGTTTTGGGCGGCTTTGACCGCGCAATCTGGGTGTTGGAGCTAATATCTGTCATTATACGCCTCCCTCGTTCAGCGTCTCAAAACGGCGGGGCGCGAGTTGCGCCACCGTTTCTTTCACGACCCGCTCAGCCCCGCTTTCAAGCGCGGCTTTTTCTGCGGCATCGCGTAAAGTTTTGGCTGCCGAAATCCGTGTCAAAACGGGGTGTTCGGCAACAATTTTGTCGAGCAACGCCTGCGCATCAGCGTCCCATGGGAAATCGCGGCGCAATGTTGTCGGGGTTGCTTTGGCGCTGTCCATCTCGCTGCCAAGCGGAAGAATATGGAACAGGGCATCAAACAGACTGTTGCAGATTTCCTGCAAAAGATAAGTGGCACCTGCATATCCCATGAAGGGCGTGCCCGTGGCGCGGCGGATCGCAGCGCCAGGGAAACTTGCAGGGATGAAAGACGGGCGAGGGCCATGGCCCGCGCTCATTTCCGCGAGATACATCTTCTCGTTGATGGATCCCATCAAGACCAAGGGACGCTTTGCAGAAATCAGGCTGCGCACTTCGTCATTGTTGGTTTTTTTGCCTGCTGTGCGTGCCACCGCAAAGGCACAGGGCAACCCAAGATCACTTTCAAGGAAATGCCGAATGCCGCGGGTATAGGTTTCATTCGCCACGATGCCAAAATTGGCCGTTGCAAAGAAATCTTGCGTGACCGACCGCCACAGATCCCAAACAGGCTTGAGGGTCGAATGCTTTTCGCGGGTGATAAAAGGCTCGGGATCTAGGCCCAACATCTCGCCCAATTGGCGCAGGAATTTCGTGGTCGACTCAACCCCAATGGGCGCTTGCAAATAGGGCTTGCCCAATACCTCGGCCAAACCGCGCCCAAATTCGCGATACATCACGATATTGGCATCCGCGTTAACCAAGTTGCGCATTTCGGCCAAATGGCTGCCCAATGGCATGACCATATTCACTTCGGCCCCGATGCCTTCCACAAGGCGGCGAATTTCGTGCAGATCAGAGGCCGTATTAAAGGTGCCATACATCGGCCCAAGAATATTGACCCGCGGCGCAGACCCTTCGTCACGCTGTTTCTCGGGCGGCATACGCCCCTTGGTCATGCCAAATTCCGTGAAAATCCACGTCATGGCACGATCTGCGGCCTCCCATTGATCCTCATCAATGGTGCGCGGCAAAAAGCGTTGAATATTGGTGCCTTGGGGTGTGACCCCCCCGCCAATCATCTCGGCAATCGAGCCCGTGACAACAACGGCAGGAAGCGCGGGGTCTAGCGTGCCCCAAGCGCGTTTCATCGCGCCCTCAGTGCCATCACGGCCCAATTCTTCCTCGCCAAGACCCGTGGTCACAATCGGCAATTCATGGGGTGGCAACCCATCAGTGTAATGCAGAACCGATGTGACGGGCAGGTTTTCACAACCCACTGGGCCATCGATGATCACCTGCAATCCTTTGACAGCGGTAAAGGCGTAAACCGCCCCCCAATATCCGCCCGCGCGATCATGATCTTGGATCAACATCAGATCATCTCCTGCGCTTTGGCGGCACGGGCCGCTTTGTCGAGTTTTTTCTGATGCGTGGCGCGAAAATCAGGCCGCTCATTTGGGCTGCCTTCCCAAATGCCTGCTGTATCCGCGTGACCAACACCTTCAAAGAAGGCGCGCATATGATCCATGCGGTCTTTGTTTGACATGGCCGCGTTGACCACCTGCGCCAAAGACCCTGCACCCGCTGGCCCCATCAAAGGACGCGCGGAAATCAAATTGGTGAAATACAGGCTTGGGATGCCAAGCTCTTTGCCCTTCTGCACAACAGGGGTCGTGCCGATGGCAAGATCAGGCTTGATGGCTTCCATCGCGGCGCAGTCATCTTCAAGACTTGCGCGGAATTTAACCTTAACGCCCTTAGCTGTTAGCCAGTCCAAATCAGGCTCTGACCAAGGTGTTTTCGGGCAGGCCGTGCCAACATAGGGCACATCGGCCCCACTCTCGATCAACAGGCGCGCGACCAAAAGCTCTGACCCCTCATAGCCCGACAAGGTGATCGTTCCGTTGATCTTTTGGGCGGCAAGCGCACCCTTGATCGCGGGCAAAAAGGCGTTTTGCGCAGCAGCAATCTGATCCGCTGCAACACCATAAGCCGCACCAATCGCAGACAGCCATGCGGCTGTGCCGTCATATCCAACGGGGGCGCTGCCAATAATCGTGCGGCCTGCGGCCTGAAATTCTCGGATGGCGGATGTATAAAACGGGTGGATTGCTGCCACCACTTCGCTATCCAAGGCAGAATAGAGCTCGCGCCACTCACGGCAGGGAACGACCGGACCTGCCGCCAGACCGAGCGGCGCGAGCATCCCACCAATCCCAATGGGATCGGCTGGGAACATCTCGCCCAACAGGGTCACTGTCGGGCGATCTGATTTGCCCGAAACAGGGGCTTGGACGGGGCCAGCCTCCACCTCTTTACGGGCATAATTCAACATAGCGCCTGCAAGCACATCTTTGGCTTCGGCATGGGTGGGAATTCCAAATCCTGGCACATCAATGCCCACGATCCGAACACCGTTAATCTCCTGCGGCAGGAGACGCAGCGGAACACCAGAGGCGGTCGGAACGCAAAGATTGGTCACCACAATCGCATCATAGCGCGCGGGATCTGCCATCTCGTGAACGGCATCCCGAATATCCTCAAAGAGCTTGCCCGTAACCAAACTTTCCGAGTTGAAAGGCACATAGCCGACTGAACGGCGCGCGCCATAAAAATGGCTGACAAAGCTGAGGCCATAGACACAGCAGGCCGAGCCAGACAAAACCGATGCCACGCGGCGCATCCGCAACCCTACGCGCAAACTGCCAAAGGCAGGGCACATGCTTTGGGGTTTGTCATGCGGCCCCTGCGGGTAATCGCGGGCATATTGATCAAGGATTTCGGATTTCCCCGCCATGCGCGCGGCAGCTTCCATTTCGGCCGCCCCTGCGTGGCAACCCATACCCTGCCCCAATTCGGGGGGGGTCTGCCCATCCGAAGCGGCAGATGCATCAGCGCGATCTTGGCCGAGGATTACCTCGGCCTCATCGGCGGCATCATATCTCACTTCTTCGGACATTCTTCCTCAGACCTCGTCATAAATTACTTCAAGCGACTTTTTCGGCGCGGCGTTCTTGCCGCGCATATCGGCTTCGGTTGCGGGCTCTAGGACAATGCCCGCACCTGTATCCTTGCCATCGAAAAGACCGATCAATTCATCTTGGCTCAGTGCCGTTGGTCGCAACGGCGGCGCTTCGCCGACATTTTCACCCAAAGCCGCAAAAAGCGCGCCCCATTGGCTTTGGTGCGTCCCAACGATTTGGTAATTCGCAGATTTCTTGCGCAGATCATCATCCGCAGGGATCGAGGCCAAAACGGGAATATTCACCGCATCGGCAAAGGCCTGAGCCTCGCCCGTGCCGTCATCTTTGTTGATGACCAAACCCGCGACACCCACATTGCCGCCCATTTTGCGGAAATATTCCACTGCCGAGCAAACATTGTTCGCCACATACAGAGATTGCAGATCATTTGATCCAACCAGAATCACCTTCTGCGCCATGTCACGGGCAATCGGCAGGCCAAACCCGCCGCAAACCACATCGCCCAAGAAGTCGAGCAGGACATAGTCAAAATCCCAGTCATGGAAGCCTAGCTTCTCAAGCAGCTCAAAGCCGTGGATGATCCCACGCCCACCACAGCCGCGGCCAACTTCTGGCCCGCCAAGCTCCATCGCGTAGACACCGCCACGCTTGAAGCAGACATCCCCGATTTTCACCTCCTCGCCCGCCAATTTCTTTTTGGTCGAGGTTTCAATGATCGTTGGGCAGGCTTTGCCGCCAAAAAGTAGGCTGGTCGTATCGGATTTCGGATCACAACCAATCAAGAGAACCCGCTTTCCTTGCTCGGCCATGATATGGCTGAGATTGGCAAGGGTGAAACTTTTACCGATGCCGCCTTTCCCGTAAATCGCAATGATCTGCGTTTTCTTGGTGGGTTCGCCCTGAGGCACTTCGAGGGTCGGCTCTTGCTGCGCCTCATCGCGCAGGCGGGCATCGAAATCCTTGAGATTGGGAACATCGAGGGTCATTCTGGCTTCTCCCAATTCAAAATCATTTTCAGGCAAGCGGCATCCTCAAAGGCTTGAGGATAGGCGAGGCTTGCCTCTGCAGCGGGCAGTTGATGCGTGATCAAACCACCAAGGCTGAGCTGTCCCGCTTCGATCAAATCGCGGGTAGCGACCAAGTCGGCGCGCGTCCATTCCGCCGCGATCCGCAGCCGCGCCTCACGCATGAAGGCAGGCGGAAAGGCGAATTCGACAGATTCGGGATAGAAACCTGCCAAGACGACTTCACCGCCCTTGGTCAGGCGCCCGATCATTTCATCCAACAACGCCGCCACGCCCGAAGCATCGTAGATGCAGCGATAATCACGGCGTGTATCATCGGTGGAATTGGTAACAAGATATCCCTCTGCGCCTGTAACACGGGCAGGATTAACCTCCCATACAGTCGGGGCGGGGCCGCCCAGCGCCAAAGTAAGACGCGCCAAGAGACGACCAAATACGCCATGACCCACGATCAGATCAGGCAACTCATGGCCCGCGAGCGCATGATAGGCAGTGGCAGCCAAAGCCAAAAGCGCACCTTCAGGGCCGCTTGCACGATCAATGCGCACGGCGCGCTCTGGCGCTGTAACCAACATGGAAGACGCGCCGCCAAACAAGCCACGCACATCGCCGTAGCAATTCGCGCCCGGCACAAAAACATGATCACCAACCGAAAATTCGCAATTTTTCGGTGTTGAAACGACCTCACCAGCGGCTTCATAGCCGGGGATCAGGGGATAACCCATGCCTGGGAAGGGCGGCATGCGGCCAGACCAGAACAGTTTTTCGGTTCCCGTGGAAATGCCAGAGTGACACACGCGCACAACCATATCCTCAAGCGAAGGCGCCACGAGGCTAACCTGTCCGAGCCCTATTTTCTTTGGCCCTTCGAGTATGACGGCGGTCGCGTGCACGGTCGCACTTCCCCTTGGTTTTCGGATCAAATCACGCCTCAAGACGCAATGAGATTCCACTGTGAGTCATGTGTCAGTTTAATATTACAGCACTGTATGTCAATTAAAATGGACAGTTTATACAAAAAGATTGTCAGCTTTTGTTGACAGTCTTTTCAGCTGTAACGATCCGCGTCACAAATGGACGCCCCGTTTTGACGGGCGAAACCCGCGCAAACCCTGCTTTCGACAATAATTCGCCAATTTGGGCAGCACTGCGGACTGTGCCTGTGCCCATCGCCATACAATAAAGCGCAAAATACGCATCCGCGCTGCGATCTGGCGTTTGCCCGCCTGACATCGGCTCGGCAATGACGATCTTACCGCCTTCGGGCAAAGCGGCGTGAACCGATTTCAACAATCGAAGGACGGTTTCATCTTCGTGATCGTAAAGAACGCGGATAAGGGTGATGAGATCAGGCCCAATTGGCAAAGGATCATCGCGGAAACTGCCCGAGACAATCGTGGCCCGCGCGGCAATGCCTGCGCGCTCAAACCGATCTTGTGCCAGTGCCGCCACCTGCGGCAAATCAAAAAGGGTCACTTGAACATCTGGATGGGCCCTGGCACAGGCCGCCAAGAACACACCCGTGCCACCCCCGATATCCATGACATGCTGCGCCTTCGCAAAGGACAGGCTTGCGAGGATTTCGTCACTTACAAGATTTTGCGTCTCAGACATCAAATGCGAATAGCGCTCTGCCGTAGCAGGATCTTCCGCCGCGGCGGCCCCAAAAACATAGGGCCAAAACCGTGCAAGGTCTGGGTCTGTTTCTCCCCGAAAAAACCCTTCGGCAGGGCCCAAATCGCGATATAGAATATCATGGTGCAAGATCATATCGCGCAGACCACCCACGCCATTGATCGCGGCCCCTAACCGCGCCAAGGCATAGCGCCCATCCCGCAAGCGGGTCAAAAGCCCAAGACTGGCTGCGGCCTGACATAAGACAGAAATCCGTCTTTCGGGCGCATCAATTTTTGCGGCTAATTCGGCAGGATAAGCAGGGCGGGCGCGCAAGTGGTGTGGCAGATCAAGCGCAACAAAGGCCTGCAAAATCTGGCTATAGGTAAAGCCTGCCACCAAATCAAAAAGCCGCTCGCCATCCCGTTTTGCAGCCGCACGCGTAAAGAGGGAACGCGCGGCCCATGATTGAAATGCAGCCGAACCCACCAAATCCAAATAGCGCGCGCGCCATTTATCCCAAAATCTTGGGCGCGGTTCGTCACTTGGGGAGATAGCGGCCATATCTCATTCGGCCGCGTGATGTGCGGGCAAAACAGGCGTAAGCCGCTCTGCATATACGCGCACCATGTCACACAGCGCCGCTTCACCCGCACAAGACGGAATCGAGGCAATCGCGCCAGATAAAATATCCTCCAACCGCGAAACGGCGCCGCGCACACCCAGTTGTGAAACAGCATTAGGTCGCCCGTTAAGATCGTCCTGACCCACAGGCTTACCCAAGGTTTTTTCATCGTAAAGCGCGTCACGCAGATCATCGGCAACTTGGAACGCCTCACCAATCCGAGCGCCCAGTTCTGTCCAAGGCTCGGGATCTTCCCCCGCAGCAGCGGCACCCATTTTGGTGGCGGCGACAAACAGCGCGCCTGTTTTCGACCGATGATAGGCGGACAGGTCTATCTTATCTTCACTTTCCCAGCCTTGGCCTGCGCAAATTCCATTGGGCATGCCTGTGGCTTGGCTGAGGATTTTGATCATCTCAACTGCGCGCTGCGGATCATCCACCGCGGCACGGGCCAAGACCTCAAAGGCCAAAACAATCAGCGTATCACCTGCGAGAACCGCAATGGGTTGCGAATAAGCGATATGCACCGTGGGCTTTCCGCGCCGCAAATCCGCATTGTCAAAACAAGGTAGGTCATCATGAACGAGGCTGGCGCAATGGATAAGCTCAATCGCCGCGCAAGCAGCGTTTGAAAGATTCGGCTTATCATCCCCGCAGGCCTTCGCCACAGAAAGGGAGATGGTCGGCCTGATCCGCGCGCCGCCCGGATTGACGGCATGATCCAAGGCTTGCGCCAATTTGCGTGGCGCAGGCTCTTTCATGGCTAAAGAGAGGGCAGCAGAGATCGCTGATTCTATGCGGGCGGACAGGGACATGGTCACTCAGCCTTCATCGAGGTTTGCGCAGAGGATCCCACGCATATGTAAATTAGACTGGACAGTTTGCGGGAATATGTCAACAATATCTGACATATTCTCGAAAGTGGCCCAAATGAAAGACGCAACACTGTGACCCGACCTATTGCACCTGTCAGGCCCCGCGCCGTGGTGATCGGTGCAGGTATGGGCGGTCTTTCAACCGCGCTGCGCCTCGCGCATGCGGGATGTCAGGTTACAGTCTTTGACGCGATGCACCATGTCGGCGGCAAAATGCGGCAAGTGCAATCCGCTGCGGGGCCGATTGATGCGGGGCCAACAGTGGTGACGATGCGCCATGTGTTTGACGAGCTGTTTCAAACACTAGGTTTGAGGCTTGCGGATCATGTGACGCTAACACAGGATGACATCCTCGCCCGCCATTTCTGGCCAGATGGCAGCGAGTTAGATTTTCGTGCTAATCTCGAAGAAACGCTTACAACCATTGATCGCTTTTCAGGTTCCAAGGCGCGCGGCGAGTTTCTCAAATTCCACCAAGATACGGCCGCGCTATTTTCAGCATTCGAGGGGCCAATGATGCTGCGCGCTCATCCGCGACAAACGGATTTGACGCTCACGGTTTTGAAATCACCCCATCTGCTGCGCGCAATGGCCCCGCACCAAACTTTGGCGCAGGCGGTCTTTAAGCGGTTCAGCGATCCCCGTTTGGCACAAGTTTTTGCGCGTTATTCCACCTATGTTGGCGGCAACCCTTATCTTAGCCCCGCGCTGCTTTCGCTGATTTGGCAATCTGAGGCAGGAGGCGTGTGGCGGGTCAAAGGCGGTGTGCATCAACTAGCCCGCGCGATGCAAAATATCGGGCAATCCATGGGTGTCGAGTTTCAGCTTGGGCAGTCCATCGAGGCCATTACAAAAGATGCGGATCATGTCACTGGCGTCACCCTTTCAGGTGGTCGGCATGTGGCGGCAGATATTGTGGTGTTTAACGGTGACCCACGCGCGATTCATATTGGGCTGCTGGGCCAAGACCACGCACCCTGTGTAACGCGCGCGCAGGTCGAACCGCGCAGCCTATCTGCCTATGTTTGGAGTTTCGCCTCCCGCGCTTGGGGCAAGACCCTTGCCCATCACAACGTATTTTTTGGTGATAACCAACGCAGCGAATTTGACCCTATCGAAAATGGTGCGCTGCCGCGTGATCCAACTCTTTATATCTGCGCTCAGGATGCTGGGCTCGAGTCCAACACTGACACGGCGCTGCAGAGATTTGAAATTATCATGAACGGCGCGCCAACCGAGGCCCCAACAGAAAGGGAGGTGGCCGCATGTCGTCATCTGACATTCCAAACATTAGCGGATCGCGGGTTGGTCTTTCCCGACCCGATTCCCGACAGCGCATTGATGACACCACAGGATTTCGCAACGATGTTTCCCGCCTCGCGCGGATCCCTTTACGGGCTGAGCCCACATGGAATGACGGCAGCATTGAAACGGCCACGGGCGCGGACGTCTCTCAAGGGTCTATACTTGGCGGGGGGCGGCACCCATCCGGGGGCGGGAATTCCGATGGCCTGCCTCTCAGGACGGCACGCGGCCGAGGCGATCTTGACGGACCATGCTTTAACCTTGCCGTCCCGCCCAACGGCTATGCGTGGTGGTACATAGACGGCATAAGCGATGACGGAACAAAGGCTATTTCAATCATCGCGTTCATCGGGTCAGTTTTCTCGCCATGGTATCGTTGGTCGGGGCGCAAAGACCCCGAAGATCATTGCTGCTTGAATGTTGTCACCTATGGCAAAGGGGGCCGTTGGACGATGACAGATCGCGGCCGCGATGCGCTCGAACTTTCAGAAACGCACATGAAAATAGGCCCTAGCCACCTGTCTTGGGACGGTTCAGCCCTCACCATTCATATTGATGAACGCACAACACCACATGGCGGGCGCTTGCGCGGAAAAGTGACACTAACCCCGCGTGCAGTGACGAATGTTGAATTGTCGCTCTGCGATGATGGCGCGCATATCTGGCGCCCTTTCGCACCCGTTGCCGATATCGATGTTCGTCTCAAAAATGCAGGTTGGTCATGGTCTGGGCATGGATATTTTGATGCCAATTTTGGCACTCGCGCCTTGGAGGAGGATTTTGATTACTGGACATGGGGCCGCTTTCCAACGCGAGACGGCGCTTGTTGTTTCTATGATGCAACGCGCTGCGATGGCAGCAATCTTGCAGCCGCCATTGCCTTTGATGAAACGGGCAAGGCATCACCCGTTGATGCGCCGCGCACTGCAAGGTTCAAATCCGCGTTTTGGGGGGTGCGCCGTGAAACCCGCGCGGATCCAGATTTTGCACCACATGAGGTTCAGCCCATGTTAGACGCCCCATTTTACAACCGTGCCATGGTGCGAACCAAAATCAATGGTGAGACCGTGACAGGTGTTCATGAATCGCTTGATCTTAATAGATTTCGCAAAGCATGGATGATGCCGATGCTGGCCTTTCGTGTGCCCCGCCGCAAAAATTGGCCGAAGCGGTGGTTGTGATCTGATCGTGTCGCTTCCATATTGGGCGGAACATGAAAGGGTAAACATGTCGAATAGTTTTCCAGATTGGCATGGCACAACCATTATCGGTGTGCGCAAGGGTAACGAGGTTGTGGTTGCAGGTGATGGTCAGGTCAGTCTTGGCCAAACCGTGATCAAAGGCACAGCACGCAAAGTGCGCCGCCTTTCCCCGGGTGGATATGAGGTGGTCGCAGGATTTGCAGGATCGACAGCAGATGCGTTTGCCTTGCTTGAGCGTCTCGAAGCAAAGCTTGAGGCAACACCAGGCCAATTACAGCGCGCCAGTGTTGAATTGGCGAAAGATTGGCGCACGGATAAGTATCTACAAAAGCTCGAGGCGATGTTGATCGTCACAGATGGATCCGAGCTCTATGTCATCACGGGCGCGGGCGATGTTTTAGAACCAGAACATGGTATTGCCGCGATTGGGTCGGGTGGAAATTACGCATTGGCCGCGGCTCGCGCGATGATGGACAGCGATAAATCCGCCGAAGATGTGGCCCGCCGCGCGATGGAAATTGCGGCTGATATTTGCGTCTATACCAATGGCAACCTCACAGTAGAGCGGATCGCAAAATGACCGACCTGACCCCCCGCGAAATCGTATCGGAATTGGATCGTTTCATCATCGGGCAAGCCGATGCAAAACGCGCGGTGGCGGTTGCCCTGCGCAATCGGTGGCGGCGCAAGCAACTTGGGGATGATTTGCGCGATGAAGTTTACCCAAAAAATATTCTGATGATCGGGCCGACTGGGGTGGGAAAAACAGAAATCAGCCGCCGTTTGGCGAAACTTGCCCGCGCCCCGTTTCTCAAAGTTGAGGCGACAAAATTTACAGAGGTGGGCTATGTAGGTCGTGATGTCGAGCAGATCATCCGTGATCTGGTAGATGCCGCGCAAATTATGGTGCGCGACCATATGCGCGAAGAAGTTACCTCCAAGGCGCATAAAGCCGCCGAAGATCGTGTGATCGAGGCGCTTGCGGGCGCCGATGCGCGCGACCAAACCCGCGAAATGTTCCGCAAGAAACTCCGCTCAGGGGAATTGGACGACACTGTCATTGAATTGGAAGTTACGGATCAATCCAACCCAATGGCCATGTTTGAAGTTCCAGGTCAGCCCCAGATGGGGCCAATGGGCGGCGGCATGAACCTTGGCGATATATTCGGCAAGGCCTTTGGCGGGCGGAAAATCCGCAAGAAGATGACTGTGGCGGCGAGCTATGAAATCCTTATCGGTGAAGAAGCTGATAAGCTTTTGGATCAAGAAACCGTCACGAAAGAGGCCATTCGGGCCGTTGAAGAAAATGGCATCGTCTTTATTGACGAAATTGACAAGGTCGCGGCGCGCGCGGAAACCCGCGGGGCGGATGTCAGCCGCGAAGGGGTGCAGCGTGATCTATTGCCTCTGATAGAAGGGACAACAGTCTCAACAAAACATGGGCCTGTGAAAACAGACCATATCCTGTTCATTGCCTCTGGTGCATTTCACATCGCAAAACCCTCTGACCTGTTGCCAGAACTTCAGGGGCGCTTGCCCATTCGGGTGGAATTACAGGCACTCACCGAGGACGACTTCACCGGCATTTTGACAGAAACTGATAATGCGCTGACGCGCCAATACTCTGCTTTAATGGCGACCGAAAACGTGGCTGTTGATTTCACCGAAGATGGGATCAAAGCCTTGGCCAAAATCGCGGCAGATGTGAATAAATCGGTCGAGAATATCGGTGCGCGGCGGCTTTATACCGTGCTGGAGCGTGTTTTCGAGGAGCTCAGCTTTACCGCACCTGACAGAAGCGGCGAAAGCGTGATCGTTGATGAAAAATATGTGCAAACCTATCTCGCGGACTTGGCAGGTAAGGCCGATCTTAGCCGCTATGTGCTCTAGTCTCTATTTCCTGAGATAGACATAGAGCGCACCCGCCCCGCCATGGCGGATATGCGCCTCACGAATATCAAGGATATAGCCCGCGATTGATGGGTGGCGCAGCCACCGCGGCACGTTTTGCCGCAATACCCCACGGGCAGGTGCAATCGGGTCATAATGGGGGCCGCTAGACAGATTGCCCTTGCCCGTAATCACAAGGGCCAAACGATATCCGCGCGCATGGCAGTCAAGGATAAATCGCTGCAACGCAGGATGGGCTTGGGCCTGTGTCATGCCGTGAAGGTCAATTTTCGCCTCTGGCTGCAACTTTCCCCGCACCATGCGGCCATGCAATTTTTTATCCATGCGAACGGGGCGCTTTTCAGGCGCGTTTTGCGGTTTTTCAGATGGGGCTGTCAGCCCAATGTCAAAGTCACTGAGATCCAACTTTGGCGTGAGATCGACAATTTCACGCGGGGGAATTGTCGCCGTGTCGGGTTTTGCAAGATAGAAATTGGCGGCGGCACGTTTCAATGGCTTAGCGCTGCGTGCAACGCGATCCCATAAAACGCGGTCTTCACTGCTTAGGTTTTTTGTTTTTTTTGCCATGGCTTATCCTGCCCATCCATTGGGCAAATCATGACCCTTGGGCCAAAGCACGGTCAAGCTGGCAGGTTCATTTATTGCACCCGCACTCCTACCCGCAGCATCACCTGATCCACAGAAAATATCGGCGCGCTGCGCGCCTTTAATGGCAGATCCACAATCTTGGGCAAAATAAATCCGCGCCGCGCGCGTCTCACCCGCAACCATGACGGGCATTCCATAAGGGATATATGCAGGATCAATCGCGATCGAGCGGTTCGCGGTCAAAACCTGCCCTGCGGCACCGACCGCGCCATTTTCGTGACGCGGTTCAAAGAAGATATAGGAGGGGTTTTTTTGTAAAAGCGCATCCATTTTGTCAGGATGGTGTCTAAGCCAATCCTTGACCCAATCTGCGGTGATCTCTTTTGCACTGATCTCACCCATCGCGACCAATTCAGCCCCAATCGAACGATAGGGATGCCCGTTTTTTGCCGAAAACCCAAAGCGGCGCGTCTCACCATCTGGATAGGTCACGGCAACAGATCCTTGGATATGGCAAAAATACTGGTCTATGCGCGAATTGAGATAGACCAGTTCCAATCCTTGCCCCGAAAGCAAATTGCCCGTTTCGATTTCCGCGCGTGTTGCCCAAATTTCAGGCATATCTTTAGGGGCGGCGTAAAGTGGGAACCTGTATTCGGCATCTGGCGTGGCGCGGGCGGGCAAAACGGGTTCGTAATATCCCGTGATATGCCCAGAAAGAGCGGGGCCAAATCTGAGAGGCTGAAAATTTGATTGAAAAAACGCGCGGTCCTGTGAGCGGTTAACCTTGCGGGCGATTGTCACAAGATCGGATATCGCCAAATCCGTTTGAGATTGGAAAATTGAAAGGATTTCGGCGTAATCCTCGTCATCCCAACCCAAAAGATCGGAAAATCCTATGGGTTGGGGATAAGTCACCACGCAGTCCTTACGCTAGGATCAGCCGCCTGTAGCAACCAAAACCCAATTTGGATTGCGGCTGCCCATTTCGCGGGCGAAGGTCCAAACGTCCCGCTGGCGTTTGATTTCAGTTGCGCTGCCTTCGACAATTTCACCATCGGAATTGCGCACCACAGAGGTCAGTTCTGCAGCGAAACGAACCGTGACCTCACCTTCGCGCGAGCTGGCGTCAAACTGGGCTTCTTGAACAGCGATATCGTTGAGGCCCACAAAATTTGCTTCAATCTCGAGGCCTTGCGCACGGCGCGCTTCGATAACCTCGTCAAAGCTCTCGGCAACCTCAGGCGATAGGAAATCGCGCACTTCGGAAATATCGCCACGTTCAAACGCCATGAGAATCATTTCATAGGCGCCGCGCGCACCAGTCAAAAATTCGCCCACTGCGAAACTTGGCTCTGCGGATTTCATCGCGGCCAAGGCACGGGCGCTTTCTGATCCTTCGGGAACATGATCGGTGATATCCCGATCAGGGCCGCCCTCGATCACCTCAAAATTACGGGATTGTGCGGATTTTGCGGTTTTTACAACTTCGGGCGATTTCTCAAACCCCTCACGCGTGCCGAGAACGGCGCGCAACCGCAGGATCAAAAAGATCGCGATTGCCGCGAGAACCAAAAGGGAAAGAAATGATGAGTTCATGTGAGTCTCAATCCAGTTTTGATACAGGCTAATGTTGCCGCAGGGGTTTTAGACTGCGCTTGAGGTTCATATGTAGGGAGGGAAGGGGGCCAAGTCCATGAAGCTGGGCGCGGTTTTGCCGACTATCTGCGGGAAAGGCTGAAAAAATGTGGTTATTTGTTCTTTTTCTGGCGATTCCGCTGATTGAGATTGGCTTGTTCATACAAATTGGCGGATTTATTGGGTTATGGCCAACCTTGGCTGTGGTTGTTGTAACGGCAATTTTGGGAACATGGCTGGTCAGATCGCAAGGGTCGCTGGCGCTGTCGCAAATCCGCGCCAGCTTTAACGAATTAAATGACCCAACCGAGCCGCTGGCCCATGGGGCCATGATCCTAATTGCGGGCGCCCTGTTGCTAACACCTGGATTTTTCACCGATGCGATTGGATTTTCCTTGTTGGTGCCGCCCGTTCGACAATTTTTGATCCTTCAGGTCAAATCACGCATAAAAACCACTAGTTTTCAAAGCCGAGCCAATTTTGGTAGCCAATCTGGCACAATCATAGATGAAGATGGCGAGATCTTAGATACAGACCCGCATGGCCCATCGGGATGGACACGGCATTGAGGCTTTTGGATCAGGCTGTTAAGACGCCTTAAAAATTTGCCTTTGGGAGATGAAAGATGGCGAAAAAAGATGCGGATGCCGCGCAGGACAGCGCAGCACAACAACAACCCGTAATGCCGCAAATGAAAATCTTGGGCCAATTCGTGCGAGATTTGTCGTTTGAGAACATCGCAGCGCAAAAATCGGTTCAAGGTGCGGGTCAGCCCGACATTCAATTGCGTGTGGCGCTCGATGGCGGAAAGCGGCCCACGGAAAAGCAGTATGACGTCATCGTAAAAGTTACGATTGAAGCAAAAACCAAAGGGGACGCCCCCGAACCAATCTTTCGCGTAGACCTTGATTATGCTGGCATCTTCCACATCGATAACGTGCCCGAAGAACAGCTTCACCCGTATCTGATGATCGAATGCCCTCGGATGCTTTTCCCGTTCATCCGCCGCATCGTTTCAGACGTCACGCGAGACGGTGGGTATTTGCCGCTGAACCTCGACACGATTGATTTTGTTGCGCTTTATCGCAATGAATTGGCGCGCAAAATGACCGAACAAAAGGCAGATGCCTAAGCGTTAACGCATCCAAACAGCCTTGTCGCCCATCTCGGAGATGAAGTCTTGATGGGCGGCGATTTCTTCATCCGTCAAACGCGGCTTGAGGGGTTCTGGCCGTGCAGAGGCGCGGCGCATTGGCCGCACAACATCACGATCTTTGTCCTGATCATCTGGAGAGAGGGCAAAATCAGGCTGCTTGCCCCCAATCAACTCGAGATAGACTTCGGCCAAGATTTCCGAATCCAAAAGCGCGCCGTGTTTTTCGCGCATAGAATTATCGACACCAAAACGGCGACATAGGGAATCAAGACTTGCGGGTGATCCAGGGAATTTGCGCCGCGCAATAGCCAGCGTGTCGATCGCCTGATCATTCGGCAAAAGCGGTTTGTTCACCCATCCAAGTTCTGCATTCAAAAACTTCATATCGAAGCTTGCATTATGAATGACCAGCTTTGCATCACCGACAAAATCCAGAAAATCTTGCGCAATGGCGGCAAAAACTGGTTTATCAGCTAAAAACTCATCGCCCAATCCGTGGACATTAAACGCCTCTTGCGGCATCGCGCGTTCGGGGTTGATGTATTGGTGATATGTCTTGCCTGTTGGCAGGTGGTTCCACAATTCAACCGCGCCAATTTCGACAATACGGTGCCCTTCGGACGGCTCAAAGCCTGTGGTTTCGGTGTCTAGAACAATCTCGCGCATCACAATGTCCTTGCCGTTAAATCGTTGATCAAATCATGCACAGCTTTGCGCGCACCCTCAAAGCTATTTGTTTCTATGACATAATCCGCGCGGGCAATTTTTTCAGAATTTGGCATCTGGCGCGCAAGAATTCGATCAAATAGCGCAGGATCCATTCCCGCACGTCCCATGACGCGGGCTTTCTGCGTTTCGGCATCAGTTGTCACAACCAAAACGGCATCGAGCCATTGATCCGCACCTGTTTCATAAAGAAGCGGAATGTCGCAAACAATCAGGGACTGTTCCGCATGGTCGTCAATGAATTCGGCCCGATCTGCAGCCACAAGGGGATGAATAAGTGATTCAAGCCGATTAAGCGCGTTCGGGTCTTTTTTGACCCAATTTTTCAATGCTTCCCGATCCACCGCATCATTTTGGATCAACCCCCTATTCAACGCTGAAAGCGGTGCCACCGCGGCGCCACTTTTGCCATATAGTTTGGCAACTGTTGCATCGGCATCCCACACAGGAACACCCGCCTCACGAAACATATCTGCGGTGGTGCTTTTGCCCATCCCAATTGAGCCCGTAAGACCAAGAAGAAAACTCATTTTGCCAAAACCGCGCGGCGCAGCTCATCGGTAACAGCGGGCTCTGTTCCAAACCATTTCGCAAAGCCAGGCGCCGCTTGGTGCAACAACATGCCCAAACCATCAACCGCGACTGCGCCCATGGCACGCGCTTGTTTTAAGAGATCTGTTTCAAGAGGGGCATAAACGATATCGTTCACAACGGCGGTTTTTGGTAAGTTGCTCAGATCCACCGCAAGAGGTGGCTGCCCTGTCATGCCTAGGGATGTGGTGTTGACCAGAAGATTACAATCCCCAGGAAGGTTTGGAAGATCTGACATCTGATGCACAGAAACACGATCCCCAAATCGGGCAGATAGGTTTTTCGCTCGGTCAAGATTACGGTTCAGCACCCGAACCTGCGGTGTACCTGCCTCTAGCAATGCATAGATGACCGCCTTTGCCGCCCCGCCCGCACCCAGAATAACAGCAGGGCCATCCATTGCATCGAATGCGGGCGCGTTTTGTTGAATATTGGCAAGAAATCCGTGGCCATCTGTATTATCAGCCTCGATTTTGCCGTCTTTGTGAAAGGTTAGGGTATTCGCAGCGCCAATTGCACGCGCGCGATCGGTCACAATATCGGCCAAATCCAAAACCGTTTCTTTATGGGGAATCGTCACATTTGCGCCGACAAATCCCATCCGCGGCATCGCAGCCAGAACCTGTTCTAAGTCGCCAGATGTTACATGCAGCGGCACATAATGGCCTGAAATCTGATAGGCCCGCAGCCAAAACCCATGCAACACGGGCGATTTGCTATGACCAATTGGGTCACCAATAACGGCCGCAAGTGGCACCGATGCTGTCATCTTTCTATAAACCCTCGCAGCGCCAAGAAGTTCAGAACTTCGGTTAATGGCAAGCCCAAAACATCGAAATAGCTGCCCTCGACCCGAGAAAACAGGCGAATGCCCTCGGATTCAAGCATATAAGCACCAACTGATTGTGCGATATCGGGCCAGTTGCGGGCAAGGTAAGCGTCAAGATAGCTGTCACTAAATTCTGCCATAAAGAGACGCACGACACCGATATAGCGCCAAATTGGTTGCGCCTCGTGATAAATCACCGCGGCGGACATAAGTTTGTGCGATTTTCCACGCAGCATCGTCAATTGCGCGCGCGCGTCTTCCAGGCTATCTGGTTTTGAGAGAATATTACCCTCAAATTCCAGAATCTGATCGCAGCCTATAACAACAGCATCAGGATTTTTTCGGGCAAGTTTAGCGGCTTTCGCCTCGGCCAATTGATCTACCAAATCGCGCGGCGGGGCACCTTCGGCCAACAATGATGTCTTTAATAACGATTCATCGATTCGTGCATTTTCTGCGATAAATGATACCCCAGCATTCTGCAAAAGCTGCTGTCGGACTGCCGATTGAGACGCCAAGATGATTTTTTGCATTGGATAATTCCGTGGGAAGTCTTGGGGATAAGCCCTTGGATCAAGTGATGACATAGTCACATGCACCGCTTCAACCACAGGTCATTGTGACGTAGCAGAAAATTATCTGTCGGTTATCCACGGGTGTAATTTCTATCCGAGCGGGTTGGAGAAGATGCAACAAACACAGAAATATCCCAAAGTTTTCCACAGTTTTTCATTCTTAATTTTTCATTAACTAATTGATATTATTGATTTTTTTAGAATTTCGCTTTGTGGGGGTAAATATCATCCCCAACGGAAAGCCTGTTGATAAAGTGATGATAAATAAGTTTCCAAGGTTTTGCACTGCACAACCAAATCATCATCCTTTTCTTAAATTTATTATTTTCTTTTTTAACACCGATAAAATTTTACGTGCTGTGCTTCAGATTGACTTGGGTTCCATCTGTGCGTAGAAGACAGGCTGAGTGATCGTCCGATCATCATCCTTCCCAATTGTGCAAAAGCCCTTAAACGCGATGCGTCTCAAGAGGCATATGGAACCCTCATGACAGTTAACTCTCTCAATCTTGCTGATCTAAAGGCAAAATCACCTAAAGATCTTCTGTCCATGGCAGAAGAGCTGGAGATCGAGAACGCCTCGACCATGCGCAAAGGCGACATGATGTTCGCCATTCTCAAAGAGCGCGCAGAAGAAGGGTGGGATGTTTACGGTGATGGTGTGCTGGAGGTGTTGCAAGACGGGTTTGGGTTCCTACGCTCGCCTGAGGCAAATTACCTTCCAGGCCCAGACGATATTTATGTCTCTCCTGACATGATCCGGCAGCATAGCTTGCGCACGGGTGACACGGTCGAGGGTGTGATTGCAGCACCACGCGAGACAGAGAATTACTTTGGTCTGACCAAGGTTTCCAAGATCAATTTTGAAGTGCCAGAAAAGGCACGCCATAAGGTTGCCTTTGATAACCTCACGCCGCTTTATCCTGATGAGCGGTTGAAGATGGAAATCGAAGATCCAACAATCAAAGATCGTTCCGCACGCATCATTGATTTGGTATCGCCCATCGGTAAAGGCCAACGTGCCTTGATTGTTGCCCCGCCACGCACGGGTAAAACCGTTCTTTTGCAGAACATCGCGCATTCTATCGAAACGAACCACCCAGAGTGCTATTTGATTGTTTTGTTGATTGATGAACGCCCCGAGGAAGTGACGGATATGCAGCGGTCAGTGAAGGGTGAGGTTGTATCCTCGACCTTTGACGAGCCTGCAACGCGTCACGTTGCGGTAGCGGAAATGGTTATCGAAAAAGCAAAACGCCTTGTCGAACATAAGCGTGACGTTGTTATTTTGCTCGACTCTATTACCCGTTTGGGGCGCGCATATAACACCGTTGTGCCATCATCGGGTAAGGTTTTGACAGGCGGCGTTGATGCAAACGCCCTGCAACGGCCCAAGCGTTTCTTTGGTGCGGCCCGTAATATCGAAGAAGGTGGATCGCTGACGATTATCGCAACTGCCTTGATCGATACAGGCAGCCGTATGGACGAAGTGATCTTTGAAGAATTTAAGGGCACGGGTAACTCGGAAATCGTGTTGGATCGTAAGGTGGCGGATAAGCGGGTCTTCCCAGCTATGGATATTTTGAAATCTGGCACCCGTAAGGAAGACCTGTTGGTCGATAAGGGCGATTTGCAGAAAACCTATGTTTTGCGCCGCATCTTGAACCCAATGGGCACAACAGACGCGATTGAATTCCTGATTTCTAAATTGAAACAGACCAAAACGAACTCGGAATTCTTCGATTCCATGAACACCTAACATGTCAGGCTTCATTGCGGATACCATCTTCGCGCTCGCCTCGGCCAATGGTCGGGCGGGCGTTTCCGTTATTCGGGTATCGGGAGCGGAGGCTGTCGATTTATGCTCCAAATTTCTTGGCGGTCTTCCAGATGTTGGTCAATTTCGGCTTCGACCTTTCAAGGATAAAGACCAGATTATTGACCATGTTTTGGCGTTGCGATTTCAGGCGCCACATAGTTTTACAGGCGAAGATGTGATTGAGCTGCATTGCCATGGCAGCCCCGCAGTTGTGAAAGCCGTTCTTGCGGCTTTATCCGAGAGTGGCCGCGCCCGTATGGCCGAACCTGGCGAGTTTACGCGCCGCGCCCTTGAAAATAACAAGCTTGATCTCGCTCAAGTTGAAGGGCTGGGTGATCTGATCAATGCAGAAACAGAGGCGCAAAGACGCCAAGCCAGCCGTGTTTTTTCGGGACATTTGGGAAAGCTGGTTGAAGAGTGGCGGCAGCATTTGTTGCGCGCGACAGCATTGATCGAAGTGACGATTGATTTCGCGGATGAGGAAGTGCCCACTGACGTGACCCCTGAGGTGCAGGGCCTTATCACGCAGGTGGTGCAGAGTTTGGATGTCGAAATTGCAGGCAGTTTGGTGGCTGAACGTATCCGTGACGGGTTTGAGGTCGCTATAATTGGTGCGCCAAACGCGGGGAAATCCACGCTGTTGAACGCTATTTCTGGGCGGGATATTGCGATCACCTCAGAAATCGCGGGAACAACCCGCGATGTGATTGAGGTGCGCCTTGATCTTGGTGGCCTGCCTGTGACGTTACTCGATACTGCTGGCA
Organism: Rhodobacterales bacterium HKCCA1288; assembly: GCA_015693905.1. Classification (NCBI taxonomy): domain Bacteria; kingdom Pseudomonadati; phylum Pseudomonadota; class Alphaproteobacteria; order Rhodobacterales; species Rhodobacterales bacterium HKCCA1288. The sequence goes on along the minus strand of CP065161.1, from coordinate 1,899,733 downwards.
TCCGTGACAGCACAGACACGATTGAATCCATCGGTGTTGAACGTGCGATTGATCGCGCAAAATCTGCAGATTTGCGGGTTTTTCTGAAATCTAACCCAGAGGAACAGCCGCCCTTTGATTTAGATGCTGATGATATATCCATATTGGGTAAGGCCGACATGCAGAACGGCAGCGGGATTTCTGTGTCAGGACAGACGGGTCAGGGCGTGGATGAGTTGATCGCGCTAATTTCAGCGCGCTTATCGGATCGCGCCGTGAATGTGGCCACCGCAACCCATATGCGCCATCGCCAAGCGATGCTAGATGCGCGGCAAGGTCTGGATGACGCACGGATTGCCCTTGCAAAAGGCGACAGTCACACAGACATAGCTGCGGAATATGTGCGATATGCTATAAGAAAGCTGGATTCGCTGATTGGCCGTGTCGATGTTGAAATGGTCTTGGGCGAAATCTTTTCGCAGTTTTGCCTCGGTAAATGAGAAAAGCGGAGTGTTTCACGTGAAACATCATGATTTCGATGTTGTTGTGATTGGGGGTGGCCATGCAGGTGCAGAGGCCGCTCATACAGCCGCGCGGGCGGGTGCAAAAACCGCGCTCGTTACATTATCCTTCGATAATATTGGGGTTATGTCCTGTAATCCAGCCATTGGCGGCTTGGGTAAAGGCCATCTGGTGCGTGAGATTGATGCACTAGGGGGCGTTATGGGTTTGGCTGCGGACCGCTCAGGTATTCAGTTTCGCTTGCTGAATCGCCGAAAAGGCCCCGCGGTTCAGGGCCCGCGCACGCAATCTGACCGCAAACTATACCGTGCTGCGATGCAAGATCTGCTCGCCCGAACCGAGAATTTGACAGTTATTGCAGGCGAGGTGGCCGATTTTCTTGGCACAGACGGGGCCGTGTCAGGCGTTGTTTTGGCGGATGGAGCCGAGATTTCAGCGAAATCAGTGGTTTTGACAACAGGCACATTCCTGCGTGGGGTTATCCATATAGGCGACAAAAGTATGCCTGGCGGACGGATGGGTGATAAGCCTTCGGTTAAATTGGCGCAGCGGATCGACAGTTTTGCCTTGCCACTTGGCCGTTTGAAGACAGGCACGCCGCCGCGTTTGGATGGGCGTACGATTAATTGGGATATTTTGGAAACCCAACCCGCGGATGATGACCCTGTTCTATTCTCTTTCCTATCGGATAAGCCACATGTGCGCCAAATTGCGTGCGGTATTACGCATACCAATGAAAAAACACATGAGATTATCCGCAACAATCTAGGCCGCTCTGCGATGTATGGCGGGCATATTGAGGGGATCGGGCCACGGTATTGCCCCTCTATTGAAGATAAGATTGTGCGCTTTGCCGACAAAACCTCGCATCAAGTGTTCCTTGAGCCTGAGGGTCTGGCGGATCACACTATTTATCCAAACGGGATTTCAACCTCGCTTCCCGCTGATGTTCAGGTGGATTATGTTCGCTCGATGGTTGGGTTAGAGGCGGTTGAGATCCTTCAACCTGGATATGCGATTGAATATGACTTTGTAGATCCCCGCGCGCTTGGAGCCGATTTGCAGGTTAAGACTGTAAAAAACCTTTATTTCGCAGGTCAAATCAACGGCACAACGGGATATGAAGAGGCGGCCGCACAGGGGTTTGTGGCGGGTGTTAATGCAGCACGTTCCGCACAGGGGCGGGATGCCGTGATATTCTCGCGCCGTGAAAGCTATATCGGCGTGATGATTGATGACTTGGTGACCCGTGGTGTCAGCGAACCCTATCGCATGTTCACCTCGCGCGCTGAGTTTCGTCTTTCTTTACGCGCGGACAATGCGGATCAACGTCTTACACCGCTTGGTATTGATCTTGGCACAGTGGACGAGACGCGAAAGCGTTTATTCGAAGATAAGATGGCCCAGATTGACGCCTGCTACACCGTACTGCGGAACCATAATCTGACGCCATCTGAGGGTAAGAAGCACGGGCTGAATATGAACCAAGATGGTCAGCGCCGCAACGGGGTCGAGCTTTTGGCCTTCCCGGACGTAGAATTCTCCGATCTTGAGGCCATTTGGCCCGAATTAATCGACCACAGCGCGGCGACAAAGGCGCAGATCAACCGAGAGGCGCAATATGCCGCCTATATTGAACGCCAAGAGCGCGATGTTCAGGCGCTCAAGCGGGACGAGGCGCAATTAATCCCCGAAACCCTTAATTTTATGGAGATCGAGGGGCTATCAACAGAATTGCGGCAGAAACTGACCAAAGTGCAGCCACGCGATTTGGGGCAGGCGGGCCGAATTGATGGCATGACCCCAGCCGCCTTGACGTTGATCCTGACAAAACTGCGCCAAATTCAACGGAAATCCGCATGACCGAAGGCGAAGCGCAGGCATATCTTAGCACCTTTGTTTCACGTGAAACATTGGATCGATTGCAGATTTACGTTGATATGTTGGTGAAATGGCAAAAGGCGATCAATTTGGTCGCCCCTGCAACATTACCTGATGCGTGGTCGCGCCATATCGTAGATTCTGCACAAATCTTTCCATTGGCAGAAAAATCCAATGGAAAATGGCTAGATATGGGCAGTGGCGGCGGTTTTCCTGGATTGGTTTGCGCAATTATTGCAGCTGAAACATCCCCAGACCTCAGCTTTCATTTCATTGAATCCGATTTGCGCAAATGCGCGTTCTTGCGGGATGTCGCACGTCAGGTCGGGATATCAATTAATGTGATGTCCCGCAGGATCGAAGACGCGCCGCCCCAAAATGCCGACATCATTTCAGCCCGTGCGCTTAGCGATTTATCCAAGCTTTGCACGCTGTCCTATCGCCATTTAGCAACAGATGGCCAATGTTTGTTTTTAAAGGGCCAATCTGCCCCGCAAGAAATCGACACGGCAAAGGAATCGTGGCAGATGTCGATCAAGACTCATCCGAGCGTAACCAGTGACGACGGTCAAATCATAGAAATAAAGGAATTACGCCGTGTCTGAACGCGCCTCACCACGAATTATCGCGATTGCCAACCAAAAAGGCGGGGTTGGAAAAACAACCACAACAATCAATCTTGGCGCTGCATTGGCCGCAATGGGCAAGCGCGTTTTGCTGATTGACCTTGACCCACAGGGCAACGCTTCGACTGGGTTGGGTGTCGAGGATCGCGATCTCTCAAGCTATGATTTGCTGATTGAGGGTGCGAAACTTGCGGATGTGACCCAGAAAACCAAGGTTGATGGCATTGATGTTGTCCCCGCAACAACCGATCTCAGCTCGGCTGATGTTGAACTCAGCGATAATGAAAAACGTATTGTCCTGTTGCGTAATGCGTTTAGCGCGGCGGATCTGCGTGCCTATGATTATGTTTTCATGGATTGCCCGCCATCCCTAAGCCTTCTGACAGTGAACGCTTTGGTCGCTGCGGATTCTGTGTTGGTGCCGCTTCAGGCTGAATTTTTTGCATTGGAAGGTTTGTCACAGCTTATGTTGACCGTGCGCCAAGTGCGTGAAGGTGCAAATTCGGAGTTGCGCATCGAAGGTGTGGTTTTGACGATGTATGATTTGCGCAATAACCTTTCAAAATTGGTTGAAGATGATGCACGGCAAACCTTGGGGGAATTGGTTTATGAAACCAAAATCCCGCGCAATGTTCGCCTGTCCGAAGCGCCATCCTTTGCGCAAACTGTTTTGGATTATGATGCAACCTCAACGGGCGCTCTGGCCTATAAGGCGCTTGCAGAAGAAATCGTGGCGCGCCACGATGCGATAAAGTCGCGCTAGGAGAAGATAATGAGTAAACGGGATAAACGCGGTTTGGGGCGTGGTCTGTCTGCATTGATGCAAGACATTGATGTGGGGACGAGCCCAACCCCGAATGCCGCGCCAGCGCAAGATATCGAGGGATCGCAACCCGCTCCTGCGCGCCGTGCGGATACCAAACTACCGATTGAGCGTATTCGCCCCAATCCCGAACAGCCGCGCCGCAATTTCACCCCAGAAGCGCTGGAGGAACTTGCCGCATCGATTAAGGAAAAGGGTATTATTCAGCCCCTTATTGTGCGTGCCGACCCAAACCATGATGGTGATTATCAGATTGTTGCTGGCGAACGCCGCTGGCGCGCCTCGCAAATGGCGCAATTGCATGAATTGCCCGTCATTATTCGGGATTTCACAGATGTTGAGGTTCTCGAGATCGCGATTATCGAGAATATTCAGCGCGCTGATCTCAATCCAATCGAAGAGGCGATGGGGTATCGGCAGCTGATTGATCGTTTTGGCCATACCCAAGAAAAACTGGCTGAGGCGATGGGGAAAAGCCGCAGCCATATTGCAAACTTAATGCGTCTTTTGCAGTTGCCTGATGATGTGCAGGCCATGCTGCGCGAAGGGCGCCTGTCAGCGGGTCACGCGCGTGCCCTGATCACAACGCCCAATGCCTCGGAACTGGCACGCGAGATCATTGCCAAAGGTTTATCGGTGCGTGAGGCAGAGAAACTGGCAAGCGCGGCAGGCGATAAATCTAAATCTCCGCGCCCAACAGCACCAACCAAAGACGCTGATACCCGCGCGATTGAGGCGGATTTGTCAGCCGCTTTGGGCATGAAGGTGGATATCAGTCATGATTCAGGGTCTGGGGCTGGTAAGATTTCAATCAGCTATAAAGATCTCGAAGCCTTGGATGAGCTGATGCGCCGTTTGGGTGGCGGGGCCTAGGCCAATAAGCCGCGCAACACCCCATTCAGCACGGGCCGTCCAGACGCAGTGCAACTCAGCCTGTCTCCATCTATGTTGATTAACCCTAAGTCTTTGAATTCATTCAACTTTTCTAGATTAACCGCAGTATTTGATAGGTTTTTGATCCTTGCAAGAGATACGCCTTCGCTGAGGCGTAACCCCATCATTAGCGCCTCAACGGCTTGATCATACGAGGAAATTTCTTCCCGTGCGGTTTCACCTGAACCCGTTTGGTTCACTTGATCCAGCCACAGACTTGGCGAAAGCGGTGTCGCTGTCGCGTATTTCACGCCGCCGAGCGTTAAACGCCCATGGGCCCCAGGCCCTATGCCGAGATAATCGCCGTAGCGCCAATAAACCAAGTTATGCCGAGATTGCGCCAAATCGCTGGCATGGTTGGACACCTCATATGCCGGCAATCCCGCATTATCGCAGAGTTCTTGGGTCACATCATACATATCAACGGCCAAGTCTTCAGTTGGTAGGCCATCGAGCTTGCCGATCTTGGCGCGTGCGCCAAAGGCGGTGCCCTCTTCGATTGTGAGCTGATAGGCGGATAAGTGATCTAACCCCAAGGATAGGGCGCGGCGCAACTCCGCGCGCCAATCCTCTAGGCTTTGATGCTGCCGCGCATAGATCAAATCAAAACTGACTCGGGGAAAGATGCCGCGCGCGATGTCAAAGGCGCGCAAGGCTTCCTCGGCGCTATGTAGGCGACCGAGTGCTTTGAGATCAGGGTCATTGAGGGCTTGTATGCCCATAGATAGTCTCGAAACGCCCGCTTCGTGATATTGTTTAAATCGACTTGCCTCCGCCGAGGTCGGATTGGCCTCTAGGGTAATCTCTAGATCATTTGCCGCGGGCCAGTGCTGTAAAATCCGCGCGATAATGGCGTTGACCAGATCCCCATCCATCAAAGATGGCGTGCCGCCGCCAAAAAACACCGACTTTAGAACGCGCCCGCCGCATTCAGCGGCCAATCGATCAATTTCACTCAGATAGGCATGTTTCCAGCGTGACTGATCAATGGATTGCGATACATGCGAGTTAAAATCGCAATAGGGGCATTTGGCCTGACAGAAGGGCCAGTGGATATAAATCCCAAAGCCGCCATTTTCCCAATCGTCACGCTTGTTCAAACAGGCTCACCAATTTTGCAAATGCATCAGCGCGGTGACTGATTTTGTTTTTTTCCCAACGATCCATCTCACCAAAGGTGATATCATAGCCTTCGGGTTGGAAAATCGGGTCATAGCCGTGACCTTGGTCACCGCGCATTGGCCAAACCACCTGACCCGCCATAACGCCTTCGAATATCTCGTCATGGCCATCGGGCCATGCAAGCACAAGCGTGCAGCAAAACCGCGCAAGGCGTGGATGTGGGGCGTTTGCAGCCTCTAGCTCATCATGGGCGCGCTGCATGGCCATTACAAAATCGCGCCCGTTCGGGGTTTCGGCCCAATCAGCCGTATAAACACCAGGTGCATTGCCGAGCGCGTCAATTTCAATACCGCTGTCATCGGCCAAAGCGGGTAGACCTGTTGCCTTGGCGGCAGCATGGGCCTTGATCCGCGCGTTCTCGATAAAAGTTGTGCCTGTTTCTTCGGGCTCAGGCAGATCGTGATCTTTGGCGGATACGGTCTTGATGCCAAATGGCGTCAAAAGCGCCGATATTTCCTCAAGTTTGCCTTGATTATGGGTGGCCACAAGCAAAGTGTTTGAGGTGAATTTCCGCATCACGCAACCGCCGCGTTTTGCGCCAAAACAAGCTCTGCAACGCCTTTTTGCGCAAGTTTTTGCAATTCTGCGAACTCGTCCAAGGAAAAAGTCGCTGACTCTGCGCTGGCTTGAATCTCGATCAGCTTGCCTGCGCCAGTCATAACAAAGTTACTATCGGTTCCAGCCTCTGAATCTTCGGGATAATCCAGATCAAGAACAGGTTGTCCCGCGTAAATGCCGCAAGAGACGGCGGCGACATTATCCAAAATCGGGTCAGATGTAATGGCGCCAGAGGTAAGCAGCTTGTTCACAGCAAGTCGCAATGCGACCCAACCCCCTGTTATAGAGGCGCAGCGCGTTCCACCATCCGCCTGCATAACATCGCAGTCGATGGTAATTTGACGTTCACCCAACGCGGAGCGATCCACGCTTGCCCTTAACGCGCGACCAATGAGACGCTGAATTTCCTGTGTGCGGCCCGATTGTTTGCCAACCGCAGCCTCACGCCGCCCCCGCGTATGCGTGGCGCGTGGTAGCATCCCATATTCAGCGGTGACCCATCCCAACCCTGAATTTTTCAAAAATGGCGGCACGCGCTCTTCGATTGTGGCGGAACACAGAACATGGGTATCGCCGCATTTGATCAAACACGACCCTTCCGCATGGCGCATCACGGCAGTTTCAATAGAAATTTTCCGCATTTCATCTAGGTTTCTGCCTGAAGGACGCATAAATATCTCCTTGTGATCCACCTCTGTGGGATAGTCGCAGTAAAGGGGCAGTTGCAAGCAGGATTGACCATCTGCGGCCCATGCGGCGAAATTAGGTGATGATTTGGGGCTGAAGAATGAGTGAAACATCACAAATTCTCGCTGAATTGAACGAGAGATCGCGCGAAGTTTTTCGCCGCGTGGTTGAGGGCTATCTTTCCACTGGTGAGCCCGTTGGATCACGCAGCCTGACCCGCAACATGACCGAACAGATTTCAGCGGCCACTATTCGCAATGTGATGCAGGACTTGGAATATCTCGGCCTGCTCGACAGCCCGCATATTTCGGCGGGGCGTGTTCCGACCCATTTGGGACTGCGCATGTTCGTGGATGGGCTGCTTGAGGTTACCGAACTCGGCGAAGACGACAAAACCCACCTTGATGCGACAGTTCAAAGCAATTCCGACACGGTTTCAACGGCTTTGGACAGGATTGGCAAGGCATTGTCGGGCATCACCCATGGCGCGAGTTTGGTGCTTGCCCCGAAACACGAGGCGCCGATCAAACATGTTGAGTTTGTATCCCTCTCAACGGAAAAAGCCCTTGTTGTTTTGGTGTTCGCCGATGGCCATGTTGAAAATCGGCTATTCACCCCACCGCCTGGATTGACGCCAAGTGCGATGCGCGAGGCTGCGAATTTTGTGAACGCATGGGCAGAAGGCCGCACCGTTACAGATTTACGCGCGGTGATGGAGCAAGAGGTCAAAACACGCCGCCGCGAGATTGATGAAATTGCAAAATCGCTAATTGAGCAGGGTTTGGCGATTTGGGAAAATTCTGGTCATCGGGGCGAGCGCCTCATTGTTCGCGGGCGGGCGAATCTGTTGGACAATGCGCCAGAAATTGCAGATCTCGAACGGATCAAATCCTTGTTTGATGATCTCGAACGCAAGCGGGACATCGCGGAATTCCTTGATTTGACCGATCGCGGCGATGGTGTGCGCATTTTTATTGGGTCTGAGAACAAGTTATTCTCACTTACGGGTTCCTCTTTGGTTGTCTCTCCCTATATGAACTCGGAACGGAAAATTATCGGCGCTGTGGGCGTGATTGGGCCAACGCGCATCAATTACGGTCGGATCGTGCCGATTGTGGATTACACGGCACAGTTGGTTGGGAAATTAATCTCTGATCGTGCATAAGAGGTGAAAGATGGCAGAGCCACAGGAAGAGCAATTCCTTGATGATATTGACGCGCCTGAGGAAGATATCGACCTTGCCGAAGGCATTGGCGAAGATGTTGATACCAGCCCCGAAGGCGTTATTGCTGCGCTGACTGAGGAGCGGGATCAACTGCGCGATCGTTTGTTGCGCGTCATGGCGGATTCCGAGAATCTACGCAAACGTGCCGAGCGGGATCGCCGCGAAGCCGAGCATTATGGCGGCACCCGTCTCGCCCGCGATTTGTTGCCTGTTTATGACAACCTCAACCGCGCTTTATCGGCTGTTGGCGATGAGCAACGTGATGTTGCGGGCAGCGTGATCGAAGGTATTGAGCTGACCTTGCGCGAGCTTCTGAATGTTTTCTCAAAACATGGCGTGACAGTCGTGAAACCCGAAGAGGGCGACCAATTCGACCCGCAAATGCATCAGGCGATGTTTGAGGCCCCCGTTCCAGGCACGACAGCGGGCCAGATCATTCAGGTTATGACCGAAGGATTCCTGTTGCATGATCGCCTTTTGCGCCCTGCGCAGGTGGGTGTGTCATCAACACCGAAATCCTAATCTTTCATCAACGCCTTTAGGTCGTAAATTAAATCAAGCGCCTCGCGCGCCGTCATCTCATCTGGATGCACGGCGTGCAGGCGATCCTCAAGCGGGGATGATTTGGGGGCCTGTGGCGCAGGCTGTGCGGTAAAGAGCGGTAAATCATCAATCAGCGATTTCTGCGCGCCGCCCTCACGATCATTCTTTTCCAATTTCTTCAAAACTTCTTCGGCGCGATGGATCACCGCAGGCGGCAATCCTGCAAGTTTCGCGACCTGAACCCCATAGGATCGATCTGCGGCGCCTTCGCGTAATTCGTGAAGAAAGACAATCTCACCTTCAAATTCTTTGACTGCCACGGTTGCATTGCGCGCGCCCGATAGCGTGCCCGCAAGCGCGGTTAATTCGTGGTAATGGGTCGCAAAAAGTGCGCGGCACTTATTAACATCATGTAGAAATTCCAACGTGGCCCATGCGATCGACAGCCCGTCATAGGTGGCTGTCCCGCGCCCTATTTCATCAAGGATAACTAAGGCGCGATGATCGGCTTGGTTCAAAATCGCGGCTGTTTCCACCATCTCGACCATGAAGGTCGACCTGCCGCGCGCAAGATCATCAGAGGCTCCAACGCGACTGAAAACTTGGCTGACCAACCCCAGTTTTGCCGATCTGGCAGGCACGAAACCGCCCATTTGAGCCAAAATCACAATCAACGCGTTTTGCCGCAAATAGGTTGATTTACCCGCCATATTGGGGCCAGTCAGCAATTGTATAGCGGCGGCATCACTCTGCGGGGATAGCGCGCAGTCATTTGGAACAAAGCGATCTTTACTGCCGCGAAGCGCGTCCTCAACCACGGGATGGCGACCTGCGACAATATCAAAATCGCGATTTTTTGTGATCTCTGGTCGCGCCCAATCTTGTGCCCGCGCGATATGTGCTAAGGCCAGATAAAAATCCGCTGATGCGAGGGCAAATGCGGCACGCATAACCGGATCAAACTGTGCTAAAATCTCGTGGCGCAGCGCCTCAAAGATTTGTTTTTCAATCTCAATCGCCCGCGCGCCAGAATTCAGGATCTTTGTTTCAAGTTCTGACAAGTCGACTGTGGTAAAGCGCACCGCATTGGCCGTGGTCTGGCGATGGATAAACTGCTCGGACAGGGGGGCAGATAGCATCTTTTCCGCGTGGGTGGCGGTCGTTTCGATGAAATAGCCAAGCACATTGTTGTGTTTGATTTTAAGGGATGGAATGCCTGTCGTGCTAATATAGTCAGCTTGCATTTTTGCGACAATTCCACGCCCCTCATCTCGAAGGGCGCGCATTTCATCCAGCTCAGGGTGATAGCCTGACGCAACAAATCCCCCATCGCGGGCGAGGAGGGGCGGCTCCTCAATCAGGGCATCTGTCAGCAGCCCAATCAGGGGTTCATGACCGACCAAATCAGTCACTAAATCGCGCCATAACGAGGAAAGCTCTATACCGCCAAGCTGAGCTGCCACCTCCTGCGCTTGGCGTAGACCCGAACGGATTGCGGCCAAATCCCGTGGACTGGCCCGATCCAAGGACAGGCGCGACAGCGCGCGTTCCATGTCAGGAACTTTTCGCAAAATCTCACGCAGTCTTTCCGAAATCGAAGAATTCGTTAGCGCGAAGGTCACCGCATCATGTCGGGCTGTGATTTCATCAAAATCTGTGGACGGGGCGGAAAGGCGCCGCTCCAACAAACGCCCACCTGCGCTGGTCACAGTTTTGTCGAGCACGCCCAAAAGACTGCCTTTGCGCCCGCCCGACAGAGATTGTGTAATTTCCAAATTTTTTCGCGTTGCGGCATCAATCAACATCACCCGCGTCAAAGATTGCCGCTGTGGGCGTTGCAAGCGGGGCAGATTGCCTTTTTGCGTGATGTCCAAATAATCGACCACCGCCCCCATAGCGGAGAGATCAGGACGTTCAAACTGGCCAAAGGCCTCTAGGCTGTCGACTTTGAACAAATCGGTAAGCCGTGTTTCTGCGGATCTGCTGTCAAAGCTTGACGGTGCAAGGCGTGTCACGCTTGCGCCTGTTTCTTCGATTAAGGCAATGCGGCTAGGATCAAGGTTTTCCGAGATAAGAATTTCGCGCGGTGCAAGGCGTGCCAATTCTGGGCCAAGCCGCGCGGGGGTCACAGGCATCACCCAAAACCCCCCAGTCGACATATCGCACCATGCAAGCGCGGCTGATCCGTCCCGTGATTCAAAATAAGCCGTTAGATAATTGTGACGCCGCGCGTCCAGAAGGCTGTCTTCGGTCAAAGTGCCCGGAGTGACAACGCGCACAACATCGCGCTTAACAACTGATTTTGACCCCCGTTTTTTCGCCTCGGCGGGGTCTTCGAGCTGTTCACAGACGGCCACGCGAAATCCTTTGCGGATCAATGTCAGCAAATAGTTTTCAGCGGCATGAACGGGGACACCGCACATAGGAATGTCTTCACCCAGATGTTGGCCGCGCTTTGTTAGGGCGATGTCCAATGCCTCGGCGGCGGCGACAGCATCATCAAAAAACATCTCATAGAAATCGCCCATGCGGTAAAACAATAACGCATCCGCGTGGCGGGCTTTCACCTCAAGATATTGCGCCATCATTGGCGTGACTTGGCCTGTCATTCCTGCCCCCTTCTTTGGGCTTACCCTACTGTCTCTGCGGCATTGTTTGAAGGGACAAAAGAGATGCGTTGTCGCCACGGTCAAGGGATTGTAAACCGAATGAAAGAGGAGGCGAATTTATGGCAAATAAACCAAAGGTCACGCGTGAAGAGGCTTTGGCCTATCACTTGGAACCCCGCCCTGGAAAAATTGACATTTCCGCGTCAACGGCGATGTCGACCCAACGGGATCTCAGCCTTGCCTATTCGCCAGGTGTGGCCGTTCCCTGTGAGGTGATCGCACAAAACCCCGCAACCGCATATGATTATACGACCAAGGGCAATCTGGTTGCTGTGATCTCAAACGGGACAGCCGTTCTAGGTCTTGGAAATCTAGGCGCACTCGCCTCAAAGCCTGTGATGGAAGGTAAAGCGGTCTTGTTCAAACGCTTTGCCGATATCAACTCGATTGATATCGAGCTTGCCACGGAAGATGTCGATGAATTCGTGAACGCCGTGCGCCTCATGGGGCCCACCTTTGGCGGGATTAATCTTGAGGATATCAAGGCCCCCGAATGTTTCATGATTGAACAGCGTCTCAAGGAAGAAATGGATATTCCTGTCTTTCATGATGACCAACACGGAACAGCGGTGATCTGTGCGGCGGGTTTGATCAACGCGCTGCATTTGACGGGCAAAAAAATCGAAGATGTCCGTATCGTTTTAAACGGTGCAGGCGCGGCAGGGATCGCTTGCCTTGAGCTGCTGAAATCCATGGGGGCGCAGCATCAGAATTGTATTATTTGCGACACGAAAGGTGTGGTTTACCAAGGCCGCACCGAAGGGATGAACCAGTGGAAATCGGCCCATGCGGTGAAAACCGATTTGCGCAGTCTTGAAGACGCGATGCGCGGCGCTGATGTTTTTCTTGGTGTTTCGGCAAAAGGGGCGGTCACGCAAGACATGGTCAAATCCATGGCCGAAAACCCTGTGATTTTCGCCATGGCAAATCCTGATCCAGAAATCACGCCAGAAGAAGCCCACGAGGTGCGCCCGGATGCGATCGTGGCCACGGGGCGCAGTGATTACCCCAATCAGGTGAATAACGTTCTTGGTTTCCCGTATTTGTTCCGCGGTGCGTTGGATATTCACGCCCGCGCCATCAATGATGAAATGAAAATCGCCTGCGCGCGCGCCTTGGCCGAACTTGCGCGCGAAGATGTGCCTGATGAGGTCGCAATGGCCTATGGTGAAAAGCTGTCTTTTGGCCGCGATTACATCATCCCCACACCTTTTGACCCGCGATTGATCTATACGATTCCGCCCGCTGTTGCACGCGCGGGTATGGATACGGGCGCAGCACGGCGGCCAATCTTGGATCTCGATGCCTATGCCAATGATTTGCAGGCGCGGATGGATCCGACCTCCTCCATCATGCAGGGCATTTATGCCCGCGCCCGTAATGCGCAGGCGCGTATGATTTTTGCTGAAGGGGACGATATTCGCGTCTTGCGCGCCGCGGTGGCCTATCAGCGCAATGGTTTGGGCAAGGCACTGGTCGTTGGGCGTGAGGCTGATGTCGCGGAAAAACTCTCAGCGGCGGGTTTGGCGGATGCAGTGCGCGAGCTTGAGATCGTGAATGCCGCAAAAACGCGCCACTTAGATGCCTATAAAGATTTCCTTTACAACCGCCTGCAACGTAAAGGCTTTGATCGGCATGACATCCATCGTCTGGCCGCGCGGGATCGTCATGTGTTCTCGGCTTTGATGCTTGCACATGGGCATGGGGATGGTTTGGTCACAGGGGCCACGCGAAAATCCGCGCATGTTTTGGGCTTGATCAACCATGTATTTGACGCCTCCGCCAAGGATGGCGCGGTTGGTATCACGGTGCTGATGCATAAGGGCCGTGTTGTTTTGGTGGGCGACACGCTTGTCCATGAATGGCCCGAAGCCGAGGATCTGGCCCTGATTGCCAAGCGCGGTGCAAATGTTGCGCGTATCTTGGGCCTTGAGCCGCGTGTCGCTTTTGTCAGTTTTTCAACATTCGGCTATCCAGTCTCTGAGCGCGCGGTGAAAATGGGGGATGCCCCTGCGATTTTGGCGCGCGAAGGGGTCGATTTCGAATTTGATGGTGAAATGGCGGTGGATGTTGCGCTTAATCGGGACGCGATGCAGCAATATCCATTCTGCAAACTCTCTGGCCCTGCCAATGTTTTGGTTGTTCCTGCGCGTCACTCCGCCTCGATTTCCGTGAAATTGATGCAAGAAATGGCGGGGGCTACGGTCATTGGCCCGATTTTGACAGGGCCAGATCGGCCTGTGCAGATCTGTTCAACTGTTTCCACCGCCAATGACATTTTGAATATGGCTGTCATGGCGGCCTGCGAAATCGGAAAATAACAAAAACCCCCGCAACAGCGGGGGTTTACGTTAGTTTTTCAGATCATCGAAAAAGCTTTTGACCTTGTCGAAAAAGCCTGACGCGTGGGGATTATTCCCCTTATTCAGGCTTTCCTCGAATTTCCGAAGCAGGTCTTTTTGCTCGGAATTCAAGTTCACAGGCGTCTCAAGCGCCAATTCGATATACATATCCCCTGTGCCATTGCCGCGAAGTGCGGGCATACCTTTGCCGCGCAAACGCATTTGGCGACCAGATTGCGCGCCTTCGGCCACCTTCACGCGGCTGCGTCCGCCATCAATGCAAGGCACCTCGACATCGCCACCCAAGGCAGCGGTGACCATCGACACGGGCACGCGGCAGTAAAGATCAACGCCATCGCGTTTGAAAATTGGGTGTTCGGCCACTTCGATGAAAATATAAAGATCACCCGCTGGCCCGCCGCGCAAACCTGCCTCACCTTCGCCCGAGCGCCGAATGCGTGTTCCTGTTTCAACACCAGGGGGCACTTTGATGGAAAGATGACGATCTTTTTGTTCGCGACCCGCGCCCCCGCATGATCGACAGGGGTTTTTCACAATTTGACCCACGCTTGAACAGGTGGGGCAAGTGCGTTCCACAGTGAAAAAGCCTTGTTGCGCGCGGACTTTGCCCATGCCTGAACAAGTTGGGCAAGTGACGGGTTCAGATCCGCCCTCTGATCCGCTGCCAGAGCAGCTTGAACACGTTACGGCTGTGGGAACGGTAATCTCGCGGCTGAAACCCGCATAGGCTTCTTCCAAGGTGATCCGCATATTATAGCGCAGATCAGAGCCGCGCGTGCTGCGTTGACGCCCACCGCGGCCACCGCCACCGCCCATGAAATCGCCAAAAAGGTCTTCGAACACATCTGAAAAGGCGCTGGCGAAGTCACCGCCTGCGTGAGGGCCGCCCGCACGGGGGCCGCCTGCCATACCGCCATCAAACGCCGCATGACCAAAACGATCATAAGCCGCTTTTTTATCGGCATCTTTCAGAACTTCGTAGGCTTCATTCGCTTCTTTGAACTGCGCTTCCGCATTCGGATTGTCAGAATTGCGGTCGGGGTGCAGTTCTTTCGCCTTTTGACGATAGGCTTTCTTGATTTCTTCAGGCGAAGCGCCACGCGCCACACCCAAAACATCGTAATAATCGCGCTTCGACATCGGTAGACACCCTTTTCTTAACGCATAGACCAGCCAAGGCGCACCCCAGCTGGTCTATCGGGATCAAATTTCCCGATTAGGAGCGCTTTCTGTCGTCCAGATCTTCGAAATCGGCATCTACGATGTCATCATCGACACCAGATGGCTCATCACCGCCTTCGCCATCCTCGGCTTGGGCTTTGTAAATCGCCTCGCCAAGTTTCATCGCGGCTTCGGTCACGTTTTGGATGCCAGATTTGATCTTGCCCGCATCATCGGTCGCGATCTGTTCTTCCAAGTTTTTGATGGCTAACTCGATTGCTTCGACTGTGGTCGGATCAACCTTGTCGGAGTGTTCTTCCAAGGATTTCTGGGTCGAGTGGATCAGGCTTTCCGCTTGGTTCTTGGTCTCTACCAATTCCTTGCGCTGCTTATCGGCATCAGAGTTTTCCTCAGCCTCTTTGATCATACGATCAATATCCTCATCGCTGAGGCCACCCGATGCTTGGATGGTGATCTTTTGCTCTTTGCCTGTGCCTTTGTCTTTCGCAGAAACCGAGACAATCCCGTTTGCGTCAATGTCAAACGTCACTTCGATTTGTGGCATGCCGCGCGGCGCCGGTGGGATATTCTCCAGATTGAACTGGCCCAACATTTTATTGTCAGCGGCCATTTCCCGCTCGCCTTGGAAGACGCGGATTGTCACCGCATTTTGATTGTCCTCAGCGGTCGAGAAAATCTGGCTTTTCTTGGTTGGGATGGTCGTGTTGCGGTCGATCAGACGGGTAAAGACGCCGCCCAAGGTTTCAATCCCAAGGCTTAGCGGGGTGACGTCCAGAAGAACAACATCCTTCACATCGCCCTGCAAAACGCCCGCTTGAATGGCCGCGCCCATGGCTACAACCTCATCAGGGTTCACGCCTTTATGGGGTTCCTTGCCAAAGAAGTTAGACACTTCTTCGATTACTTTGGGCATACGGGTCATGCCGCCGACCAAAACCACCTCGTCAATATCACCTTTTGAGAGGCCCGCATCTTTCAACGCAGCCTGACATGGTTTCAGCGAGCGTTTGATTAGATCACCCACAAGGCTTTCCAATTTCGCGCGGGTCAGTTTCAGCACAAGGTGCAAGGGCTGGCCGTTTGACCCCATCGAGATGAACGGTTGGTTGATCTCGGTCTGGGTCGAAGAGGAAAGTTCGATCTTTGCTTTTTCCGCCGCTTCTTTGAGACGCTGAAGCGCCATTTTGTCTTGCGTCAGATCGACATTGTTTTCCTTTTTGAATTCCTGCGCGAGGTAATTCACAATCGCCATGTCGAAATCTTCACCGCCAAGGAACGTGTCGCCATTGGTGGATTTTACCTCAAACAGGCCATCGTCAATCTCAAGAATTGTGATGTCGAATGTGCCGCCACCAAGGTCATAGACCGCAATGGTCTTGGTGTCTTTTTTGTCCAACCCATAGGCCAATGCGGCCGCTGTTGGTTCGTTGATGATGCGCAGCACCTCAAGGCCTGCGATTTTACCCGCGTCTTTGGTCGCCTGACGCTGTGCATCGTTGAAATAGGCAGGAACGGTGATCACGGCCTGCGTCACATCTTCGCCCAGATAATTCTCGGCGGTTTCCTTCATCTTGGTCAGGATTTGTGCAGAAATTTGGCTGGGGCTGAATTTCTCGCCCTTTACCTCGACCCATGCGTCACCATTGCCGCCGTCAATGATTTTGTAGGGAACAAGGTTCTTGTCCTTTTCCACTTCGGCATCGGTCAAACGACGCCCGATCAGACGTTTTACAGCAAAAATTGTGTTTTCAGGATTGGTAACAGCTTGGCGCTTTGCCGATTGACCCACCAGACGTTCGTCATCGGTGTAGCCAACAATCGATGGGGTGGTGCGCGCGCCTTCAGCGTTCTCAATCACGCGCGGTTGCGCGCCGTCCATAATCGCAACACAGGAGTTTGTGGTGCCGAGGTCAATGCCAATTACTTTAGCCATCTTTTCTGGTCCCTTTTCTTCAAGCGAACATGCGGCAACGGCCCGATCTCGGCTCCGTCACTGCTTATGTATAGGCCGTTCAGAACAGCCTGTTTCGGTGGCTATATAGGCAGGCACATCGCCCCCTGCAAGCAGCGCAACGCTAGGAATTTGGGAAAGATCACAAGGAATTCTACGAAATTCTTGGCTAGCGCCCCATATCCCACGACATTGAGGCCCGCTTGGTTGTGAAAAACTCAGCCATCAGGCCAACAATCAACAGGCCACAGGCCACATAAAGCGGGTATTCCCAATTCGTATGATGCGGAAAGTAATTCACGAACACGGCGCCGCGCATTTGGTCGACAATGTGAAACAAAGGGTTCCAATCAAACATCGAAATAATGAATCCCGGCACCGTATTGGCGACAAACATCTTGCCTGACGCGACCATATTGATCCGCATATAGGCCTGTTGCGCAAATCGCGTTACTTCGGGCGACCATGGGCGCATGGCGCGAAACACCAGCCCAACGCCAAAGCCAGAAAACCACGCCAAAAGGTAAATCATCAAAGCGGCTTTCCAGTTATGGAAGGTCACCGTGCCGCTGAACGTGTGCAGCGCGAATAAAATCACCAAGAGCGAAATGGTTTGCACGTAAAATGCCGAGATCAGTGAGGATGCAATCGCCACAATTGGATTCATCGGCCCATGTTGCATCAGGGATGAGGTGCCGCCTTCTGCGGCAGAGACAGCAGCCACCGCGCGGATATGGCAGAGGTATAAATAAATCCCTGACAAGAGATACATCATGAAATCGCCGCGCAGTTTTGCCTCGCGCGCGCCGATGAAATAGAACATCAGATAAAATCCGCCGACAAACATGCCCGCCTGTAAAATGCTGGTCATGATGGCCCAAACGGCGTTGCGGTGCGATGAACGCACCTTTTGAACCGAGGCGTGATAGGTCACCTCAAGCATGGAAAAGAGGCTACGCCTCATCGTGTTCGTTTGTCGCGCTTCAAACATGGATGCTGGCCTTGATCCATAGATGTCGGTTTGTTTGGCAAGATATATATGATCTACTTGCCCCATCCAACGAGACTAGGATAACCGCAAACGGCCATTTAAGGCAATCTGGTTAAGGAAATTGTTACAAAATGGATTTTGACAAGATCGAGCGCGTGTTTCGAAGCCTCGCCTTGGGGGCAGGCGAAAAAATCATGGAGGTTTATGCCTCGGATGATTTTGGTGTTGAAAGCAAATCAGATGACAGTCCCGTAACCCGCGCTGATCAGGCGGCGGATGCCTATATCTCTGCGGGCCTACGCGCAGCTTTTCCCGATCTTGCGCTTGTGACCGAAGAACAGGCTGAAACCCATCGGCAATCCTTGCGGGATTTCATCATTGTTGACCCGCTTGATGGCACAAAGGAATTTGTGCAGCGCCGTGGGGATTTTACGGTCAACATTGCCCTTGTTTTGGATGGCCGCCCTCAGCGTGGTGTTGTTTATGCGCCCGCGAAGCAGCGATTGTTTTACACCCGTGCGGATGGCCAATCGGTTGAGGAATTCATGCCCTTTAACCACGATGAAATTGGCCCGCAGAAATTGCTTTCCGTGGCAGAGGCCGACAATAGCGCCTTGCGCGTAGTCGCCTCAAAATCACATCGCGATGCCGCCACGGATGCCTATATCAGTGCCTATGAAATTTCAGATTTGCGCAGCGCAGGCTCATCTTTGAAATTCTGTTTGGTTGCTTCGGGTGAGGCGGATTTCTATCCGCGTCTTGGCCGCACGATGGAGTGGGATACGGCCGCGGGCGATGCAGTGTTGCGCGGTGCGGGCGGCCAGATGGTGGAGTTTTCGACCCATCAGGAATTTACCTATGGCAAGGCAGGTTTTGAAAATAGCTTCTTCATCGCCTATGCCCCAACCGTGGAGTTGATCGAGCCATGAGCGTCATTTGTGTAATACCCGCGCGGTATCAATCCTCACGCTATCCGGGCAAACCCTTGGTTCAGTTGCGCGGGGTTTCGGGCAAATCTATGAGCCTGATTGAACGCAGTTGGCGCGCCGCTTGTGCCGTAAGAGGTTTTGACGCGGTCTATGTGGCCACGGATGATGATCGTATTCGAGATGCCGCCCAAGGTTTTGGCGCGCAGGTTGTGATGACCTCGTCCGATTGTGTGAATGGGACGGAGCGCTGCGCAGAGGCCCTCAATAATCTTGGACAAAATGTTGAGATGGTGGTGAACCTTCAGGGGGATGCGCCGCTGACGCCTGCATGGTTCTTGGAGGAGTTGATCACAGGCCTGCGCGCTGATCCGTCTGCGGACATTGCTACGCCCGTTTTGCGCTGTGATGGTGAAACCTTGGCCGCATTCAAAGCGGATCGTAAGGCAGGCCGCGTTGGCGGGACCACGGCCGTTTTTGGCAGCGCGCACCAAGCACTCTATTTTTCAAAGGAAGTGATCCCCTACACCACGGGTATTTCTGAGGACGCCGAAGAAACCCCCGTCTTTCATCATGTGGGTGTTTACGCTTATCGCCCCGAGGCGCTATTGGCCTATCCGACATGGCCGACAGGGCCGCTAGAGACACTTGAGGGGTTAGAACAATTGCGCTTCCTCGAGTCTGGTCGCCGTGTGTTATGTGTCGAGGTCGAAGCGCAAGGGCGCAAATTCTGGGAATTGAACAACCCTGAAGATGTGTCACGGATCGAAGCCATGCTTGCGGAGATGGGCCAAGAATGAGCCAGCCGCGCGTCAGCGTGATCGTGGTCAGCCACGGACGCCCTGATCTTTTGTGTCGCGCCGCGCTGTCTGTATTTCATCAAAACCACCGCCCTGTGGAATTGATCATTGTGGCTGATCACTTGGGTTTGGCGGCGATTTCGACTTTGCCCTTTGTAAGCCGCATTAAGCGGGTTTTGTTCGAAAATGAAAATATCTCAGCCGCCCGAAATATCGGGATTGATCATGCGGCGGCGGAATATATCGCCTTTCTAGATGATGACGCGGTGGCCGAGCCGATGTGGCTATCACTGATGCTGAAAGAGATGTGTCAGCACCCATGGGCCGCGCTCACGGGCACTGTTTTGGGGCGGAATGGAATTTCGGTGCAATGGGGCGATGTTGGCTTTGATGACTTGGGGCGGGATCAGCCCAAATCTGATGCAGGCCCACGCAAATTACACGGCACAAATATGCTGTTCAGAGCCGATATTCTGCGCCAAATAGGCGGCTTTGATGAGGCCTATCGTTTTCTCTATGACGACACAGATCTTGCGATGCGATTGCATCATGCGGGGCATGAAACAGGCTATCTTGATGGGGGATTGATCCATCATGGTTTCGCACAAAGCGCGCGCCGATCTGCCCGCCGCGCGCCGAAAACCCTGTTTGAGATTGGTGCAAGCTATGCAGGATTTTTGCGCCGCTATGCACCCCCAGCGTCAATGGATGCTGCATTGTTGGATTTTGAATATACGCAAAAACGGCGTATTGAGCGGTTCGCGCTGTCAGGGGATCTGTCGCCTTTTCGTATTGCGCCCCTTTTAGCAGAGCTGCGTTCAGGGTTTGAACAAGGGCGAATGCGGCCTCTCCTGCTGCGCCAATCCTTTGACCAAGCCCCCCCGTTTCAGCCCTTGCGCGATGATGATCCACAGCCGCCTGTCATTCTACATGGCCCGTGGCGTGATCGTCACCGCTTGCGCATCCAAGCGGCGCAGCATGCGGCAGCGGGCGAAAACACCTCCTTGTTTCTGTTTCATCCAACCGCCGTTCCGCATTGGGTGCGGTTTCATCGCCAAGGATATTGGGAACAGGTCGGGGGTCTTTATGGCCCCTCCCGCCGCGATCAGAAGCGGGTTGTCTTGTGGCGCTTTGCGGGCCGTGTTCAGGCCGAGACGGCGCGCGTTGCATCGGCACGGGGTCTTCCATGAAATCATAGGCGCATCACACTGGCCCCTAGGATTTAGCGAGAAAATTCGTTACACAATTCTTCAATACATACCAAGTTGGGGTGAGGCGGCATGTCTTAATGGGCTTGGGCGTAAAAATTGGCCAGAGAGAGCGAAGATGAAGAAAAAAATTACAAAAGCAATTTTTCCCGTTGCAGGACTAGGCACGCGATTTTTGCCCGCGACCAAATCAATCCCGAAAGAGATTATGACTTTGGTCGATCGTCCCTTGATCCAATACGCGATTGACGAGGCGCGCGCGGCAGGGATCAAGGAATTCATCTTTGTTACATCGCGCGGAAAAAGCGCGCTTGAGGATTATTTTGACCACTCCCCCGAGTTAGAGGCGACCCTGCGCCGCAAGGATAAAAATGATCTTTTGGATTTGCTGAAAAGCACCAATATGGACAGCGGCGCGATTGCATATTTGCGCCAGAACCGACCCTTGGGATTGGGCCATGCAGTGTGGTGCGCGCGGCGCCTGATTGCGAATGAACCTTTCGCGGTTATTTTGCCTGATGATGTTATTGCGGCTGAAACGCCATGTTTGCAGCAAATGGTTGAGGCCCATGCGGAAACTGGCGGCAATATGGTTGCCGCAATGGAGGTGCCCGCAGATAAGGCCTCTTCTTACGGGATCTTGGACGTGAAGGAAGATCATGGCGCGATGGTGTCGGTCAAAGGCATGGTTGAAAAGCCGAATGAAGGCGCCGCCCCTTCAAACCTTGCCGTGATTGGGCGCTATATTCTAACGCCTGAAATCATGACCAATTTGAACAAGATCAAATCTGGCAAGGGTGGTGAAATTCAGCTGACCGATGCGATTGCGCATGAGATCGAAAATTCTGACAATGTTTATGGCTTCCGCTTTAAAGGTCAGCGTTATGATTGTGGCTCAAAGGCGGGTTTCTTGCAGGCCACAGTGGCATTTGGGCTGTCTCGCCCAGATCTTTGCGATGAATTTGGCGATTTCTTGCAAGATTTGATGTCGATGCGCGCCGCAGCCCAGTAAACGCCACCTCATGCATATTTTGCTAGACGTGACGCGGCTGGTGTCGCGGATCGGGCAAAGCCAGTTGACGGGCGTGGATCGTGTAGAGCGGGCCTATTTGGATTTCGCCCTAGGCCTGCCACGCCCGTTGTTTTTTTATCGCAGCACGCGAGGTTATGTCTTGCTTGGGGCGGAGGGCGGGCGCGCCTTGGCGCGCTTTGCCGATGGTGAAGATTTGCCTGCACGGGGCGATATCCTATCGCATTTGATCTGGCGCGGCCGCCATCCGCGGCATCGCCTTCAAGCGGCCTTGCGAAAATTTGCTTTGGCGCGCTGTCCGCATTTCACGGGCTTGTCGCGGATGATTTCAGCCCATGTTCCAAGTGAGGCTGTCTATTTGAATGTTGGTCACGCCAATCTGTCCCCCGCTGTGTTTGAGGCCGTTCAGCCGCGCAAGGTTCTGGTTTATGTTCATGATGTCATCCCCTTGACCCATCCCCAATTCACACGCGCTGGGATTAGCGCGCGGTTTGAACAGAAACTGTCGCAGGTGGGGCGCTATGCGGATGCAATTTTGACGAATTCAAACGTCTCTAAACAGGCGATTTGTGACTGGTTTTATCCAAACCCTTCGCCGCCCTGCCACGTTCTATACCCAGGCTTGGATCACGCAAAAAACCTGCCATTGCCCCGAAATCCGCAGCGGCGTTTTTTGATGATTGGCACGATTGAGCCGCGCAAAAACCACGCCCTTCTGCTAGATACATGGGACGCGCTTTTCGCGGAAATGGGGCCAGATGACTGCCCTGAATTGCATCTTGTGGGCCAGCGCGGTTGGGCTGCGCCTGATCTTTTGCAAAGATTGGATCAGCATCTGTTGCGTAATACCAAGATATTCGAACATGGCGCGCTGCCCGATGCCGAATTACGCGATTTGATGCAAAGCGCGAATGCGCTTCTCTTTCCAAGTTTGGCCGAAGGCTTTGGCTATCCGCCGCTTGAGGCGTTGCAGGTTGGGCTGCCGTGCATCGTTTCAGATTTACCTGTTCATCGAGAAGTTTTGAAAACTTATGCAATTTTCCTTTCCCCGCTTGATCCGCAGGCTTGGAAAACGCAAATTAAGGAAATACTGCTATCTGGATCATCGGGTCTGGCCAGTCCCATGGATGATTTACCAAATTGGAAGGATCACTTTCGCGCGGTGCAGGCCGTTATATCTGACGATGTGCGGGAGTGAGATGGGGATCGAGTATGAATGCGCTCAGCCGGTATCGGCTCAGGCTGCAACGAAAGCGGTTTTTGGTGCGCGCTTGGCGAAAGTCGCGTGCGCTGAAACCTGTGCAAAATCGCACGGCACAGATTAAATCGCGTGATCTTTTGTGCTTTTGCACAGTGCGCAACGAAGTTCTGCGCCTGCCCTATTTCCTTGAATATTACCGATCTAAGGGCGTCCGCCATTTCCTTTTTGTGGATAATGATAGCGATGATGGCTCGCGCGATTATTTGGCCGCGCAAACGGATTGTTCAGTCTGGCTCAGCACGGAAAGCTATAAGCGATCCCGATTTGGGATGGATTGGTTGAACCATTTGCTGGGCAAATATGGGCACGGTCATTGGTGCCTCACAGTCGACCCTGATGAATTTTTAATTTACCCGTTTGTCGACACCCGCCCTATTAACGCTTTGACGGATTGGCTTGAGGCATCCTCGATCAAAAGCTTTGGGACGATGCTGTTGGATATGTATCCCAAAGGCCCTATTGGCACTTTCACCTATGAGGCGGGGCAAGACCCGTTCGCGCAATGCTGTTGGTTTGATAGCGGCAATTACATGATCCAGAAGAACCCAAGTTTTGGAAATCTTTGGATCCAAGGCGGGCCGCGCGCGCGGGTGTTTTTTGCAGATGATCCAAAATCTGCACCCGCATTGAATAAGATCCCTTTGGTGAGATGGCAGCGGGGAAATGTCTATGCCAGTTCAACCCACATGCTTTTGCCGCGTGGATTGAACCTTGTTTATGACGAATGGGGTGGTGAAAAAACTTCAGGTGTGTTGCTGCATGCAAAATTCATCGATGGCTTCCAACAAAAAGCCCAAGAAGAATTGCAGCGGCGAGAGCATTTCGCAAATTCAAAAGAGTATCGCGCCTATCTCGCCGCATTAGAGGCGGATCGCGGGCCAAATTTCTGGATGCGATTTTCTGAGAAATTCATCAATTGGCGGCAATTAGAAATCCTTGGCCTGATGTCGAAAGGGAACTGGGCATGAGTTTGGGATTTGTCATGCTCTGCCATTCCCATTTGGATCGTGCCGCTGAGGTAGCCCGCCATTGGGCCGAGCGTGATTGCCCTTTGGTGATCCATGTGGACGCGAAGGTTCCCGCTGCTGAGTTCGCAGGATTCAAGCAAGCCCTATCTGATTTGAAAAATGTGCAATTTAGCGCACGCGTTCCTTGTGAATGGGGCACTTGGTCTTTGGTTCACGCGACCAAGTTAGCGGCAAAGCAATTGCTGAAATCCGAACCGAAAGTTGGTCATGTTTATCTCGTTTCCGGGTCTTGTTTGCCGCTTCGGCCCGTGTCCGAATTGCGCGCCTATCTCAAACAACATCCGCAAACCGATTTTATCGAAAGCGTGACCATCCATGATGTGCAATGGACAGTCGGCGGCCTAAACGAGGAGCGATTTATCTTCCGTTTCCCCTTTTCTTGGAAACGCAATCGCCGCCTGTTTGATCAATATGTGGCGTTTCAACGCCGTATTGGATTTCGGCGGAAAATTCCGAATGATTTGACCCCCCATTTGGGTAGCCAATGGTGGTGTTTGACCCGTCAGACCCTGACGGCGATCCTGACCGATCCTGATGGTGACACCTATGATCGCTATTTCAAACGGGTTTGGATCCCTGATGAAAGCTATTTCCAATCATTGGCCCGCCGCTATGCGATTAACATAGAAAGCCGCTCGCTGACCTTGTCGAAGTTTGATTTCCAAGGAAAACCTCATGTTTTCTATGATGATCATCTGCGGCTTTTGCGCCGGTCTGATTGCTTTGTGGCCCGCAAAATTTGGCATGAGGCCGATTTGCTTTACCAAACCTTCCTCTATCAGGAACAAGAAGCCTGCCTCAAAACAGAGCCAGCCCCAGGCAAGATTGATCGCGTCTTTGCAAAAGCGGTGGAGCGGCGCACGCGTGGCAGGCCGGGCCTCTATATGCATAGCCGTTTTCCAAATTGGAATTGGGAGAATGGGAAAACGGCAGTTGAATATTCCGTATTTCATGGATTTTCAGACCTTTTTCCAGATTTTGAGCCATGGCTTGCGCGGCGCAGCAATGCTCATGTCCACGGCCATCTCTTTGCGCCTGATCGCGTGGAATTTTCTGGCGGTGGTAGCGTTGGGCCAGGCGGCCTGAGCGACAGTTCGGTGTTACGGGATTACAATCCAGAAGCCTTTCTCACCTCGTTGATTTGGAATGCGCGCAGTGAACGGCAAGTGTTTCAATTTAGCCCGCGCGACACTCAAAAAATCACCCCATTTCTGGCTGCAGATGGAAATGCCCGTATCCATATCATCACGGGCGCGTGGGCGTTGCGCCTGTTCGCATCGAATGGAAATTTTGACGATATTCGCAACGAGGCCGCGCGCCTACAGCGCAATGAAATGGATTTTTTGGATGAATTGCGCGCGCTTTACGCACGCGCCCATGTCAAGATTTGGACGCTCACAGAATTTCTGGAATATCCGATCGAGCATCTCTCTGAAGCGATCCAACATGTGCCTCAGGCGGGCGGGCCTGTGCATCTCGAAACGGTGCCGCGGATGGTGAAATTTGCAGGATTTGCCAAGTTTTTGCAGACCCTTAAGAATCAGGGAATGCGCGCCCATGTGGTGGGCGATTTCCCATCCGATGATATGGAGATGATGTCGTCAAAACCTTCGGCCATTCGGCCTTATGTGGTGCGATAGATCATGACGACATTCAAAGGATTTGTCATTTTTGCTGAAATGCGCACGGGCTCGAATTTCCTAGAGGCTGCGCTGAATGAATTTCCAGATATTTGCTCGCATGGCGAGGTGTTTAACCCCAGCTTCCTTGGGCATCCCAAGACGGAAACTCTTTACGATTACGACCTTGCGCGGCGCGAAGATGATCCTTTGGGATTGATGCAGGCGATTTTTGATAACCCGCCCGCGATGGCTGGCTTTCGTTTGTTCCATGACCATGACCCCCGTGTGACCGAAGCCGTTTTGGGTGACCCTACGATTGCGAAGGTGATTTTGACACGAAACCCGCTTGATAGTTATGTGTCGCGCAAGATTGCCGCTGAGACGGGGCAATGGATGCTGCGCGATATGCGCCATCAACGCAGTGCGGAGATCACCTTTAAACTGGGAGAGTTCCAAGATTTATTGGCCCGCCTTCTGGCCTTCCAGTCTAAAGTAACACGGGCGCTGCAGGTGACTGGGCAGGTGGCCTATCGCATCAGTTATGATGAATTGTTCGACATGTCAGTGATCAATGGATTGGCCCGATTTTTGGGATCAGCCCATCAGGTCGACACCCCACCTGCGAAAATCAAAAAGCAAAATCCCGAAGCGCTCTCAAAAAAGGTGATCAATTATGATCAGATGGTGGCAGATTTACAGGGACTAGACCCATTTGGCCTATCCGATATTCCGCTTTTTGAGCCAAGCCGCCATGCCGCTGTGCCATCCTTTGTGGCGGCCCCCAAAACAGGCCTATTGTTTCAACCGATGCGTGGCACCTTATCTGAGGCTGTGATTGATTGGATGGGGGCGCTTGATGGGGTGGGGCGCGATGGGCTGTATCGGCGCATGAGCCAAAATCAATTGCGTCAATGGATGCGGGCGCATGTCGGCTATCGCAGTTTTGCGGTAATCCAACACCCGTTGGAGCGGGCCTATGATGTCTTTACCCGTTATATCCTGCCACAGGATCGCCCTCATTTTGCAACGGCGCGGCGCGTTTTAAGCAAAACCTACGGGCTTGTTTTGCCAAGTCAAAGCGGGGCGCAAGATTGGTCACTTGAGGCGCAGCGCGCAGGCTTCTTGCAATTTCTGAAATTTCTACGGGGCAATCTGGCGGGGCAAACGAGCCTTCCTGTTGATCCTGGTTGGGCCAGCCAGACTGCAATTTTGCAAGGTATGGCGCAGGTGAAACTGCCTGATCTCTTGTTGCGGGCCGAAGAATTGCCAAATGCCCTTCCTGCTTTGGCAGGGCAAGAACAGGCCTTCGTTCTGCCCAATCCCTGCGATCCAATTTCGCTTTCCGAGATATACACGACCGAAATTGAGGATGTCTGCGCCGAAGCCTATCGGCGCGACTATGTCAGTTTTGGATTTGGGTCTTGGGCCTAGGCCGCTTGGCTTTCTGCGCCGCCTGTCAACAAGGTGTGCAGTGTCATTGGGTCAGAATTTGCCCGCAATTTTTCGCAAAGTTCCGCATCCCGCAATGTGCGCGACACGCGCGCCAGCGCCTTGAGGTGATCCACGCCCGTATCGGCAGGCGCAAACAGCGCAAAAACCAGATCAACAGGCTGTCTGTCTGCGGAATCAAAGTTGACGGGACGTTCAAGACGGAAAAATACGCCTGTGATTTTCGTGAGCGCCGACAAACGCGCATGGGGCAAGGCCACGCCATGCCCCACGCCTGTTGGCCCTAGGCTTTCACGCTCCTGCAGAGCTTCGAAAATTTCCGAGGCGCTGACGTCAAGCAAACCCTCAGCCACATCTGCAAGAGATTGCAGAAGCCGCTTTTTGCTTGTCACATCAGAAACAACCTTCACGCCTTGCGGCTCAAGGAGCATCGAAAGTTCCATTCGCGTGTATTCCTTACCCGTCAGGGTCTTTATTTCGGTCTAGCGGGGATCAATCCAGCCGATATTTCCGTCTTCGCGGCGATAGACGATGTTTACGCCTGCGCTCGCTTCGTTTCGGAATACCAAGACAGGGGCGCCCGCCAATTCCATCTGCATTACCGCCTCACCCACAGAGAGCGAAGGGATTTTAGTTTCGGTTTCTGCGATGATGATGGGCTGCAAGGTGTCATCCGCATCATCTTCGTCTTTGTCTGTTGACGCGAGGATATACGAGGCCGCAGCGAAATGTTCAACGGGTTCTGCGCGTTCGCGGTGATGATCTTTCAATCTGCGCTTGTATCGGCGCAGTTGCTTTTCCATTTTCTCACAGCACTTATCAAAGGCCGCGTAGATTTCTGTATCGCTGCCCTTGGCAGATGCGCTGAGTCCAGTGGAAAGGTGAACATTGGATTCGCATACGAACTCATGCCCACTTTTTGAGAAAACGACATGTGAATCTGTTGGTCTTTCAGCATATTTTGCAACAGCCGCGCCAAGCCCGTCTTTCACATATGTTTGGAGTGCTTCGCCAATATCGATTTGTTTCCCACTGATTTGATAGCGCATGTTACCTCCATTACGTAAAGATAGCGTTGAAGCGAGGCTGCAACGCTACACTATAAAATAAGATGTCAGGGATACCGCCTGCCCAAATCTATTTCTGCCTGCGGTCAGCAGCGCGACAGGAAAGAAGAGGGTGTTGGCTCTGTCAAACATCACCCCTATTTGGCGACGAATCCCCGCCATCTGTCAACGTAAAGCAGAAGACGATCAGCCGATTTTGAAATTTTGGCCCAAATAGACGCGGCGCACATTCTCGTCTTGCACGACATCTTTGGAGGTGCCGCTCATTAAGATTTTGCCGTCATGCAGGATATAGGCGCGATCCACGATTTGCAGCGTCTCACGCACATTATGGTCGGTGATCAAAACACCAATGCCGCGCGTTTTGAGATCGGCAACAAGGCTGCGGATATCGTTGACTGCAATCGGATCAACGCCCGCGAAGGGCTCATCCAGCAACACATAGCGCGGATTTGATGCCAAGCAGCGCGCGATCTCCACCCGCCGGCGTTCCCCACCTGACAAGGATAGGGCGGGCGCGCGGCGCAAATGTTCAATCGAGAAATCGCTCAGCAAATCTTCAAGCCGTTTGCGCCGTGTTGCGCCATCTTTCTCGGATATCTCCAAGATTGATAGAATGTTTGCGTCAACTGATAGGCCGCGGAAAATCGACATTTCCTGTGGCAAATATCCGATGCCCGCCCGTGCGCGGCGATACATTGGCAACCGCGTCACATCGTGGCCATCCAACATTACTTTGCCACCATCAGGCGTGACCAAGCCCGCAATTGCATAGAAACTTGTGGTTTTGCCTGACCCGTTTGGGCCAAGCAAGGCCACGACCTCGCCTCTGCGCAATTCCATGGAAACATCACGAATGACGGGTCTGCGGCGATAGCTTTTGCGGAGGTTTGAAACGATCAAACCCGCTGCGCCCTCTTCGACCTTTAATGACACCCGCTTTGCCATGACTTACTGGTTTGCCCCCTGCAAAGTTGTGCGCACACGCCCATCCACCGTGCCTTGCCCCGTGGCAATATCCAGTAGCATCCGCTCGCCCGCAATAACACCGCTTTGTTGACTGACCAAAACATTGCCAACCATTTCCATTTCGTTGCGAGCTACGAAATAGGTGGCGGTTTCAGCCTCGGCCGCGTCCACACCGCGGGTAATCAAAACCCCACCTAGAGCTTGCACTTGGTCGATATCGTTTTGACCGCCGGTTTCGGCATTGGTTTGATAGAGGACGTGGATTTCAGCCGCAGAGATGCGCAAATCGCCCTGCACAGCAATCACATTGCCGCGAAATATTGCATTTCCGTTAGTGTCATCGACCTCAAGACTGTCGGAGACAACTTCGATTGGGGCGCTGCTGTCATGCGGGGTGCCGCCAAAGCCCACTTGTGTCTGCGACTGCGCAGGCAGGCCCATGGCCAGCAAGAAAATAGCGATGAAGAATTGCCGCATATGCCCCCCTATTTCCCTTCGTATAGCAGCCGCACGCCACCCTGAAAATGCACAACCTGATGATCTGACGGGCCAGTGATTGCCATTTGCCCCGCTTCAAGGCGAATCCCGTCCGATGTGATCAAAACCGCCGCAGGCGCGATAATGTCACCAGATGCGGCAATTATAGATAATTCCTCAGTATCTAGCCTATAGCCTTCGGGTGATGTTGCAACAATATTTCCAGTTAATCGTGTGTCAGAGCTTTGGCTATTCCATAAGGCTTGATCAGCCGTGATTTGATCGCGCCCGCCCGTTAACCGCGTTATTTCTGCCGTTACATTGGTGGCGAGAATTTGATTGGCATCTCCATCACTAGGCTCTGCGGAAGATGCGATCAATTCCACCGCATCGCCAGATCCTGTAACCATCGCAAAGCGGGGGTTGGTCATCCCTTGCTGGCCCAATTGGCCATCGGCGCTTCGCGTGGCAAGAGGCAAAGCTTGGTTCGGATCAGGGCGCCCTGAAAACAGAAACATCAGAGACAACACCACCAAAGCAGCAAGCGGCAGAACCAACTTGCTGAATGTTATGATCCGAGAATAGGTGGCACCTTGGGGCATGGGGTTGGATCAATGCGCAAAGATGTCAATCTCTGGCCATCCCGCCAAATCAAGCTTGGCACGGGTTGGCAGAAAATCAAAACAGGCCTGCGCCATCTCTTGGCGGTTCTCACGGGCGAGCATGGCGTCAAGTTTATCTTTGATCTGGTGCAGATACAGCACATCCGAGGCCGCGTAATCCTTTTGGGCATCGGTCAAATGGCTTGCCCCCCAATCGGAGGTTTGTTGATATTTTGACATATCCACGCCAATCAATTCTTGGGCGAGGTTCTTCAGACCGTGCCGATCTGTGAAGGTGCGCACCAGTTTTGAGGCGATTTTTGTGCAATAGACAGGGGCGGCCAAAGCACCAAAGCGATGATACATCGCCGCGATATCGAAACGTCCGAAATGAAATAATTTCAGCGTGTTCGGATCCGTCAAAAGCGCGCAAAGATTTGGGGCTGCTGTTTGATCTTGGGTGATCTGCACCAGATGCGCGTTTCCATCCCCGTCAGACAATTGCACCAAACACAGGCGGTCACGATGTGGGTTTAACCCCATTGTCTCGCAATCAATCGCCACAATCGGCCCCAGTTTTAGACCGTCAGGAAGGTCGCCAAGATAAGTATGGATGGTCACGTGTCTAGCCTTTCACGGGCGGATATGGTGATGCCCTCTTGCGGCCATCTTTGCCCATTTCCCATCTGATTACGAATAAAAATTGGGTATAGGCGGTGCCCATTGGGGTCAAGGCAATGATCTGTGAATTTATGCTCAGTGATGCAGGGGTTACAGGCTGAGGAAGATGAACGCGATATAGCCAGCCACGACCAAAGACACGAGGCCAACGGCGAGCGATCCCAAATCCTTGGCATTGCGTGCAGCCAGCGACCATTCTGGAGAAATGCGATCAACAATTTCTTCAATGGCTGTGTTCAGCGCCTCTGTCGCGAAAAGCATTAAGAATAAACAGCCAAGTGTAAAAATTTGCGCAGACGCCGCGCCAGAAAAGCCAACCGCCCCAATCGCAAGAACGGCGGCGCCGACCTCTAATTTGAAGGCGGTTTCGCGCCAAAGGCGGCGCAACCCCGCCATAGAAAAACCCGCCGCGTCAATGATATGCAAAAGACCCTGTCGGTTTTGGATCTGTTTTTCAGGCTTGTTCATAAATGTCCTCATCCCGCATCTGCACTGCACGCTGTTGTGATATCAAGGCGAGGGTTGCGCGCTTCGGTGTCCAAATTCAACAGGCCGAGCATAGAGTGAAAAACCATATCTTGCGATGTGCCTGAGTTGCGGTTGCTTTCCAAACAAGTCTGATCAATTCCAAAGCGTGATTGATAGGATTGCCCAAGCCAAACAAGAAACGGCACATGGGTCTGAACATCAGGGGCCATGAATCTGGGCAACCCGTGCAAGAATACGCCACCCTCGCCAAGACTTTCGCCATGATCGGAAATATAGAGCATGGCTGTGTCGACATTCTGCGCTTGGCTCAGGCGTTCGATGGCACCTGCAAGGACATAATCCGCTTCTATGATGGTGTTATCATAAGCGTTGATAATCTCTTGGTCCGTGCAATCCGCAAATTCAGCAGATCGGCAATCTGGCGTAAACTGCGCGCGACTTTCTGGATAGCGCATGAAATAGGCGGGGCCGTGGCTGCCGATCATGTGCAGAATCAACAAAGTATTGCCTGTGGCAGTCTCTAATACCTGATCAATGAGGGGCAAAAAGATGGCGTCTGTGCATTCACCGGCTGCACAGGCATCGGGGTCCCATGTCGCGTCAACCTTGGCCCAGTCTAGGCGCTGCATCACGGTTTGATCGCCCGTGTTATTGTCCCACCATTGCACATCGAAACCCGCGCGCGAGATCACATCCACAAGGTTTTCCGATGCAAAATACTGATCCCGCGAATAGTCGTCTTGGCTGAAGGGCGAAAACATACAAGGCACAGAAACGGTCGTGACGGTGCCGCAAGATGTGGTGTTCGGAAAATAGATTACATCCTCGCGAGCAGCCAGATTGGGCGTTGTGTTTCGTTCATATCCTTCAAGGCCGAAATTCGCGGCCCGTGTCGTTTCACCGACAAACAGGACAAAAACCAGTGGTTTGTCCGAATTTGAAAGCTGCGCCCCTTGCGCCACATCTTCGCCAAGGGGGGCCACCTCAATTCTGCCCGTAGCATATTCATTTTTGATAAACTTAGCCACCGATAGCAGCGTTGCCCCTGGCTGATAGGATTGCATCAGCGCATGATTTTCCCGCAACACGGATGAGTAGGTTTTATAGTTGGTAAAGAGAAACCCAATCACCAAGGCAAAGCTAACAACGACCCCGAGCGGATATCGCCAAAGTTGATGGATAACCCGCGCCCGCCGCACGGGAATTTTCCACAAAATCAAAACGGGCAGGACGCCTGTCAGCCCGATCTTCAGAACCATAGATGCCGTTATAAGATGGCGCGATTCTGCGACTGTCGTTTCCAAAGTGCTGCGCACCATTTCTTCATCAATGAACACGCCAAAGGTCGTTTGGAAATAATTTGCTGAGGCGGAAATCAGGATCAAGACCGCCAGAACGGGCTTTTGCAGAACGCTTGGCCCGATCAATTCAAGCAGCAATAAGGTCAAGGCGCCTACAGCCGCGGCCAAGCCGATGGCGGCAAGAAGATCTCCCTCGAACAGGGTCATCAGTCTTTGCCAAAAGGCGGTATTGAGCAGCGCCATAATATAGGTCGCCCCAGCTAAGTTGAGGGCAAAATGGGGAAGGCCGTTGCGCAACATAGTATTGCGCGTCTCTGGTGTCGGGTCTTGCACGGGCTGCACCTTGCATGGTCGTTTCAGGATGGGGCGTGTCGCAGGCTTGCAGATACTTATGGCTTTTGGTCACGCCAACTGAACCACGGTCGTAAAACCCATGGATTATATCTTTGGTTTAGTCCGAACTTAGGCTACCGATGGCAGCAAGATTTCAGTATACAGAAGACGTCGCACAGAGTTTCGGGATCCCTTATGCCAAAACCCATGTTTCAAGAAGAAAAGACCCTGAAATTTACGTCTTTATTTCTGTTTGGCAGCGTTTTGTTTTTCCTATTCGACATCGTAAGTGACCTTTACGAGCGGTTGATAGCCCGCAACGCGCCGAGTTTTCTTGATTTGGTGCATCTCACCTTCGAAGTTGCATCGGCAGCCGCATTGATCTTGGCCATTCGCGTTTTGTTGCGGCAGCTGCGCCTGTTGCAGGAGCGCAATATCGCTCAAACAGGATCACTGCGCCTACTACGCGGTGAAATGGATCATTTCGTGCGCAATAAATTTACGCATTGGGGGCTTAGTCCCGCAGAGCGTGATATCGCAATGTATATGCTGAAAGGTTTGAGTATTTCCGAGATTGCCACCGCCCGCGCCACCGCTGAGGGCACAATCAAGGCGCAAAGCTCGAGTATTTTTCGGAAAACGGGCGTAAATTCCCGCACCGAATTGATGAGCCTGTTTATGGACGAATTTCTAGACGTCGCACCAGAGAGCAATCTCTGAGCGGTTTGCGGCATTTCAATTTTTGGGATTGGTGCCCAGGAGAGGACCAAAACAAATATATCATCTGATGTCAGCAAAGCTCTTATATCCTTTGTAAATAAGACATCTGAGAACCGTGACACAACATGGATTGCCATGATGCACCACCATATGCCATCATAAAAGGTGGATCATAAGGTGGACGAATTGTGACAAAGCGAAACGCTCTCAGCCCAGCATTCGTCAAGAATGCCCCCCCTGGCAAGCATTGCGACGGGGGTGGTTTATGGCTGAATGTGAGGGACACAGGCGGCCAATGGGTGCTGCGTTACGCTGTTATGGGGCAGCGCCGAGAAATGGGCCTTGGTGGTGTGCGTGATGTGTCACTGAAAGAGGCGCGAGAATATGCGGAGAAGTATCGCCGCATGGCGCGCGATGGCATTGACCCTATCCGTGAAAGGCGCCAGCGGAAAGCTGCAATGCTCCGCCCAGAAAACAATCTGAAGGACATTGCTCAGGAGGCCTACGAGGCTCGTAAATCGCAGCTCAAGGGCGATGGCACGGCAGGCAGATGGTTTTCGCCAATCGAGAAGCACGTTTTACCAAAGCTTGGCCGCATGCCTGTTGAGGAAATTACGGCACGTGATGTGAAGGACGCCCTCGCTCCAATTTGGCACACAAAATCAGAGACAGCTCGCAAGGCTGCCAATCGTTTGCAGATCGTTATCAAGCATGCCGCAGCAATGGAGCTGAATGTAGACATCGGCGTGGTGGAAAAAGCGAAGCAGCTACTAGGTCGGCCACGCCACACTCCGCAGAATACGCCATCGATGTCTTGGCAGGATGCACCCGCCTTCTATCAATCGCTGGAAGAACCAACCATCACGCACCTAGCCCTACGACTGCTGATGCTGACAGGCTCACGCAGCATGCCAATTAGGTTCGCGCATGTTGATCAGCTAAAAGATGATGTGTGGATTATTCCAGCCGCCAACATGAAGGCAACTGTGGGCAAGGCCCGTGACTTCCATATCCCAATGTCAGCTGAAGCCCTCTCTGTGTGGCAGACGGCCATGCAATTTGCGCGGGACGGCTTCCTTTTCCCAGGCACGCGTAAGGGCGTCATCAGCGATGCTACTATGTCTCGGCTCATGGAGCGGCGCGAACTCGAAGCACGCCCTCATGGCTTCCGCTCAACCCTTCGGACTTGGCTGACAGACCAAACTGATGCCTCATACGAGGTGGGCGAAACCATACTCGCTCACCAAGTTGGAAACGCCGTGCATCGGGCCTACCAGCATTCAGACCTCCTCGAGCAGCGGAGGCCGTATATGGAGCAATGGGCGCAGTATCTGCATGGAGATAACTTTGGTACAGCCTGATATTGAAGCGGATATCCGACAACTTGAGGTCTTATTCCAAAATGTCAGTCGCATTTTACTTGAACATTTTCAGGCTGAAATGATTGACGCAAAAACAGCTGACATACACTCAGTTAAACTCGTTCAAGCATGTCTACGACATGTCGGGAATTATAGTGGCCGCGCCACTGCGGCACAAGCGGCCACGGACATAGAGCACTACGAAAAAATTTTAAAATACTGCGATAAAATAAAAAAATCTGGTTCGAAGCTCGCAATACCAACACAACAGAGAGCACCATCTATTCATCAAATAATTCAGAGTTTTGAAGATCAAATTGAAATAGAAATTTCTTATAGAAAAATTCTGATTAACTTGCCGGGTGTATTGGCAGGCCTAAGAAATCAGGAAAAGCCTGATACCCGTGATATTGAAAATTCTAGAGGGCGCCCCCCGCATACCGGGGCAAACGGTGTTGCTGTTGAAACTGCAAAGCAGTTTGAGCGACTGACCGGCAAACCAGCAACCTTGTCGAACTTCACAAGCCGAGACCGGAACAGGTTTGGGGGAAGGTATTACGAATTTCTGAAGGATATTTTAGAAATATTTGATCTAGATGAACACGTTGATGGCGCCGCGAGACACGGCACAAAACGGATATCCTCAAAGTGAGAACCGTTTATCATTTATAGTATAAGCGTATTAATGCTAATTGGTCGATGATCAGTGCATGCCATGAAAAAAGGTGATGCACCATGACACTTATTAACTTCGCACAATTGCAATCGTTGATGGCCGGCAGATCGCGCAGCAGCATTTACCGCGACCTCAATGCAGGCCGCCTGCCCCGCCCGATGCGCTTTGGGAGCCGCCTCTACTGGGACAAGGCACAAGTTCTGCAGAAGCTGCATGACTTCCTTCAGGAGGAGTGCGGCCCATGATTATCAATGCCCGCACATCTGAAACCAGCGACCTCTACATGGGCGTTGTCGCTCGACCGCTGACCAACCTGCGCATCGCTGTCTGCCGCAATGCAATCCAGTGGCTTGTTCAGGTGAGAGACGGTGAGAAGCACGGGGCGGCGCGATGGAAGACCTGCGCGTATGTGACGACCCGACCAGGTCTAATCAAAGCACTCCGCCGTTTTGGCGGCCTCTCTGAGCGCGATGCCGACGAAGTGGTGGATGCGCTGCCGTCTCGGCAGACAGTCACCAAAACAGGCTCATCCAAATAAAAACCCGCCAGCTGCAGTTGCAAGCTGACGGGTGGCCTGAAGAACCTCACGATAGCACAATTGCGCGCTGGCCTCTAGTAAAAGGAGGCACGAGCATGCCACACTTTCCCTTATTCCATGGCAGCCGCGATACGCGGCGCCATGACGGTCGAGATTACGACACGACCAATTTCTCTGCTATCAAGAAGCGTTGCGCTAACCCCGCAGCGGTCGAGAAGCAGGAAGCCCCTGCGTTCATCCCCTCAAGCTATATTGGCCACCTTGCTAGAAGCCATGAGGCGCAGCGCCAGAGTGGACAGTTTCACGCTATGATTATCGATGTCGATACAGGCGCGCATCGGATCGATTTTGTGCAGAACTGTATCGAGCGGATCATTGGCGACAGGACCGTCATCATCTACTCATCGAGCAGCGCGACAGAAGATAATCCAAAGTGGCGCGGGATTATACCAATCCGCTATCCCATCGCTGGGGCGGATTACAAAGACGTTCAGGAGGCTCTGTTTGACCTGCTCGCAGAGCAAGGGCTGCACGCAGATTACGCCATGGCACGGACTGGGCAGCCCGTTTACCTGCCAAACGTGCCTCCCTCACGCAGGAACGAGAATGGTGAGCCACTGTTCTACCAATACTCGATCAGCGGCAGCTCGGGGTTACTGCACGTGCCAGAGGCCGTGGCTGCCCGCGCTGCCACCAACAAGGCACAGCGGCTTGAAGCTGAGCGTGAGGCCAAGAAAGCCGCGTTGGAGCGTGCGGAGAAGAACCGCAAACTAAGTGAGGCGTCAGGTGGCCCAAGTATCATTGAAACCTTCTTGGCCGAGAATGACCTCACCACACTCATGCTTGAACATGGGTGGTTACCGCGTGGCGGCGATTGGTTCGCCTCCCCCTTCTCGCAATCCAAGGGGCGGTCTGTCTGGGTGACAGACCAACGCGCTGTCAGCTTCACCACCAGTGACGCAGGCCGCATTGGCAAGACAACCGATAATGGGTGGACGACCTATGACGCGTGGGACGTCTACGTGGCCTGTGTCCACGGCAATAATATGCGCGTGGCTTTGCTCGAATACAGGCAGCAATGCGGATACGAGCAGCGCGCCTTGCACCACATGCTCGAAATGTGGGGGCTGTCATGAATAAGCCTGACACACAGAATGCCGTGATGGTTACAGAGAGCGATACGCCCATCGACTTCGGCGACAGCCGCACAACCGACAAGCTAGACCGCCTTAATCTTGAGGTAGATGGACGTGGCATCCCAGCCTCACTCTTGAACTGTGCCATCCTGTTAGACGGACTATCCGATTGGGACGGCGTGTTTGCCTATGATGAGCTTGCCGCGCAGATCATGATCATGCGTCCAATGCCAGGCTCACGCGGCAATCCCAACCTCTTCAGGCCACGACGGTTTGAAGACACGGACGTCTCCCGAGTGCGGATGTGGCTGTCACGCCGTATGAAATGGAGCAAGGTGGCCAAGAATGACGTCTTTGACGCGATTGACCTTGTGGCGAAGCAACGGGTTATCTCGCCAATCCGCCATTACCTCGAGGAGCTGCCAGCAGTTGGCGCCACTGAAGCGCGCGAGTTCTTGCTTGAGGTGCTGAATAAACACTTCGGCCTACGGCGGTTTGATGTTCATCCTGATAGCATCCGATTTGCGGAACTCGCCTTCAGGAAATGGCTCATCTCAGCTGTGGCGCGGGCTTTGGAGCCTGGGTGCAAGGCCGACCATGTGCTGATCTTG
Organism: Rhodobacterales bacterium HKCCA1288; assembly: GCA_015693905.1. Classification (NCBI taxonomy): domain Bacteria; kingdom Pseudomonadati; phylum Pseudomonadota; class Alphaproteobacteria; order Rhodobacterales; species Rhodobacterales bacterium HKCCA1288. Next base: position 1,861,332 of record CP065161.1, on the reverse strand, counting down.
GAGGGCAGCCAAGGCGCTGGCAAGTCAACGGCCATACGCATCTTGTGTGGAGGCGAAGCCTTCGGAGATAGCGTTCCATCTTTGCATACGAAAGACGCGGCAGATTACGTGCGGGGCAAGTGGATTATCGAGCTTGCGGAGCTGTCATCTGTCTCAAAGGCCGAAGTCGAGCATGTCAAAGCCTACATCACCCGCACCGAGGAGAAGTTCCGACCTGCCTATGGTCGTGCTGAAGTGGGTTATCCCCGCCGCTGTGTATTTGTCGGCACTACCAATCGCACAGACTACTTGCGCGATGAGACAGGCAATCGGCGGTTTTGGCCTGTGCGGGTGGACAACATTGACCACGACCTCATCCGCCATGATCGCGACCGTATATGGGCGGCGGCTCTATCGCTGTACAGAGATGGTGAGGCGTGGTGGCTTACACCTGACGAAGCGGCTCTGGCGGGTGCGGAGCAGGCGAAGAGGACTACGGTTGACCCTCTGTATGAAGAAGTTGCCCAGTGGCTCGCTGAGACGGGGAAATCTGAGACATGCATGAAGCAGATTGCGCAACGCTTCATACATACTGAGAGCGACGTCACCACCGCAGCCCTCTCCCCCCAGCTTCAGCATAGGATACGGGGTGCGTTAAACGCGGCAGGTTACGAGAGCCAAGGCCGACAGTTCAAATCTGGCGACTTCAAAGGGATGACTGTCTTTGCGAAGATCGGTAAGCCGTCAGACTAGGTCGCGCGCTAAGACCATCACCACCCCACGCCGTGGTCGAGCAATCCTCCGCCACGGCGGATTTTTTGCAATTCGGCGGAAACGGTAGAGCCAGTCGAGCTGTTAGACTGCTTTCTACAGAAGCACCTCAAGGCATTGGTTTTACGAAGTTATTCTGAGGAAATTGGGAATTGAATTTAGCCATGCCGCAGACTGTGGCGAAAGTGTGAAGAGATTGCTCGACTGCTCTACTCAGGCGTGCTGCCGTCAACAACATCCAACACTGCTGTGTCATTCCAACATCTCACAATCTCTGGGGAGGGGGTGGATAGAATCTATACGAGTGCACACTTTTGAACCAGCGCCCCAAAACTCTTCCAATGTTAACCCACAAATTTGAACAACGCTCATTTGGGTAAAGCAAGCCATTAATACACATGACAATGCATCAGGCTCGCGTGCGCGAGAACTGCCCATCACCAAATGCTCAAAATGCCAAAACGGGTCCTGCGATAGCAATTAGATGCGGGTACGTTCAGGCCACTCAAGCTTTATAGCGACAGCTTTCTGAAAGGGGGGTTAGTTCAAGCAAAGATAACCACACTATTTTTTTATGGGAAAAATTAATACTAATATTCGCAGGTATATGGTTCAGTTCGTAAACACTCTATGAATCAACGACAACAACTTTTGTCCTCCAGGCATCACATGACGTGGTCAAGTCCGCAGGTAGGCGCCGATCAGTGAAAAACGTGTCAATATCAGCAAGCGAAGCAATCCTTGCCGGAGCGCTACGCGAAAGTTTTGACTGGTCGGCGACCAAATATGTCTTGCGGGACTGGCGCAGGATGGCTTGGCTGACACTGACTTCTTGAATGTCGAAATCCAGTAGGTCACCCTCGCGATCCAACGCGGAACACCCGATCACTGCCAGATCGAACTTGAACTGGCGGATTGTTTCTGCCGCTAGATTACCAACCAACCCACCATCCGTGCGGCGCAATTGGCCACCGGTTACGATTATTTCGCAGGCGCGATTGCCGGCGAGAATGTTGGCTACGTTGATATTGTTTGTGACCACCATAAGGTTCTCGTGATGCATAAGCTCCTGCGCGACGGCTTCTGTGGATGTGCCGATGTTGAGGAACAGGGAAATACCGTTCGGGATTGCGCTGGCGCAGGCGCGAGCGATGGCGCGTTTTTCTTCGGATTTTAGCGATCGACGCTCTTCATAGCCAATATTGATAGTTCCTGAAGGCAGTACTGCACCGCCATGCACCCGTTCCAACCTCCCCGCGTCGGCTAGATCAGTCAGATCGCGGCGAATAGTCTGCAGCGTCACGTCAAAATATTTAGCAAGCCCTTCTACCGTCACTTTGCCCTCGCGGCGCGCAATCTCCAGAATTTCGGGGTGGCGGAATGTTTGTGACATGGAATGCCTTTTGCTTACGTTCGTTTGCGTTCGGATGTGCGTTTGTTTGGCCCAAGAAAGATATGCGCAACAGAAGTGTTAGCACAATAAGATTTGTCTCATTTTGCGCCGTTTAGTGCGCATTGGAACAATTCCCAGTGAAATAAAATCTTGAAAAACAATGGAAAGAAAAAAAATCGAACATAAACGAATATTTTTTGATTGCGAAATGTCAGCGCTTTCTTCACAAAGGCAAAACAACGCGCTTGGAGGAGAATCGCGTGGGATACCCGACTGACACGGAAATTAAAGACCTGTTCATCATTGGTGGAGGCATAAATGGTTGCGGGATCGCCAGGGATGCGGCGGGACGTGGGCTGTCTGTTGCGCTTGCTGAGATGAATGACCTCGCATCCGCAACGTCCTCGGCGTCAACCAAATTGTTTCATGGTGGGCTGCGATATTTGGAATATTTCGAATTTCGCTTGGTGCGCGAAGCACTCATCGAGCGTGAAACGCTTTTGAAAGCGATGCCGCACATCAGCTGGCCAATGCGGTTTGTGCTGCCCTATCACAGAGATATGCGTTTCGAGACGGATACGCCAACCTCGAGACTGCTCGGCTTTTTTATGCCCTGGATGAAGGGCCGGAGGCCTGCTTGGCTAATTCGGCTGGGGCTGTTCATGTATGACCATCTGGGTGGGCGTAAGATTTTGCCAGGCACGTCGACCGTGGAACTGAGCGTCTCAAATGAGGGAGCTCCGCTGCAAGACCGCTTTGCCAAAGCCTATGAGTATTCGGATTGCTGGATCGAAGATTCGCGTCTTGTTGTTTTGAACGCACGCGATGCTGAAATGCGCGGTGCACAGATATTGCCGCGTAGGCAAGTGGTCAGCGCCGCTAGTGAAAACGGGATCTGGCGAATTGAAACGCGCAACACCGAAACTAACCAACTCACAACCCACTACGCCCGAATGCTGGTTAATGCCGGTGGGCCTTGGGTTGGTGACATCATTCGATCTAAAGTGCGGCTGAATTCGCGCGAGGGCGTGCGTTTGGTGCGTGGCAGCCACATAGTCACTCGAAAACTGTATGGTCACGACAAATGCTACTTTTTTCAGGGTACCGATGGGCGGATTATATTTGCCATCCCTTATGAGACAGATTTCACATTAATTGGCACCACCGATGCCGAGCATACCGACCCATCGCTTGATCCGAAATGCACTGAAGAAGAGCAGGATTATCTGTTGGGCTTTGCCAATCAATATTTCAAAAAACAACTGACCCGTGATGATGTGGTCTGGACCTATTCTGGCGTTCGTCCGCTTTACGATGACGGTGCAAGCAGCGCAACGGCAGCGACGCGTGACTACACGCTCAAGGTGGACACGAGCGCTGGCGCCCCAGTCTTGAACATCTTTGGCGGGAAGATCACCACCTATCGTCGTCTGGCCGAGAGCGCGATGGAGAAGATTGCTGAGCACTTGAAACTGGGTAAGGGCAATTGGACCGCTGGCGTGCCTCTACCCGGTGGGAACTTCCCCGTAGATGGAGTGGAAGAACTACTTGCCGATCTGCGATCTCGTTTCACCTTTCTGAGTGAATTCTGGGCGAAGCGGTTAGTGCGCACCTACGGTACAGAGGCCTACGATGTTCTCGGCAATGCGAAGCAAGCCTCGGATTTAGGAAAAGATTTTGGCGCCACGCTCACAGAGGCTGAAATCGTATGGCTAATGTCACATGAGTATGCGCGCACAGCAGAAGACGTGATCTGGCGGCGCAATAAACTGGGGCTACGGCTGAGCCAAGAGCAGGTCGAGAAGCTTGATGATTGGATGGCGCAACACCGCCAGTCTGAACCCGCGGCCGCGGAATAGGGAGGAGGGCTGGATGACTCTGGAACTGAGGGGCGTATCAAAGACCGTTGACGGGCAGACGCATATCTATCCAACGGAGCTGACGCTGGAAAAAGGCACGATGAATGTGCTGCTTGGGCCAACACTTTCGGGCAAAACGTCGCTGATGCGGCTGATGGCAGGGTTGGATGTTCCCAGCACCGGCCAGGTCTTTTGGAATGGAGACGATGTTACGGGTCAGCGCGTGCAGGACCGCAAGGTGGCAATGGTGTATCAGCAATTCATTAATTACCCGTCAATGAGCGTGTATGACAACATCGCCTCGCCAATGAAGCTGATGGGCTGGGCCAAGGCTGAGATCGACGCCCGGGTGCGTGAAACCGCTGAATTGATGAAACTGACACCGATGCTGGAGCGTAAGCCGCTGGAGCTCTCAGGAGGTCAACAGCAACGTTGTGCTCTGGCGCGCGCATTGGTCAAGAATGCAGGCCTCGTGCTACTCGACGAGCCGCTCGCAAACCTTGACTACAAGCTGCGCGAAGAGTTGCGCGTCGAGATTCCGAAAATCTTTGAAGCTTCCGGCTCAATCTTTGTCTATGCCACGACCGAACCAGAAGAAGCGTTGCTTCTTGGCGGCAATGTAGCAACCCTAGCTGAAGGTCGTATCACGCAGTTTGGTCCAACCCCGTTGGTCTATCGCCAGCCAGTGGATGCCACAACGGCGCGGGTCTTCTCGGATCCTCCGATGAACTTTTTGCAGATTTCCAAGACCGGTGATCGCATCTTGTTCGGCGATGGTCAGAGCGCTCGGGCGACAGGTAACCTCGCTGAACTAGCAGATGGTCGCTACACTGCAGGGTTCCGTCCAAACCATCTTGAGATCAGCCAACATTCTCCAGACGCGATGCGGTTCGCCACGACATTGTCGGTCACCGAACTGACGGGCTCGGAAACCTTTGTACATCTCGATCATTCTGGTGAGCGTTGGGTTGGTCTGATCCATGGCGTGCATGAGCTGGAGCTTGGAGCTCGGCTCGACGTATGGCTAGACCCTCGCCACGTTTACATTTTTGGCGAAGACGGAAAGCTCGTTGCGCCCGCCACCTATGCGCTTGCGGCCTGAGGGAGGGAATCATGGCCAAGATCACACTTGATAACCTTGCACATTCCTACATGCCTAATCCTCGCTGTGAGGATGACTTCGCGCTTAAGGAGTTAAATCACGACTGGGATGATGGTGCAGCCTATGCTTTGCTCGGCTCATCAGGTTGTGGCAAGTCTACGCTTTTGAACATCATCTCGGGGCTCTTGCACCCGAGCCAAGGTCGTATTTTGTTTGATGGTAAGGACGTTACACACGCCCCAACCGCTGAACGCAACATTGCGCAGGTGTTCCAGTTTCCGGTCGTCTACGACACCATGACCGTGCATGACAATCTTGCTTTTCCACTGCGTAACCGGGGCCGGGACGAAACCTATGTCGCCGAGCGCGTACAGGAAATCGCCCGTATGATCGGCATGGAGGAGGTCCTAAGCAAGAAAGCTCGTGGGTTGACGGCGGACGCCAAGCAGAAGATCTCGCTCGGGCGCGGTATGGTCCGTAAGGATGTGAACGCGCTCTTGTTTGACGAGCCGCTGACCGTGATCGACCCGCATATGAAATGGGAATTGCGGACACAGTTGAAAAAGCTGCATCACGATTTTGGGCACACGATGATTTACGTGACCCACGATCAGACAGAGGCACTGACGTTCGCCGACAAGGTGGTGGTCATGTATGACGGTCGCGTCGTACAAATCGGCACGCCCGAAGAGCTTTTTGAGCGTCCAGAGCATACTTTTGTGGGATACTTCATTGGCTCGCCTGGCATGAACGTGATCCCAGCGCGGATTGACGGCAATAAAGCCTATGTGAACGGATCCTATGTTGAGCTAGCTCATCGCTACAAGCCGCTTGACGGCAAGGTTGAGATTGGCGTGCGCCCAGAATTTGCCAAGCTTAGCCAGTCCGAAGGCCTACCCGTTAAGGTGCGTCGCGTTGAGGATGTAGGTCGTCACAAGATCATTCGCGCTGAATTTTTTGATACAGATATCAACATTATTGCTGGCGAAGATGATCATATCAGCGCGGATATGAACCGCGTCACCTTTGACGCAAACCAAGTCAATGTCTACGCGAATGACTGGCGCGTGATCGGGGAGGCTGCATAATGGAAAAGACAGTCAATCAAAAAGCATGGTTTCTCGTACTACCAGTGCTTTTGCTAGTTGCCTTCTCGGCAGTGATCCCGCTGATGACCGTGGTCAACTATTCTGTTCAGGACACCTTCGGGAATAATCAATTCTTCTGGGCGGGCCTGGAATGGTTCGAAGAAATGGTGCGCTCGGAACGGATGTGGGATGCGTTTGGCCGTCAGTTGATGTTCTCGGGCATCATTCTGGCTATCGAAATACCGCTGGGCGTCTTTGTGGCGCTGAACATGCCGAAATCTGGCTTCTGGTCGTCATTCTGTCTTGTTATGATGTCACTGCCTCTTCTCATACCCTGGAACGTAGTCGGCACGATCTGGCAGATTTTCGGACGAGTCGATATCGGTCTGCTGGGCTACACGCTAGATGCGCTTGGTATCAATTATAATTACACGCAAGATACTATCGCAGCCTGGATCACGATCATCGTTATGGATGTATGGCACTGGACTTCTCTTGTGGCGCTCCTGGCTTTTGCTGGTCTCAAGTCAATCCCTGACGCCTATTATCAAGCTGCAAAAATCGACCAGGCCTCGCGTTGGAAGGTGTTCCGTTTCATCGAGTTGCCCAAGATGATGGGCGTGTTGATGATTGCCATCTTGCTACGCTTTATGGACAGCTTCATGATTTACACCGAGCCGTTCGTCGTCACCGGCGGTGGTCCCGGTAATGCGACTACACTTTTGTCGATCGACCTCGTCAAGATGGCGCTAGGACAGTTCGACCTCGGGCCTGCGGCTGCCTTCTCGATCATGTACTTTCTTGTGATCCTTCTGATCTCCTGGGTGTTCTACACCGCGATGACCAACCTCGATAAGCGGGAGGGCTGAGTGATGGCCGAGATGACCGTAAACCAAACCACACGCCGTGGGCTGTCGATGCCTAAGATCAGCAGCCGCACCGTAGTAATGACCCTCTATCTCTTGTTCTTGTTGTTGCCTATCTATTGGCTGCTGAACATGAGCCTCAAGACCAACGCCGAAATTCTGAACGGGCTCACGCTATGGCCGCAAGACCTGACCCTGGCTAATTATATCACGATCCTTTCGGACCCGGCGTGGTACATGGGATACGTGAACTCGCTGATTTATGTGACACTCAACACGGTGATCAGCCTCGCGGTTGCGCTTCCGGCAGCCTATGCCTTCTCACGCTATCATTTCATGGGTGACAAGCACCTCTTCTTTTGGCTGCTGACAAATCGGATGGCCCCGCCCGCGGTGTTCGCACTGCCTTTTTTCCAGCTGTATTCCAGCGTAGGGCTTTTTGACACCCATATCGCCGTGGCTCTCGCGCACTGCCTATTCAACGTCCCGCTGGCGGTCTGGATCCTTGAAGGTTTCATGCGTGGAGTGCCGAAAGAAATCGATGAGACTGCTTATATCGATGGCTACAGTTTTGGCAGCTTCTTCGTAAAGATCTTCACCCCGCTAATTTCCAGCGGGATCGGTGTGGCAGCGTTCTTTTGCTTTATGTTCTCGTGGGTTGAACTGCTGCTAAGCCGGACCCTTACAACAGTCGATGCAAAGCCGATAGCCGCGGTCATGACCCGGACCCAGGGTGCCTCTGGTATCGATTGGGGTGTGCTTGCGGCTGCGGGCATCCTGACCATCGTGCCGGGTGCTCTCGTGATCTACTTCGTCCGAAACTACATCGCCAAGGGCTTCGCCCTGGGCCGTGTGTAAAACCGAAGAAAGGAGCAATTCAAATGGATTGGATGGCATGGACCTGGCCGACAGCGATATTCTTCATGGTTATTGCCACGCTTCTGATCGCTTTTACGGTGCTCGCGATCAAGTTCCCGGAAACGCCTCGTACGGGCATCCTGCGGATTGAAACAACGAGGGGCGATCGGCTCTTCATTACCCTTCTAGGCTCGGCTTTTATAAATTTGGCCTGGCTTGGTTTTGTGGGCATGGCTCAGCCCTATGCCCTAATAGTTTGCTTGTTGTACGCCTTTGCGGTCTTCCGTTGGGTCTAAGACAGGTAACTTAGGGTCGGAAGTTGAGGAGATCCGACCCATGTTCTCTATCCTCGTCCACAGGTTCACATTGGGAGGTAACAATGAACCTTAATTTAAAATCCACAACCGCGGCCCTGCTGATTCTGGCAAGCCCTGCACTTGCCGACATGAATGCAGCACGTGCCTTTCTTGATGCTGAAATTGGAGACCTGTCTACGCTGACCCGCGCTGAGCAGGAAGCTGAAATGCAATGGTTCATCGATGCCGCAGCACCCTATGCCGGCATGGAAATTAAGGTGGTGTCGGAAACCATCGCCACTCATGAATACGAAAGCCAAGTGCTTGCTCCGGCGTTCACCGCGATCACCGGTATTCGAGTAACCCACGACCTCATAGGCGAAGGTGACGTGGTAGAAAAACTGCAAACACAGATGCAGACCGGCGAAAACATCTATGACGCCTACATCAACGACTCCGACCTGATCGGTACTCATTGGCGCTATCAGCAAGCCCGGAACCTGACTGATTGGATGGCAGGCGATGGTGCAGCTGTTACCAACCCAAATTTGAATCTGGAAGACTTCATCGGCATAGATTTTACCACTGGCCCCGATGGCAAGCTCTACCAGCTGCCAGACCAGCAGTTCGCGAACCTTTACTGGTTCCGTCATGACTGGTTCACCGATCCCCAGACCATGGCTGACTTCAAAGAAGCTTATGGCTATGATTTGGGCGTTCCGGTGAACTGGTCTGCCTATGAGGACATTGCTGAGTTCTTCACTGGTCGCGACATGTCCTACATTGGTGGCCCGTCCGAAGGTGTTTATGGCAATATGGACTATGGTAAGCGTGACCCATCACTTGGTTGGCGCTACACCGATGCATGGTTGTCGATGGCCGGTATGGGCGACGTCGGAGAGCCAAACGGCCTACCAGTTGACGAATGGGGTATCCGGGTCAACGAGAATTCGCAACCCGTAGGTTCCTGTGTGGCTCGTGGTGGTGCGACTAACAGCCCTGCAGCTGTTTATGCCGTTACCAAGGCTATCGAATGGTTGGAAAATTATTCTCCGCCCGCTGCTGCAGGTATGACCTTCTCCGAGGCTGGCCCGATCCCAGCTCAGGGTTCGATTGCGCAGCAGATGTTCTGGTACACCGCCTTTACCGCCGACATGGTTGGCGAAGGTGCTAGCGCGGTTCTTTACGATGACGGGACGCCGCGCTGGCGCATGGCGCCGAGCCCGCACGGCGCGTACTGGGAAGAGGGTATGAAGGTCGGCTATCAGGATGCCGGTTCTTGGACCCTTATGGAGTCGACTCCTGTTGATCGGGCTCAGGCGGCTTGGCTTTATGCACAGTTCGTCACCTCGATGACTGTCGACGTGCGCAAATCGCACGTTGGCCTGACCTTCATTCGTGAGTCAACGATCCAACACGAGAGCTTTACCGAGCGTGCTCCGATGCTTGGCGGTCTGGTCGAATTCTATCGTTCGCCTGCGCGCGTTCAGTGGTCGCCAACCGGTACCAACGTTCCGGATTATCCAAAGCTCGCACAGCTTTGGTGGCAGAACATCGGTGATGCCATGTCCGGTGCCCGGACGCCGCAAGAAGCGCTTGATGGTTTGTGCGCTGATCAGGAGCGGGTGCTTGAACGCCTTGAGCGCTCCGGTGTTCAGGGTGATCTCGGTCCAGTCTTGAACGACGAGCAGGATCCGGAATATTGGCTGAGCCAGCCCGGTGCTCCTAAGGCTGCGCTTGCGAACGAGGATGAAGAACCTCAAACTGTCAGCTACGACGAGCTGATCGCGTCTTGGCAGTAAGCCTCTGACTCTGGTCGGGGCCCTACTGGGCCTCGACCGACTTTATTTTCTATCAAATTTACGCACTGGTTTGGTGCATCTTTACATTGCTTTGAGGAGATGCGGTTATGACCCATATTCTGGCCATTGATCAGGGCACTACATCAACACGGGCTATTGTCTTTGACAGAGATATGAAGGCCATCGCCTCTGCCCAGGAAGAGTTCCCACAGCATTTTCCAAACAGCGGCTGGGTCGAGCATGATCCGGCGGATCTCTGGGCGACCACCGCGGCCACCTGCCGCGCGGCAATCGAGAAATCTGGCCGTGCCGAGATTGCCGCTATTGGCATTACGAACCAGCGGGAAACCACGTTGGTCTGGGACCGCAAGACCGGAAAACCAATCCAAAACGCTATTGTTTGGCAGGACCGACGCACCTCTGCGCTATGTCAAGCGCTCAAGGCAGACGGGTTCGAAGACACCGTTACCGACCGTACTGGACTGTTGCTAGACCCCTATTTCAGCGGCACAAAACTGGCCTGGATATTGGACAACGTGGATGGTGCTCGCGCCCGTGCCGAGGCTGGGGAGCTCGTCTTCGGCACGGTGGACACGTGGCTAGTCTGGAACTTGACTGGTGGGGAACAGCACGTAACCGACGCCACAAATGCCGCACGCACAATGCTCTATGACATTCGCAAAGGGCGCTGGTCGCAAACCATTTGCGAACGACTGAACATCCCCATGTCTATGTTGCCTGAAGTGCGCGACTGCGCAGCTGATTTTGGTGAGACGCGGCCTGACCTTTTTGGTCACCCAATCCCAATACTTGGAATCGCGGGTGACCAACAGGCAGCAACAGTGGGGCAAGCCTGTTTCCAACCAGGGATGCTGAAATCCACCTATGGGACTGGCTGTTTCGCTCTGATCAATACAGGCGATGCGCCGGTGCGTTCACAAAACCGGCTTCTCACTACCATCGCTTATCAGCTCGAAGGAAAGCCCACCTATGCGCTGGAAGGCTCGATCTTTATTGCGGGCGCCGTAGTGCAATGGTTGCGTGACGGGCTAAAGATTATCCGCGACGCCAAAGAAACTCAACCACTGGCTAAAGCTGCCGATGATGCGCAGAGTGTGGTACTAGTACCAGCCTTTACTGGGCTGGGCGCACCTTATTGGAATGCCGAATGCCGCGGCGCGGTGTTTGGATTGACCCGCGGCTCTGGCCCAGAAGAGTTCGCCCGCGCCGCGCTTGAAAGCGTAGGTTATCAGACCCGCGATCTGCTGGCAGCAATGCATTCTGATATGGGCGGGCCAGGGGGCGCAGTCCTGCGCGTGGACGGCGGCATGAGCGCATCCGACTACACCATGCAGTTCCTTTCGGATATCATTGACGCCCGTGTGGACCGGCCCAAAGTGCTTGAAACCACCGCCCTTGGGGCAGCCTGGCTGGCGGGCAGCCGTGCGGGTCTTTACCCTGACATGGATGGCTTTGCCGCAACCTGGGCTTTGGAGCGGAGTTTCGAGCCTTCGATGGCGGGAGAGGACCGCGATCGAAAATACAAGGCATGGCAACGGGCCGTAACTGCAACGATGAGCTTCTAAGGATGACTCAACCAATCACTTTGCGCCGTTTTCTGACCGACCACGCTGGATCCCACAGTTTAGATACTGATCTTATTTTGCTGATCGAGGACATCGCGTCGGCCTGCCGTAGTATCGGCAACCGATTGCGTAACGCGGCGTTCGAAGGCAATCACGGTCTAGCCGGGGACACAAATGTGCAGGGCGAAGATCAGAAGAAACTCGACGTGATCGCAGATGAGGTCTTTGCCTCGATCTGCGAAACCTCCCCCCGGCTTGCTGCACTGGTCAGTGAAGAGCGGGAGGATGCGATCTGGCTAAAGGATCCGGAAGCAGGCGATTATCTATTGTTTTATGACCCATTAGACGGATCTTCCAATATTGACGTCAACCTGTCTGTCGGCTCAATCTTTTCGATCTGCACTGCCAAGGTGGATGGCGACCGTGACATTCTAAAGCCTGGGCACACGCAGCATTGTTCGGGCTACGCAATTTATGGGCCTACTACGATGTTGGTTCTGACCTTGGGTAGCGGCGTGCACGGGTTTTCTTGTGAATATGGGACCGGGGATTTCTGGCTAACTCATCCGCAGATGACGATTCCGGAAGAGACCGCGGAATTTGCAATAAACGCGTCACGTTATCGCTTTTGGGATAGGGCGGTGCGGCGCTATGTGGATGAATGCCTGGCAGGTAGCACGGGCCCACGTGGACGCGATTTCAATATGCGCTGGACTGCCTCTATGGTGGCTGAAGTGCACCGCATCCTAATTCGTGGCGGTGTCTTTCTCTACCCGGCCGATGACGACAATCGCACAGCTGGCGGTAAGTTGCGCTTACTCTACGAGGCTAGCCCGATGGCGCTTCTGATAGAGCAGGCTGGTGGTGCTGCCTCGGACGGTGCAATCCGAATCCTCGACATCCAACCAACGGGTCATCATCAGCGCGTTCCGGTCATCCTTGGTTCTGCAAACGAGGTGGAACAAATTGTTAAGTATCATAAAGCAGCTGCCGGTTCAGCCGCGTTCTGAATAAAGGATATTTTCATGGCTCTAGTATCCCTCCGTCAGCTGCTCGATCACGCAGCAGAAAATGATTATGCGCTACCCGCGTTCAACGTAAATAATATGGAACAGATGTTGGCGATTATGGCCGCAGCGGATGCGTGCCAAAGCCCTGTTATTATGCAGGCTAGCCGGGGCGCCCGTGCCTTTGCCAATGATATAGTCCTGTCACATCTGATCCGCGCGGCTATCGAGCTATATCCGCACATTCCGATTTGTATGCATCAGGATCATGGCAATTCGCCTGCAACCTGTCTCTCAGCTATCACTAATGGGTTTTCCTCTGTGATGATGGATGGCTCGCTAAAAGCGGATGGCAAAACACCGACTACGTTTGAAGAAAATGTTGCGGTGACGGCTAGGGTGGTTGAGATGGCCCATCTAGTGGGTGTTTCAGTTGAGGGGGAAATTGGCCATCTTGGGTCGCTTGAAACACTGCAGGGCGAGGCTGAGGACGGACACGGGTTCGACGGGGCTTTGTCGCGTGAACAGCTCTTGACAGACCCGGATGAAGCTGCCGAGTTCGTGCGGCTAACCGGTGTTGATGCACTGGCCGTGGCTATCGGTACGTCGCACGGAGCCTACAAGTTCACTCGCAAGCCCGATGGAGAGATTCTTGCCATCGATCGACTGCGTGAGATCCATACTCGCCTGCCGGACACGCATCTGGTGATGCATGGTTCGTCTTCGGTGCCACATGAATTGCAGGAGAAGATTAACGCCTATGGTGGCGAGATTGCACCGACATGGGGCGTACCCGTTGAAGAGATCATCCAGGGCATCCGCTACGGTGTGCGCAAGGTCAATGTAGATACTGACCTACGGCTAGCGTTAACCGGCGCGATACGTAAGGTCTTTGCTGAACATCCCGGTGAATTCGATCCACGCAAATACCTTGCCCCCGGGATAGAAGCCATGTCCGCCGTGTGTCGAGATCGCTTCGAGCAATTTGGAAGCGCGGGGCATGCGACTCGAATAAAATCCATTGCCCTGCCCGAAATGGCCGCGCGTTATGCCTGCCAGGTCACTGAGGGTCACGCCGCTGCATGATAGCCCATGCACTGACCGCCCTGCACCGCATGATGTTCAGTCATGATCCTTTATAAGGATAACGCGAGATCTCGCCGGTGTCGAAGCTTGGAAAGGTTGAGCTTACGTTAAGCCCATCGAATTGTTTTGCAATGCTCGTCAAGTTCCAGAGGTAACGCGTGCACGTGTAGGGACAAATGCGCAGCCACGCGCGCGTGGAACGCGCAATAAAAAGATGGATAAAAGGGTGGATATATTGGTTTATTACACCATAAACGATTGATTTTATTGTACTTATAATCGTTTTTTGGTGCCCAGGAGAGGACTCGAACCTCCACGTCCATACAGACACTAGCACCTGAAGCTAGCGCGTCTACCAATTCCGCCACCTGGGCCAGTGTCGTGAGGCTGTCTGTTATATATCGGCATGGGTGCTGTCAACGGCTGTTGCATGGCTGTGGCGGATTTGGATGGGGTGATATGGATTGCGCGCATGTGACGCTTGAGCGTGATATAATTGCGCCTTGTTTCGCTTGGGTTTGCCGCGTATCAATCGCGCAAATCCAGACCAGACGACCGAAAGGCAGAACGATGTCCAAGCTTGTGACAATTTTTGGCGGCTCAGGTTTTGTGGGGCGCTACATCGCAAGACGTATGGCTAAGGAAGGTTGGCGCGTGCGTGTTGCCGTGCGCCGCCCTAATGAAGCAGGTTTTGTGCGCCCTTATGGTGTGGTTGGTCAGGTCGAGCCTGTCTTGGCCAATATCCGCGATGATGCTTCGGTGCGTGCCGCGATCAAAGGGGCCGATGCGGTTGTGAATTGCGTGGGTATTCTCGTTGAATCAGGGAAAAACAAGTTTGATGCCGTTCAGGCCGAAGGGGCTGCACGCATTGCGCGGATTGCGAAAGAGGAGCGCGCCGCGCGGCTTGTCCATGTGTCCGCTATCGGTGCGGATGCAGACAGCGATAGCCTTTACGCGCAATCCAAAGCCCAAGGTGAAGCAGGCGTTAAGGCGGCTTTCCCAAAGGCGGTGATCTTGCGGCCTTCGATTGTGTTTGGGCCTGAAGATCAGTTTTTTAACCGCTTTGCCGCCATGGCGCGGCTGTCGCCTTTCGTGCCTTTGATGGGGGCGGGCAGCAAATTTCAGCCTGTCTATGTGGATGATGTGGCCCAAGCGGCTGTGACCGCCATTCTTGATGATCGGTTTAGTGGAATTTACGAATTGGGCGGGCCAGAACAGCTGAGCTTCCGCGCGTTGATTGAGAAGATGCTCAAGGTGATTGTCCGCCGCCGTGTGATCTTGAGTGTCCCAAGCCTTGCTGCGGCGCCTTTAGCCTTTGGCCTTGATATGGCGCAGGCGGTGACATTTGGCCTTTTCACCAATGGTGTCCTCACCCGTGATCAGCTGCGTCAGCTCAAGCGGGATAATGTCGTGTCGCCGAAGGCAAAAACCTTGGCAGATTTTGGCATTACACCGACTGCGCTTGATACGGTTTTGCCAGAATATTTGTGGCCTTATCGCGATGGCGGCCAATATGCAGCAATCCGCGATAGTGCATCTAAGCTGCGATAAGCCCTAGCTATACGCGGTCACCAACAGCACCACGCCCAAGATCACCCGATAGATCACATAGGGCGTGTAGCTGATGGTTTTCAAAAGGCGCATCATCACAGACAGGGCCAAAAGTGCCGCGACAAAGGCGAACCCTGCGGCGATGGCACCATCGCGTGCGGCGGCCATGTCTGCGGTTCCAATGACCTCAAGCCCCAATAGTGCGCCTGATGCGATGATCACTGGAATTGACATGAGCATCGACAACCGCGCCGCATCTTCGCGCCCGTATCCTAGTTTTCGTGCGGCAGTGATGGTAATCCCTGAGCGCGATGTGCCGGGGATCAGTGCAAGAATTTGCGCACACCCCATAACCAGCGCATCTTTTAGCGTCCATGCCGTGGCAGGCTTCGTTTCTGTGCCTGTGCGGTCTGCCCAATAAAGCACAATTCCGAATCCAAGCATCGTCCACCCGATGACCGCCGTTGAGCGCAGCAGGTCAGAGAGGCCTGTAAGCTTGAACACCAATCCTGCCACAACCACGGGCACTGTGGATATGATGAGGCACAGCGCGAGAAACGCGCCGCGTGTGTCAATCTGGCCGCGCAGGAGGCGGAAAAATCCAAACAGCGCCTCTTTTACATCGGCCCAGAAATACAAGATCACGGCGCCCAAGGTGCCGACATGCACGGCGACATCAATCACCTGACCTTGGTCGGCATGATTCATCAGCGCGGGCAATAGAATCAGGTGACCAGAGGAGGATATCGGCAGAAATTCCGTGATCCCTTGGATGGTAGCGAGAATAAAAAGATAAAACAGGCTCATGAGTTCTATGTCCCAATAAAAACGAGTCTTCTCTAAAGACTTGAATTAATGTGATATTTTTTGAAATAGGTAATGGTACGATACCTATTTTCGTAAATCAAAGTTGCAAATTGGCCGCCAGAAATGAAAACAGCATTATATAGGTCAGTATTGCTGTCTTTTATGTGGTGCGCTTTCGGAATATGAGAAGCACGTTGAAGATGGGAGAAGTTCCGTGGCTAAGCAACCGATGTTAAAATTTGTCTCCGTGGCTAAAGAAACGCCCGAGAAGAGATCCGCCGAAGAACGCCGTGCGGATTTTCGCGAGATCTATGCCGAGTATGCCGAGCAAAAAGCCGCGGAGCAAGCAGGCCGTTGCAGCCAATGTGGCGTGCCCTATTGCCAGTCGCATTGCCCGCTTCACAACAATATTCCCGACTGGCTCCGCCTGACTGCCGAAGGGCGCTTACGCGAGGCCTATGAGATCAGCCAAGCCACAAACACTTTCCCTGAAATCTGTGGGCGTATCTGCCCGCAAGATCGCCTGTGCGAAGGCAATTGTGTAATCGAACAATCTGGGCATGGCACCGTCACCATCGGCTCGGTCGAGAAATACATCACCGATACCGCATGGGATGAAGGTTGGGTGATGCCCATTGCCCCCACAACCGAGCGGGCAGAATCCGTGGGCATCATTGGCGCAGGGCCAGGCGGTTTGGCTGCCGCAGATCGTCTGCGCCGCGCGGGGCTTCAGGTGACAGTCTATGATCGTTATGACCGCGCAGGCGGGCTTTTGACCTACGGGATTCCAGGGTTCAAATTGGAAAAGCCCGTGGTGATGCGCCGCAATGAGCTTTTGGAAAAAGGCGGGGTCAAGTTCGAGTTGAACACTGATATTGGCCGCGACATCACCTTTGAGGCGCTGCGCGAAAAGCACGACTTCATCGTGATCGCGACAGGCGTCTATAAATCGCGCGACTTGGACGTTGCGGGGCATGAGGCTTCGGGGATCGTCAAAGCATTGGATTATCTTACCGCGTCCAACCGCAAAAGCTTTGGCGACGCTGTGCCTGATTTTGACACTGGCGCATTGAATGCCGAAGGCAAAAAAGTTGTCGTAATCGGCGGTGGTGATACTGCGATGGACTGTGTGCGCAGCGCGATTCGTCAGGGTGCGACCTCTGTGAAATGCCTGTATCGCCGTGACCGCGCGAATATGCCTGGCAGTCAACGCGAAGTTCAGAACGCCGAAGAAGAGGGCGTGGAATTTGTCTGGTTGTCCGCGCCAAAAGGTTTTGTTGGCAACCCTGTAACAGGTGTCGAGGTTCAGAAAATGCGCCTCGGCGCGCCTGATGCGACAGGCCGTCAAAGCCCCGAGGTGATTGAGGGTGCCGATTATGTTGAGGACGCGGATTTGGTGATCATGGCCTTGGGCTTTGAGCCAGAAGATCTGCCCACGCTTTGGAATTGCGCGGATTTGCCTGTCACCCGTTGGGGGACAGTAAAGACCGATTTCCGTAGCCATGAAACGGCATTGGAAAACGTCTATGCCGTTGGCGATATTGCGCGCGGGGCGAGCCTTGTTGTTTGGGCGATCCGTGATGGTCGTGAAGCAGCGGATGCGATCCTCGCAAAAGTTGCAGGCCACGGCGTGATAGCGGCTGAGTGATCCGATATGGCCCGTCTTGCGCATAGCATCGCACGTCACTTGACCCTTCTCGCATCGGCGGGCGGGGTCATTGGTGTTGCGGCGATGGCGCAAGCGGCGCAAATCACACCGCCCGCCGGGTGCGAAGCCTTCCTCACGGTTCAAAGCCGCGGATGCATGGTCTCGCATTATTGGACCTGTGAAGGTGATGCTGCGGGCGAGCATTGGCGCCTCAGCCTAGATGTCGATGGGCCCATGTCATTATCCCATACGGATCGAGAGTTTCGGTGGCTTGAATCGCTTGATCTTCGCACGGGCCTTCGGTCGCGCTTGGTCCAACCTGAAATTGACCCCGCAAGCCTTAGCGAATTGCTTGAGACAGGGCGGGACAGTTTCACCTTTTCGCTGTCTGTCTCAGAAGGGGACGCGCCCTTTACCCGCGATTACAGCGGTTTTGACGCTCTTACGGGCGACACAGTTGAGATTGACGGTGAGGTTTTGGCACGCACGGAATTTGCCTATACCGAAACCACGCCAGACGGCGCACGCAGCACTGTGGGCAACCAATATGTAAGCCCCTCTTTGCGGATGTTCTTTGGCGGCACCGAGACGCTGACCCTGCCCAGCGGGGAAGAAATCTCCTATGACGCAAGCCCCGTTGATTTTGCCCGTCCCAATGAGGCGGGATTTCTGAATGCACTGCCGCTTTATGATTGCGGTGATGTTTTATCCTAGGGCCTCGGCCCGTTTCGCGCATCCCGAAGATGCCCCTTCCGAAAGAAAGGTATGAGTGATGACCAAGTTTGATGCCGAATGGGTGGCTGCAGAAGAGGCCAAGCGCGCGTTTATGGCCGAGCATGGTATGTATTCCCTTGAGGAGGAACATTCCTCTTGTGGTGTGGGTTTGGTCGTTGCTGTCGATGGCAAACCTTCACGCCGCGTGGTGGAAAACGGGATCAACGCGCTTAAGGCCGTTTGGCATCGCGGCGCTGTGGACGCGGATGGAAAGACAGGCGATGGCGCAGGCATCCATGTGCAAATCCCTGTGCAGTTTTTCTATGATCAAATTCGCCGCACAGGCCATGAGCCTGCCTCTGACAAATTGATTGCAGTCGGTCAGGTGTTCTTGCCGCGTTCGGATTTTGGTGCGCAAGAGCGGTGCCGCACGATTGTCGAAACCGAAGTTTTGCGGATGGGGCACTATATTTACGGCTGGCGTCATGTGCCTGTTGATACCGCTTGCCTTGGTGAAAAGGCCAATGCAACGCGGCCCGAGATTGAGCAAATCTTGATCCGGAACGAAAAGGGCATCGATCACGAACAATTCGAGCGCGAGCTTTATGTCATCCGCCGCCGTATTGAAAAAGCTGCTGCGGCCGCAGGCGTGGGGCAACTGTATCTGTGCTCTCTTTCCTGCCGTTCCATCATCTACAAAGGTATGATGTTGGCGGAACAGGTGTCGGAATTCTATCCCGACCTTCAGGATGAGCGGTTTGAATCCGCCTTCGCGATTTACCACCAGCGGTATTCAACCAACACATTCCCACAATGGTGGTTGGCGCAGCCATTCCGCATGTTGGCCCATAATGGCGAAATCAACACGCTCAAGGGTAATGTGAACTGGATGAAGAGCCATGAGATTCGCATGGCATCCACCTATTTCGGGGATATGGCCGAAGATATTAAGCCGATCATCCCGCAAGGGTCGTCTGACTCTGCCGCTTTGGACGCTGTGTTCGAGGTTTTGGTGCGCGCAGGTCGCAACGCGCCAATGGCAAAAACCATGCTCGTTCCCGAGGCTTGGAGCCAAACTGCCAGCGAATTGCCGCAGGCATGGCAGGATATGTATTCCTATTGCAATTCGGTGATGGAGCCATGGGATGGCCCCGCCGCCCTTGCGATGACCGATGGACGTTGGGTTTGTGCGGGTCTTGACCGAAACGGTCTGCGTCCAATGCGCTATGTGGTGACGGGCGATGGGATGCTGATTGCGGGTTCCGAGGCGGGCATGGTGCCTGTTGATGAGGCGCGCGTGATCGAAAAAGGCGCGCTTGGGCCTGGTCAGATGATTGCGGTAGATATGGAAACGCAAAAGCTATTCCACGATACCGAGATCAAGGATGCTTTGGCTGCGGCGCGCCCGTTTGGCGACTGGGTCGGCAAGATCACGGATTTGGCCAAGGAAACCGAAGGGCTTACAGAAACGGCGATTTTCTCAGGCGAAGATCTGCGCCGCCGTCAGGTGGCTGCGGGCTACACGATTGAGGAATTGGAACATATCCTTGCACCAATGGCCGAAGATGGCAAAGAGGCCTTGGCCTCTATGGGCGATGATACGCCAAGCGCGGTTTTGTCGAAGAAATATCGTCCCTTGAGCCACTTCTTCCGCCAGAATTTCAGTCAGGTGACGAACCCCCCGATTGACAGTTTGCGCGAATATCGGGTGATGAGCCTTAAGACGCGCTTCGGCAACCTGAAGAATGTGTTGGACGAAGATAGCAGCCAGACAGAGATTTTGGTTCTCGACAGTCCTTTCGTGGGCAATGCGCAATTTGACGCGATGGTAAAGCATTTTGGCGATGCCGTGGTGACGATTGACGCGACCTTTGCTGCGGGTGCGGATAAAAATGGCTTGCGTGATGGGCTAGAGCGCATTCGCCAAGAGGCCGAGGATGCAGTGCGTTCGGGTGCAGCGCATATCGTGCTGACCGACCGGTTCCAAAGCGCAGACAAAGTCGCGATGCCAATGATCTTGGCGACAAGCGCGGTGCATTCGTGGCTGACGCGCAAGGGCTTGCGCACATTCTGCTCGCTCAACATCCGATCAGCGGAATGCATTGACCCGCATTATTTTGCGGTTCTGGTGGGCTGTGGGGCAACCACAGTGAACGCCTATTTGGCCGAGGATTCGCTAGCAGATCGCATTGAGCGCGGTCTGTTGGAGGGCACTTTGACCGAAGCGGTCGCACGCTATCGCAACGCGATTGACCAAGGCTTGTTGAAAATCATGGCCAAAATGGGGATTTCGGTGATCTCCTCATATCGTGGTGGTTTGAACTTCGAGGCTGTGGGTCTGAGCCGCGCCATGGTTGCGGAATATTTCCCCGGCATGACGAGCCGCATTTCGGGCATTGGCGTTTCGGGTCTTCAGAAAAAATGTGAAGAAGTCCACGCGCTTGGTTGGTTGCAGGGCGATGGAATCCTTCCAATTGGCGGTTTCTATAAATCCCGCCGTTCGGGGGAAACCCACGCTTGGGAAGCGCAGTCGATGCATATGATGCAGATGGCATGCAACAAAGCCTCGTTTGAATTGTGGAAACAATATTCCGCCAAGATGCGCGCCAACCCGCCCATTCATTTGCGCGACTTGTTGGACATTAAGCCTTTGGGTCAGCCTATCGCGATCGAAGAAGTGGAATCCATCACTTCAATCCGCAAGCGCTTTGTCACGCCAGGCATGAGCCTTGGGGCGCTTAGCCCCGAGGCCCATAAGACGCTCAACGTGGCGATGAATCGCATTGGCGCGAAATCCGATAGTGGTGAAGGCGGTGAAGATCCCGCACATTTCACACCAGAGCCCAATGGCGACAACCCAAGCGCCAAGATCAAACAGGTCGCATCGGGCCGCTTTGGCGTTACTGCGGAATATCTGAACCATTGCGAGGAGTTGGAAATCAAGGTCGCACAAGGCGCCAAGCCGGGTGAAGGCGGTCAGTTGCCTGGTATGAAGGTGACAGATTTGATTGCGCGCCTTCGTCACTCGACCAAGGGTGTGACGTTGATCTCGCCGCCGCCGCATCACGATATCTATTCCATCGAAGATTTGGCGCAGCTGATCTATGACCTCAAGCAGATCAACCCCCGCGCTAAAGTCACCGTGAAATTGGTGGCCTCATCGGGCGTTGGCACGATTGCGGCGGGTGTCGCCAAGGCAAAGGCGGATGTCATCCTAATCTCGGGCCACAATGGTGGCACGGGTGCAAGCCCCGCGACCTCGATCAAATATGCGGGTCTGCCATGGGAGATGGGCCTGACCGAGGCGCATCAGGTCTTGTCGATGAACAACCTGCGCGATCGAATCACCTTGCGCACCGATGGTGGCCTGCGCACAGGTCGTGACATTGTCATGGCAGCCATGATGGGGGCCGAGGAATATGGTATCGGCACGGCTGCGTTGATTGCCATGGGATGTATCATGGTGCGCCAGTGCCAGTCGAACACATGCCCCGTGGGCGTTTGCACGCAAGACGAAAGCCTGCGCGCAAAATTCACAGGCAACGCAGATAAGGTTGTCAATCTGATCACCTTCTACGCGCAAGAAGTGCGCGAGATTCTGGCAGAGATTGGCGCGCGCAGTCTTGATGACGTCATTGGCCGCGCCGATTTGTTGACACAGGTCAGCCGTGGTTCGGCACATTTGGATGATCTTGATCTTAACCCCATGCTGATCACAGTCGATGGGGCGGATAAGATTGTTTATGATCGCAATAAGCCGCGCAACTCTGTGCCTGACACGTTGGACGCACAGATCGTGGCGGATGCCGCGCGCTTTTTGCAAGATGGCGAAAAGATGCAATTGTCTTACGCTGTGCAGAACACGCTACGCACCATTGGCACGCGGACATCTAGCCACATCGTGCAGAAATTCGGGATGCGCAACAGCCTTCAACCAAATCACCTGACGGTGAAATTGGAGGGTTCGGCAGGGCAGTCCTTAGGGGCCTTTGCCGCGCCTGGATTGAAGCTTGAGGTGTCGGGTGATGCCAATGACTATGTGGGTAAGGGCCTGTCAGGTGGCACGATTGTCGTGAAACCCGCTCAAGTCAGCCCTCTGAAGGCCTCTGAAAACGTCATCATCGGCAACACTGTTCTTTATGGCGCCACCGATGGCTATCTCTTTGCAGCGGGTCGCGCGGGTGAGCGCTTTGCGGTGCGTAACTCAGGCGCCAAAGTCGTGGTCGAGGGCTGTGGCTCGAACGGGTGTGAATATATGACGGGCGGCGTTGCCGTGATCCTTGGGTCAATTGGGGCCAATTTTGGCGCGGGTATGACGGGCGGTATGGCCTATCTCTATGACCCAAGCGGTGAGGCTTTGATCAATATGAACCTTGAGACATTGGTGACTTGCCCCGTCACAGTCGCACATTGGGAAGAGCAGTTGCGTGATCTGATCACCCGCCATCATGCGGAAACGGCCTCGCAGAAAGCAGATATGATCCTCAAGAATTGGGAGAGTGAGAAGGCAAACTTCTTGCAGGTTTGCCCCAAGGAAATGCTCAATAAGCTGCCCCATCCGATCAGCCTTGAAGCGGCGGCTGTGCCTGCTGAATAAACCAAAAAACCGCGCGCAAAGAGATTTGCGCGCGGTTTTACTTTAGGCCTTGATAAAATCTGTTGCGGCGTAGCCTTGCATGTAAAGAAGCGCCGTTAGATCACCGTGATTGATCCGATGCTTGGCTTGCGCTTGCACTGTAGGTTTCGCGTGTAATGCGACCCCCGCCCCTGCAAGTTGCAGCATCCTCAAATCATTTGCGCCATCGCCGACCGCCAAGACATCGGCAGGGGTAATCCCAAGCCGTGCTGTGATGTCATTCAAGGCCTCCACTTTGGCCTCGCGTCCCAAGATTGGGTCAGTCACCTTGCCTGTCAGCTGACCGCCTTCGGCGCAAAGCGTGTTTGCGCGGTGTTCGTCAAACCCAAGCCTATCTGCAATGGCCGCCGTGAAGGCCGTAAACCCTCCAGATACAAGCGCGGCATAGGCCCCATTTGCCTTCATAGTAGCCAAAAGAACGGGGCCGCCCGGCATAAGGTGAATGCGCTTTTCCAAAACATGGCTGATCACCGCGACATCGAGGTCCTTGAGCAGGCTCACACGTTCGCGAAGCGCGCCTTCGAAATCCAATTCGCCATTCATCGCGCGGGCGGTAATCTGGGCCACGCGCGGGCCAACACCCGCCTCGGCGGCCAATTCATCAATGCATTCTTGACGGATCATGGTCGAATCCATATCCGCCAGCAGCATTTTCTTGCGCCGCCCCTCTTGGGGTTGCAAAACCATATCCACACCTTCGGCCTGAAGGCTGGCCCAGATGTCTTCGAAATTGGTGGGCGCTTGCGGAATGGTGAATTCTGCCGCTGTGTTTGGGTTCAGCCACACAGCATCACCGCCGCCCAATGCATTGCGGAGGCTTGCCACCAATTCTGGTTCCAAATGGATTGCGGGATTGGTGATTAATGTGACAACAAACATGGCTTTGTCCCTTTGGGGATATGGCGAAAGTCCATTGATCCTATAGGAAATGTCCTTGGTCTTGGCCAGTCAACAATCACTTTGGGTGCGCAAGCGGCAATTTTGCGTTAGCTTGGGCCAAAGATTGGCTTGGTAAGGGGCAGACTTGGCATGATCCGCGCTGTGATTGGCCTGATACTGGGCGCGCTTCTCGCATTGAGCGCCGTGATCGTCCTCGAGCGGGATCGCGCAGATATCGTGCAGCAGCAGATGCTATGGGGTGACACCCCAGTGACATGGATGCAGCGCCCTGCATCCACGGGGCCGGTCATTATAATTGCGCATGGTTTTGCAGGGTCACGCCAACTGATGCAGGCCTACCAAATATCTTTGGCCAAAGCGGGTTATGTGACCTTTAGCTTCGATTTTGAGGGGCATGGTCGCAATCGCCAACCGATGCGCGGCGATGTCACCGCGATAGATGGCACAACCCGTTATTTGATGCAGGAACTGGCCCGCGTCACGGATCGCGCCATTGACGCGGTCGGGCAGGCAAACGGGCTGGCCTATTTGGGCCATTCGATGGCCAGTGATATCATCATCCGCCAAGCGATAGAGGATCCGCGTGTTGCGACCACCGCTGCATTATCGGTCTTTTCCTTGGCGATTACGCCTGACGAGCCGCGCTCGCTCCTGATGATCAATGGTCAATGGGAGGCAGGATTACGCGCGGCTGCGCAATCAGTGATGCAACAAATCGGCGCAAGCGAAGGTGATCGCATTCGCGATGTGACAGGTTTTGCCCGCGCGGCCCTTGTTGCGCCGATGACCGAGCATGTCGGCATTCTCTATTCTCGCGCGGCCATTGCCGAGGTGATTGCGTGGTATGATGCAGAATTTGGCATCACCCGCGCAAGCCCGCCCTCTATCGCACCCTATGGCGCAATAATTTTGAGCGGGTTTGCGGGGATTGTGATGGCCCTCGGCGGGCTTGCGACATTGGGATTTAGCGGCAAACCAAGGCGGGTTTTGCCAATTGCGCCGCGCGCCTTTTGGTTGGCCGCGCTTCTGCCCGCGCTGATAACGCCTGTGGTTTTACGGGGGGCATCTCTGCCATTTTTGCCTGTCATTCTTGCCGATTACCTCGCGCTGCACCTTGCCCTTTATGGGGGGCTTGCGATTGCGATTTTGCTGATCACAGGTCATGGTTCGGTGATTTTTCCAACGCCGCGCCGGGTTTTGCGCAGCCTGTGGATTGGGATCGGGTTTGGCGCTGTCGCACTTGGTCTTATGGGTCTTTATCTTGATCGCTATGTCGGCAGTTTTTGGGCAGGGGGCGCACGCCTGCTGCCATTTGTGATGATTTTAATCGGCGCATTGCCCGCGATGATTGCGGATGCGGCGCTGATTTCCGCCGCCCGCGCGCCGATATGGAAACGGATTTTGGTGCGTTTTGCCTTTTTGGCATCGCTTGGCCTTGCGGTCGCATTGGATTTTGATCGGATGTTGTTTTTGATCCTGATCTTGCCTGTGATCCTATTGTTTTATGCCAGTTTTGGCTTTGTCTATGGCCGATTGGGGCGGGGACAGGCGGCAGTTCTTGGCATGGGTTTGGCGCTTGGGCTGTCTTTGGCTTGGGCGCTGGCAGCCAGCTTCCCGCTGTTTCAGGCGGGTTAATACCCCGTCATCTCCAAATATCCGCGCCCTAAATGGCTGCCTGTGCTAAAAATCGGCCCTTCCCAATAGGGGATTGTGCCGCCCATCCATGCATCGGGATTGAGCGCGTTCGTGCGGATATCTAGACCCTGTTCTGGCAGGCTGATGTGCCACCCGACAGGCAAAACCCGCCCTGCCACCTCATGTGTCACAATAGGCGTCATGCGGAGTGCGCCATCACCATAAGCGGTGGGTTGGCCATTTGCCGAGATCCATGTGGCCGAGGTAAATCGGGTTTCATCGCGGCTGCGCAATGAGAAACCCATGAGCTTTTCACCCGTTTCAAAATGAAGCGACACCCAATCCCATCCCGCTTGATCCGCCGCCAATGGTTGCGATGACCATTCGCGATCAAGCCATGCTTGTCCTGACACTTGCCGTGCCCCATCGGGCAAGGTGATGGTTCCGCTGACCTGATAAAATGGTTGGGAGTAGTAATAGCTTGCCTGACCTTCATTCGATTTCACCGAAAACCCATTCACCCCGTGGCGCACGAGCGGGCCATGAGCCGTGAGGGTGAGGTCATATGCGAATGTATCGCCGCGCGCGCTGACAATGATCTGGTCAAGTGCATCTGTCTCTGATGCAGTGTTTAGAGACTGTAACCCCCAATCATCAATCCAGACCTCAAGCAGATTTTCGGTTAGTAAAGCCCCCGCTTGGCCTGTGCCACCACGGGCATAGCGTTCGCTGTGGTAATGCTGATCAGGCAGGGTAACAGCGGCATGGCCGAGCCAGATTTGCCCGTCTTCCCAGGCATTGCTTTGGCCATCAGCGGGGCGGGTTGCATTGCGAAACACAGTCCATTGCGCCCCAAGCGGGTTTCCTGCGGCATCGGTTAGATTGGCGGTCAGATACCACCACTCGATTCGATAATCGGGGTGGGCCGTGTGATCCTGGGGAAATGTGATCGGTCGGTTCGGATCGACCGCCGCATATCCTTCGGCGCTGAGGCCAAGCCCCGCGAAACCCTGAGCATGGGCGACAGGGGCAATCCATATAAAAACCAATGCAAGTAGCGACCTAGCGTTCATGGGCGAATAGTCCAAGCAATCGATGGGGTGAGAGACGCGCCAATTGCCATGCGGGCCATAGGGCGGCAATCGCCGCAGCCGCTGCCGCCAAAACGCATAGTTTGATCAGATCCGCAGGAAAGATTTGCAGTGGCAGGCGCCATCCAAAGGCCTCAACATTGATGATGGCCAAAAGGTAATGTGCCAAAGCAAGACCCAAAGGCAGCGCGAAAATGGCGCAGAAGCTGGCAAAGGCGATAACCCGCAAAAATTCGGCCCAGGCAAGGTTCCGCCGCCGCTGTCCCGCAGCCCAGATCGGGGCTATTTGCGCAAGACGCATTTCAGACAGGGTCAAGAGGCTCGTGAACATGGCGAACCCTGCCACCCCAAGGGTCAGCGCATTCAGCGCGTAGGTCACTTGAAAAGTTTGTTCAAACACCCGCAGCGAGATGTCTTTCACCGCCGCTTGATTGATCATGGATTGCGGAGAGAGGCCTGTAGCCTCTGTGATGTCAGCCGCTAAATCTGTGACCGTTGCAGGATCAGTGCGCAGCGCAAAGCGCAAAGGCGGGGATTCGGGGAAGAGCGTCTTAAACAGATCAAGTCCAATGATCGCCTGCCCCTCGGGGTTTCCATAATCTGAATAAATCCCAAGGATTGGCAGGGTGAGGCTTGGGGTTACATTAAAATCTTGACCCAGTTCCAACCTTTCGCGGCGGGCGAGTTGTTCGTTGATCATAACAGCTTGACCTTCGGCCATCTGTGACCACGCGTCAGGCAGGGCCTCGAGAAATGGCCAGTGATCCCGATATGTGGCGTGATCCACCAGCCCATGCAATTCGGCGGGCAATCCACCAAATCGCGTGTCTACTAGGGCGAAGGGCAAAATCGCGTCAACACGCGGTGTAAGATAGTCGGTGACACGCGCCGCTTGTTCGGGGGAAGCGGTGGTCAAATACAGCTCGGACGCAAGCCGTTGATCCAACCAGCCTGTAAAGGTTGCTCGAAACGAGCCAACCATGGTGGATACGCCAATATTCGTTGAAAGCGCCAATAAAAGCGCCATCAAAGATAGGGATAAGGCAGGCAAAGACAGACGCATATCAGCTAAGGCCCAGTGCATAAACGGGGCCCTGACCCGTGTTGCGATGCCCGCCAAAAGCACCGATAGGCCAAAGGGCAAAACCAATGCGCCCCCCAATAAGAGCGCAGCCAAACCGATAAAACCCATCATCAGGCCGCTGCCAAAGATCACAACAAGGCCAGACAGGGCCAAAAGGCCTAGGCCTAAAAGGGCTTGGATAAGGCGTAAGGCGGCACTGGTTTGCGCCCATGAATTCGGTGTCGCTGATCGCAAGATCGGCAAGCGCGCCACCCGCCAAAGCGCAGATGCCCCCGCAATCGCGGCCCCGATCACGGACATGGCTAGGGCAGCAACGGCCCACATCGGATCAAATTGTAACACTGCGCCGATATCGGCGCCGTATAGCCCCCGAAGGCTTGCGGAAACCTCTGGCAAAAGAGTTGCGGCCAAACCATATCCTAAACCAAGACCAAGGATGCCTGAAACAAGTGCGAAAATCCCAATTTCCGCAGCCAAAAGCACAATCAACCCACCCAATGGCACGCCAAGCGCGCGCAAGGCCCGCAGGCTTGTGCGGCGTTGCTCAAAGGCCAGACCAATGGTGGCGTGGGTGATGAACAAACCCACGGCAAAGGCAAGAAAGCCAAAGGCCGTTAGGTTGAGATGAAAGCTATCTGTCAGCCGTGCCAGATCATTGCTGGTTTCTGCCTGCTGAAGGATCAAGTCACCGCGTGAGGCAAGCCAAGTGTCAATCGGCGCAAGTCCAAAAGGCTGGGGTGCTGAGACAATTAACGCGGTTGGCCCTATCTCACCCACAAGCTGTGCGATTGTTGCGATGTCGCCGATGACCAAGCCCGTTGCGAGCGTGTCATCATAGCTGGCATTGGCCAAGATTGTGCGCGCGTGTTCGGTCAAATCAGGGGGCAGGCCGCGGGATGCCGTGTCTGATGTCATCAACACCTGACCGCCCAGAAGAATATCCGTCACGGGGATGCTGCCAGATTGCAGCCGTTCGGGAAGTGCTGCGACTGGCAAGGTTAGAGGGTCAATCCCAAGCACACGTAAGGCATTCGGGCCAGAGCCAAGCCGTGCCTCAAGAAGCGGTGAAACAAGATAGCCCGCGCGGCGCAATTCGGAAAAGATCGCTTGATCCATAGCGCGGCCATCTTGGCGCAAGATGCGGTCAAATTGATCTTGTCCCAATAAATTCGCGGCGCGGGCATAGCTTGCGCGCGCTTCAGCGTTGAGGGCCTGAACCCCCGACCACAGTGCCGTTGCCAGTGCAAGCCCCGCAATCAGCGCAAAAACCTGCAAAGGATGTCTGCGCCAATGGCCCAAAAGTGCCGATAGGGTGGTCAGGATCAAGGCGCGGTTCATGGATCGAATGCCTGCAACTGCCCGCGTGAGAGATGTCGGCGCGTCTCGCAGGCGGCGGCAATGCGCGCCGAATGGGTGACCATCAAAAGACCCGCCCCGCTTTCCGCGATCAGTCGTAAAAAAAGTGACAGCACCGCTTGGCCATTTTCTTCGTCAAGGTTTCCCGTGGGCTCATCCGCAAGGATAAGGTCAGGGCGCAGTGCCAAGGCACGGCCAACGGCAACGCGCTGTTGTTGTCCGCCTGAAATCTCCTCTGGATAGCGCGCCAAAAGCGTCTCTAAGCCTAGGTTTTGTGACAGATGCGCGATCCAATCGCGATCATATCGACCCGCGAGCCGCGCTTGAAAGGAAAGGTTGTCACCAATGGTCAAAGCGGGGATCAGGTTGAACTGTTGAAAGACCAGACCAATCGACTGACGCCGAATGGCGGCCAAGCCCCCATCATCCAATTTCGTAATATCTTGGCCCTTGATCAGAATTTCGCCGTGATCGGGCCGTTCTAGACCTGCCACCAAGTGAAGCAGGGTAGACTTTCCCGCCCCGCTTTCCCCCGTCAATGCAAGGCTCTGGCCTGCGCCCAGTTGTAAGGACAGGTCGTTTAAGACAGTGACCCGACCTTCACCGCTCTCAAAGGATTTTGAGACATTGCGCAGTTCTAATAGCATAATTCACCCGTGAGCTGTCGTGACAAAACATAGGCCGTTTTGCCCCGTTGCACAGCGCGGCGGGCTAGCGCAGGCGCAAGGGCAGATCGAAATTAAATCGTGCGGCGCTAATCCCATCTGGGGCGGGTGGATATGGGCTTGCCTCTGCCACAAAAGCCAAGAGGGCTGTGTCCAAATCAGCTTGGCCCGTGCCCGCTAGAATTCGAACATCATGAAGGCGGCCATCGGCATCAATCACAAGCCGCAAGGTTGCCGCGCCGCGCCCGCGTGGGCGGCTAGGGCTGCGTTCTAATTGACGTAAAATTCCGCTGCCCCAATGGGACATCAAGCGCATGATCACATCCTGATCTTCGCTGTTTGTGGCGGCGGTTGTGGTGGTTGGCGCGGCCTCGGCCCCACCGCTTGCGCGTGTTGCAGGGCGCGGTGCGGGGGCGGTGGGCGTTGGCGCGTTTGGAACCTCAGGTTCCAGCGCGGGTGCCGCCTCTTGCAGTTGCGGTGCCAATTCAGGACGGCGTTCGGTTAGGTTTGGCGGTGCAAGCGGTGCAATTTCTGGGCGCATGGGCGCAAGTGGGGCAGCCATCGGTGGAACGTCTGGTATGACTTGGCTGTGTTCGGGCGGCCGTGACCATTGATCAACAAGGGCCGCCAAATCTTGCGGGGCCGCGGAAAGCGACAGTTGCGCATGCCCGTGATCGCCTGCTGCTTCATCCCCGACCATGTTTTGCGGCGCCCCTGCGCCAATCCAAGTGGCAGCACCCAGATGCAGCCCAAGCGATAGGGTAAGAAACCCAAATATTTGCGCGCCAAGTCGGATCATGGGGCACCCCCTGCGCGGGTGATGAGGTCGACACGCCCCACACCAATCGCGGAAAAATCCGCCAAAGCGCGCGCCAGATCTTGGGCGGGTAAGGTGGCATCCAGCGCAAGTTTCAGGGTAAATTCAGTCTCTGCATCCCGTAACAGAGCCGATTGAAGTTCCGCCAACACTGCCTCGCGGCCCTGTTCGGCACCGTAGTGCCACAAACCATCCGCCGCGATATACAGCACCGCATCACGCGCGGGATCTGACGCTTCGGCTAAGGGTGACACGGGCAGGGTCAGTTCCACAGGCGGCTTAGCGCGTAAGGTTGCGCTGGTGAGAAAGAAGATCAAAAGCAAAAAGACGACATTGATCATCGGCACCATATCAAGATCGGCCAAGTGTCGTCTGCTGCGGCTTTGTGGGGGGATAAGTCTCATTCAATCACCGCAAGATTGTCTAAACCGCCCGCCCGCAACGCGGCCATCAAGGATAACAACTGTTGAACTGTTGCACCCGCCTCAGGACGCAGAATGATTTTTTGTGCGGCTTCTGATCCATCTTCTTGGATCAGGTTGTGCAATGCGGGGATGAGATCAGCGGCATCTATGACCTGCCCATTGAGCATTAGATGATCGGCCCCGAGTGTAACCAAACGCGGTGGGCCTTCATAAATCACGGTGGTGCTTGCGTTGGGCGTGGCGGGACGCATAGATACGGTGCTGTCGCGGCCCATTTGTGCGGCGAGCATGAAAAAAATCAACAACAGGAACACCACATCAATCATCGGCGCAAGGCTAGCCTTGCGTCTGCCGATGCGGGGTTGGTGAAAGTCTAACCTCATGCCGCGGGGCCTTTGATTGCAAAAATACGCGTGGCTATATCTTCAAAGCTGTGGCGCATTTTGTCATGGATGGTGTCGAACCATGTCAGGCACATCGCAACTGGGATCGCCACGGCCATGCCTGCGGCGGTGGTTAAAAGGGCGGCCCAAATCCCCCCTGCAAGCGTGGCAGGGTCGGCATTCCCGCCCTCAAGCTGAAGGGCTTGGAACGCGTCAATCATGCCCAAAACCGTGCCCAACAGGCCCAATAGTGGCGCAATCGTCACAACCAGTTCCAAGGCACGCAACCCTGCGCTGATCTCTTGAAGCCGCGCGCGGGCGATGCGGGCAATTTCTTCCTTTCGGCTGCTTTCATCCCAGTCGGCGCTTTCGCGCAGGCGGATCGCATCACGGGCAAATTCTGCGCGCATCCCGCTGCGCGCCGCAAGCACGGCGCTGACATCCTCACCTGCGCACCACCGCGAGATTGCCGCATCGGTGTTTTGCCCTGAGCGAAGCGCGCCAAGGCACAAAAGCTGACTGATCTTCCACAGGATGACCGCAAGGCTGATCACAGAAAGCGCTGCAATCAACATAAGGATTGGGCCGCCTTTGAGAAGTAATTCGATCATGCCGTTGCCTCTTCGCTGAGATAGGTGTCGCAGGCTGTCCGCACAGCATCATAAACCACGCGTCCCAATGCGTGACCGATTTCTGTGTGCAGTCCTGCATGGGCGTGGTGCCGATCTTCGCCTTGGACGCAGGCCAAGGTCAGGCAATCCGTGCCTGTTCCTGTGGCAATGACGGGCGCGCCGCTGACCATGACCTCATAGCGCGCCTCCATGACGGCGGCTGTGCGCGCCTCGGCCATGATGGTCAGTGCTTCAATCATCGCGGTTTCGCTTAGGCACTGATTGAGACGGGCAGCAATGTTGATCGTGCCATACTCTTCAGGGCAGGCAAGGCGGCGGTGGCCGATGCGTTCGGCATTTGAAAGGCCAAGGGTCACCAATGCCTCTACTTTTGTCTGACCAACCACTGCCGTGTCAAAATGGTGAAAGCGGATATCACGCGAAGTTAGCATCGCAATTGCCTGATCCGCGTGGTCAAGTCTCTCATTAACTTGGCCCTCCAACCACGAGATCACATCAAAATCGGGCGGCAAATCGGCATTGCGCACCTCGCGCCACGCAATCTGTTGGGCAGAGACGAAACCGCCCCGATAGGGGGCAAAGCTGAGACAGGCATGCGGTTTGCCGAGATCCCAAATCAGCCATGGATGAGTCAGGGTCGCGGTCATTCGACAACCTCCAAGGCTTGGAAGATCAGGCCCTGTTCTGATTGGGTGATATGCGCGGTGATGCCGAAAACGCTGCGAAGATGATCTTCGGTCAACACATCCTCGGGCGGGCCTTCGGCAATTTTTTGGCCGCGATCCATGAGAATCAATCGATCACAAAACCGCGCCGCAAGGCCCAGATCATGCAGCGAGACCAGCGCGGCCTTGCCGCTTTGCGTCAGGCTTTGCAGATGCGCCAGCGTGGCAATCTGGTGACGCGGATCAAGCCCTGCAACGGGTTCATCGGCCATGATCAGCGGGCAGTTTTGTGCAAGTGCCCGCGCCATAAGCACGCGTGCCTGCTCACCGCCTGACAGCGCCGTGGCAGGGCGGGTGGCAAACCCCGTCAAATCCATTGCGGCCAAGGCGTCAGAGACTGCGGCGTGATCTTCGGCCCGTGGGGATTGCCCCGCGCCTAAATGTGGAACGCGGCCCAGCATGACCAAGGTTTCCACTGATACAGGCCATGCAATTTCGCGGGTTTGCGGCAGCCATGCGACAGCACGGGCGCGCGCATTGGCGGGCAATGCGCTCAGCGATGAGTGGCCTTGATGGGGCAAAAGTCCAAGCGCGCCACGCATCAAGGTGGTCTTTCCTGCGCCATTGGGGCCAATCAGGCCAACCAAATCGCCTGCCCGCAATTCAGTGCTGACCTGATCCACAACGGGACATTCCCCGCGATGGACAGTGAAATCCTGCAAGCTGAGACATGATGTGGTCATAGCTCGGCCCGCCTTGTGCGATAGATCAAATGCAGGAAAACGGGTGCGCCGATGATGGCCATGACCACACCCAATTTTAGGTCACGATCAGGTAAGATGATGCGCGCGGCGATATCGGCGGCCAAGACAAGTGCCGCGCCGCCAAGCGCGGATGCGGGCAAAAGCCGTGAGGGGCGTGCGCCCACAAATGGCCTAAGGATATGCGGGACAACAAGACCAACAAATCCAATCGCCCCAACCACGGATGTTGCCGCCCCTGTGCAGGCTGCGACCCCCAAGACCAAAACCCACCGCAAGCGGGTCAGGTTGATGCCCAAAGATGCGGCCGCATCTTCGCCCAAGATCAGCGCATCTAACCCGCGTGACGCGGACAAGATTAATATCCACCCCAACACCATAAAGGGCAGGGCAATGGTGATATGAGAAAAGCTGCGATCTGCCAATGATCCCAACATCCAAAAGACGATTTCAGACGTTGCAAAAGGGTTTGGCGACAGGTTCAACACAAGTGACGTCAGGGCCGCAGCTAACGCGCTGATTGCGATCCCCGCAAGGATAAGGGTAAGTGACCCACCCCGTGGTCCCGCCAAAAGCAGCAGCAGCACCACGGCAACGCCTGCCCCGAACAGGCCAAAAAACGGCAAAGCAAACATCACCTGTGCGGCCAGACCCGTTTGCAAAGTGACCACTGCCCCCAATGCGGCCGAAGAGGATACACCAATCAATCCAGGTTCGGCCAAGGGATTGCGCAGATAGCCCTGCAAGGCCGCCCCTGATAGCCCCAAACTTATCCCAACCATGATCGCAAGTAAGGCGCGCGGCAGGCGGATTTCTTGCATCACAAGGCTGACAGCATCGCCTGTGCCGTCGAAGAGTGCGGCAAGGCTATCGGCAATAGAAAACCCAGCGGGGCCGATCAAGAGCGAGGCTAAAGTCAAAAGCCCCACCATCAGGCCAAGACCTGTGAAAAGCAGTTTTTGCGACACCCCGCTCATCCCTCCATCCTCGCGCGAAGGGCGCGCAAATCTTGGATCGCGCGCAGGACGACAGGGGTGCCACAGACCCAATCCGCATTGGATTGCGTGCGCATCGCGCCAAGATGGGCGAGGGCGGGATGTGACATGACCTCTTCGGAACGGGAGTTGCCTGAATAAAGCTCGGCATGGATGATCAGATCGGGCTGCGCCAATGTTAACAATTCCAGATCAAGCCGCCCTGATCGGCTGCGCCCCATTTCTTCGGCAATGTGACGAAACCCTGCAATCGTGATGATTTCATGGCTGAGCGTGCCTGTGCCAAGGCTATAGCTGTTGGGGTAGTAAAACGCTGCACGCGGGCCAGTCGGGGCCGCGCGCAATCGTGCCAAATCTGCCTCGAATGCATCTGCCAACTCGCCCGCGCGGGCAGTTTGGTGAAGAATTTCCCCCATCTCGCGAATGCGGTCGCTGACCTGATCAAGATTGGAGACAATATCAATCTGCGCTGTGGCAATGCCAAGGCGGCGCAGCATATCCAAGACCACAGGATCGGAATATCGCCCCGCCACAACCAGATCAGGGCGCATGAGGAAGATTTCCTCTGCCTGCCCGTGGTTGATGGGATAGGCCCGCGCCGCCTCTGCCATAGGTGACATATTGGGATCGGTCGCAATATCGGACACCGAGATCAACTGCCCCTCATCGGCAAGCATCATGGCCAGTTGATCGGTACAAAGGTTCATAGACACCACACGCAAAGGTGCGGTTTGGGCATCGGCGGCACTGGTAACCATCAGCGCCGCCATGCAAAGCGATATGAGCCTAAAACGTGCCACGAACCCCGATATAAAATGCGCGGTCGGAAGCACCGTAACCGCGGGTGGTTTGGTATTGCTCATCTGTTAGGTTATCAATGCGCATGAACAGATCAGCACCATTGGCCAAGGTATAGGTCAGGTTAGCGTTGAGAACTGTGTAGTCTTCAAGCGGTGTTGTCGTATCAAGGCGATCAGAGACTGATTGCAGCGACAGGCCCGCAGTGGTTCGTTGCCCCAAGGGCGTGGACGCGCTCAACGATACATCATGGCGCGGCACGCGGGCGAGCCTTGCGCCATCTGCCGCGCGGGCATCTGTGGATGTATAATTCAGATCAATTTCTGCATCATTCAGGAAGATGTAAGAGAGGCCCAACTGATACCCATCGGTGCGACTTGTTCCAGGCACTTGGTTATAACCTGTGGTATATTGGATCAAATCCGTAATGCGGGTCTGAAACAGCCCTGCTTCAAAGGTTACTCTGCCCATCACGTGTTCAAATCCGATTTCAGCGGATTGACTGGTTTCTGGCTGCAAGGCGGCGTTCGCGCCAAATGGCCCATATAGCTCGTTTAATGAAGGTGCGCGGAATCCCGTGCTAAGGGAGGCGCGCAGAAGGCTTGATGGGCCCGCTTGCCATGCAATCGCAACGCGACCAGTGGTTTTTGACCCATAGTCGGAATTGTCGGTCAACCGCGCAGAGATTGAGATATCAAGGTCTGTCAGGGGTGAGGTGAGCCATTCTGTAAAAACAGAATTGCTTTCGTAATCGGCGTGGATGGGGCTTGTATTATCGGTAGAAAAATACCGCTCCGTCATGGCCTCCGCGCCAAAGCTGATCGTGTCACCATTGTCTAGCGATTGCACCCCCAAATAGGTTAGCTTCTCGCGCTGCCCCTCAAACAAGAAGCGCCGTCCAGCGGGCGCAGAGGGATCAGTGCGGGTTGTGCGCGAGGCTTCAATTCCAAATTCATGGGTGCTGCTGCCAAAATCAGCGAGCGCAAAAAGACGCGCTGCGAGCAGTTCATACTCGCTGAAACGTGCAGCGTCCCCACCAACACCGCCCGATGCGTCAAATTCAAAATTGGCATTCTGCGCCAAAACACTGGCGCCAAATGTTAGAGTATCTGTCGCCTGATACTCGCCGCGCAGGCTCAAGTCGATCGATTCAAATCCATCCGCCTCCGCGTTGCCTGCGTTCTCATCTGCGGCTGAATAGCCTTCTGTATTTGTATTGCTCAGGCTCACGGCTAAGAACCCGCGCTCAAATCGGGTTCCATAAGTCAAACCTGTGCGCATTGTTTCGAAGCTGCCCACCTCAAGATTGTAACCAATTTCGCTGCCAATTTCGTCAGGCGCATCGACTGTCGTGATGTTAACCGCGCCGCCAATGGCCCCAGAACCAAGAATTGCAGACTGTGATCCGTAGAGAACCTCAGCCGAGGCGATGCCGGAAGAGGTCAACTTTCCAAAGTCAAATTGCGTCTGCGTTGAGGACGGATCTGTCACGTCAATTCCATTGATCCGGACAGGGATATATTTGCTGTCCAAACCACGAATGCGGAGGGTTGCGCTGGTTCCGATGGGGCCTGATTGCGTTACGTTGACACCGGCCAGCGTTTCGAGAAATTCAGAGAATTGCAGACGACCTCCATTGGCCAAGTCGCGCGCGGTTAAGCGACTCACTCTAACCCCCGTCCGATCCCGCGCGACATCGGTGAGGCTTGCGGAAAAGACCAGTTCATCAAGGGTGAATACATTTTGTGCGGCCAAGGGTGTGGCGGCGAGACCTGCGCACAGCGCGGCGAGGCTCAGAGTGGAAGAGGGGCGCATTTTTGCTCTCCAATTACGAATGGGTGGCAAGGCACATGCCTTGCGCAAAAGTGAATGGTCATTGGAGGGTTGGCCCTTCCGCAGACGGCGATTTGTGCCACCACTACGGAATTGTCCGTTGCCCGCTGCGCCCACCGCGCTTGGACAGGGTGATCACCTCGGCAGGTCTCCTGACTCGCGGGTCGTTGTTTGATCGGGCCTTCCCGTGGCCCATCTGGGGCCGCAGTGGCATATGCCAATCGCACTCGCCGCTTACAGTTGCGGGGGCAGTCGCGGATTTACACCGCGTTCCCTTTTCACCCAATGTTGTCACCAACACTGAGACCGAAGCGAGATCGGTGTAACCTTTGGGGCCCTGCAACTCAAGGGTGAAAGCGACTGTCTGCCTCGGGAAAGCGGCGGCAAACTGTCTTAGGCTTAGGCGGTGGCTGCGCGCCGTTTTGGGCCGAACACGGCGGTAAGCGCCAAGATCAATCCCGAAACTGCCGCAATCATACCTGCGGCGCTGACGGAGTTCTCGAGGCCGATCCAAAGCGGGCCATATCCCGCCAAAACATATCCCAAACTTGCCGAGAGCGTGGCAAAACCCACGCTCCACATAATTTGACTGCGCAAACGATCCGTCATCAAACGTGCGGCGGCGGCGGGGCATATGAACATTGCGATCACGATGATAGAGCCCACGGCATCAAAGGCCGTGACGGCGGCCAAAGCCGCGACCATCACAAGGCCAAGACTAATGGCGCGCACGGGTAAGCCAAGGCTTTCGGCATAGCCTTCATCAAAGGTTGATAGGGTCAAAGGCCGCCAAAAGATGATTAAAAGCACCACAATCAGCACCAAAGTCAGGGCCAGACGGGGCAGTTCTGGTGGCAGGCCAGCAAGCGCCACAGGATCAAGCAGCGAGGCCCATCCCGGCGCCTCAAGCCAGATCAGGCTTTCAAGGTTTCCCATCAGAGCGTGTTCGACATCCAAATGAACCGAAGACGCGCTGCTTTGCTCGAGAAGTAAAACACCAAGCGCAAATAAGGTGGTGAAGACCACACCCATGATTGCGCCCACCTCAATGCGCGAGACACGTTTGATCACATCAATCATCACGACTGCGAAAAGGGCCGCAGCACCTGCACCCAAAAGCATCGCCCAAGCGTCTAGGGCTTGTGTCACCAAAAAGGCCAGCACGATCCCTGGCAGAACCACATGGCTGATGGCATCGCCAATCAAGGCCTGCTTGCGCAGCACCAAAAAATTTCCAGGCAGGGCGCAGGCGATTGCCGCCAAAATGCCGATGAGAATCGGCGGAAGCGAAAGGGGCACGAATTCAGCGCCGCTCATGACGCGTCCTCCAATCTTGTGTCGATATGGGCTAACTCATCGCGGGTGAAGGCGCGGGATAGGTCGCTCAACCCGTCATGGCGCGACAGAAATTCGGCATAATCGGGTTTGCTGCGCAAATAGGCCAGACGCGCCTCATCGCGCTGTGCTGCTATGGCTGCAGACTGGCCGCGTTCGGTCATCACCCCATCGGCACGCACATAACCTTCGCGCTGTAGAAGCTTGCGGGTATAGGGCTCCAGTATGCGATAGCCTTGGGCCAAGGCAAGCAAGCCCTGTCTGCGATGCACGCGGCGTTGAAATTTGCGGTGCCGCATCGCGGAGGCCAAGACCCCGCGTGCGGGCGCAACCAAAAGCGAAATGAGAAAAAATCCGGCTGCCACCAAAACGATAATGGCGCCAGTGGGCAAATCGGGGGCAAGGCTTGAAAGGCCTGCGCCAATCAGGCCCGATGCCCCGCCAATTGCGCCCGCAATGGGCCAGATATAGGCGGCGCGGTTGCTCCAGAGACGCGCGGTGACAGGGGGGATGATCAGCAAGGCAACGATCAAAATCAGACCCACGATTTTCAACCCCGCAACGGTTACGGCTAAAACCAATGCCATGGCCGCCGCATCAATCAGGGGCACGTTCAATCCCAACGCGCGGGCAAAGTTTTCATCGAACGCCGTGAGGGTCATCGCCCGATGCAGAACAAGACCCACCATGAAAACCAACGCTGCCCCGATTGCAATCATTTCAGCATCTTCACGCAGCATTGCAGCGGTTGAGCCGAGTAAAAGTTGGTCTAAGCCTGCTTGGCGGCCCGCGCTCATGTTTTGGATCAGGGTCAACATGACGACCCCCAACCCAAAGAAGCTCGACAAGACCGCCCCAATTGCGGCGTCCTCGGATAATCTTGTTCGGGATTTCAGGAAATTAACTGCCAATAGGCCAAGTGCCGCGCTGATCGCAGAGCCAAGCAATAAGCCCTCTAATGCGCGCCCAGTGCCGCCTAAGGCGACCATCACCATAAACCCCCCGCAGAGGCCAGGTAGGGTGGCGTGGCTGATCGCGTCCGATAGCAAGGCGCGTTTGCGCAGAAACATAAATGTTCCTGTCACCCCTGCGGCAACGCCCAAAACGCCTGCGCCAAACATGACCAAAGCGACATTATAGGTCAGTGTGAAGGCCA
The DNA here is from genome assembly GCA_015693905.1 of Rhodobacterales bacterium HKCCA1288. Taxonomy (NCBI): domain Bacteria; kingdom Pseudomonadati; phylum Pseudomonadota; class Alphaproteobacteria; order Rhodobacterales; species Rhodobacterales bacterium HKCCA1288. The sequence goes on along the minus strand of CP065161.1, from coordinate 1,821,752 downwards.
TGATACCCATGTCTAATAGTGACCCGCTTCCCGCAATCGATCGATTTGCGCTGTCGCCAATCGCCCGCCATAGGCCTCTTGCAAATGTGCGGTGGTAAAGGCTTGGGCCACAGGCCCTTCTGCAATGAGGCGTGTGTTGATCATCGCGACATGGTCAAAATATGCGGTTACAGTTGAAAGATCATGATGCACCGCAACAACCGTTTTTCCCTCATCTTTCAGCTTTTTGAGAACGGCAATGATGGCCGCTTCGGTCGCTGCATCTACGCCTGCAAAAGGCTCGTCCAAAAGGTAAAGATCAGCATTCTGGGCCAAGGCGCGGGCCAGAAAGACCCGCTGTTGCTGTCCACCTGACAACTGGCCGATTTGACGATGGGCAAAGTCCTGCATCCCGACCCGTGCCAAAGCATCCTCGGCTATGGCCTGATCGTCACGGCTGATACGGCGCAGAAGCCCTATTTTCCCATAGAGGCCCATCAAGACCACATCGCGCACACTCGCAGGAAAATCCCAATCGACACTGGCGCGCTGTGGCACATAGGCAATGCGGTGGCGTTCAGAGGCCAGAGCGCGTCCGAAAATCGATACTTGCCCCGAGAGACGCGGAACGACCCCCAGCGCCGCTTTAAGTAAGGTCGATTTGCCCGCGCCATTTGGCCCGATGATGGCCGTCATTGAGCGGGGCGCCACCGTAAGATCGACCGAGAAAAGCGCGGGCTTTTCCCCATAGCTGACGCTGAGGCCGCGTATGGCCAGCGGGCTTTGCGGATCGAGGGGTTGGTCGTTCTGATGAAGCCGTAACATGGCCAATTCCTTGCCGCTAAGGGGTTAACGCGCCATTCATCCCACCTTCAGGGGCTGTGCCCCCAAGGGCGCGGGTGATGGTGGTGATGTTATGATCCAACATCCCGATATAGGTGCCTTCATAGCTGCCTTCTGGCCCCATCGCGTCTGAAAAAAGCTCGCCCCCGATGGCGACCGCGTGACCTTGGGCAGCCGCACCTTCTTGGAGGGCGCGAATATTGCGGTCAGATACAGAGCTTTCAACAAAGATGGCCCCAATTTGGCGCGCCACCAGCGTGTCGACCAAGGTTGAGATTTGCAAAAGCCCTGCTTCTGATGCGGTCGAGATGCCTTGGATGCCCAAAACCTCGAAATCAAAAGCGCGGCCAAAATAGCCAAAGGCATCATGGGCTGTGACCAGAACCCGTGCTGCTTCGGGAACGCTTGAGAGGCTGCTTTGGGCATAGGCGGCTAGGCGATCAATTTCGGCCAAATGCTGTGCGGCATTCGCTTCGAAAATGGCAGCGCCTTCGGGATATGACGCACTCAATGCATTGCGCACGGCTAAAACAACTGTGCGCCATAGGGTCGGATCCATCCAGACATGGGGGTCAAATCGATCCTCATACTCTGGATGACTGCGCAATCTGTCTTGTGGGATAGCCTCTGCCACCGCGACAACAGTGCGGGATTGCCCAAGATCAAGCAGGAGCGGCTCAAGTTGCGCCTCAAGATAAAGCCCATTCCATAGGATTAGATCCGCATTCATTAATGCCAGAATATCCGAACGGGTTTGCCGAAAAGAATGCGGATCAACGCCCGCACCCATGAGGGTCTTTAATTCGATCAAATCCCCCCCGATCTGACTGGCGGCATCTGCGATCATCCCTGTGGTAGCGACCACTTTGATGGGTGCAGATTGCGCAAGGGCGGGTGCGGCCAGAACGGGCAGCAGCATCACTGTCAAAATGCGTAGGAAACGCATGAAAGCTTCTCCAATATCGAAAGACATAGGCCCTTGCGGGCCATCATTGCCGCCACAAAGATGATATTGATAATCATTCGCAAAAAGTCAAGAAGTTGCGAATGACTCGCAACTAGTGCTTGCCCTTGCCAATTTCTTATCCTGTGCAAAAGTGAGGCGAATTCACGCAGACGAGGCGGCCATGGTTAAGATTACAGATTTCGATGATGCCTATCAAAACGGGGCCTATATCCCCGATGCAGATGGGTTCATCACACGTTGGACAGAAGCCGCAGCCAGTTTTCGCGCGACCTATCCGCCGGTCACGCATCACTATGGGACAGGCCCGCGCCAGTATTTTGATCTATTCATGCCTGATGGCGCGCCCAAAGGTCTGACTATTTTTATTCACGGTGGCTATTGGCGGCGGTTCTCGCCGCGCGAATTTAGCCATTTGGCCCGCGCCCTGCGAGACGCGGGGCAAGCCGTGGCCCTGCCGTCATACACACTCGCACCCGAGGCGCGGATTGCTCAAATCACCGATGAAATGATGCGCGCTGTTTGCCATGCGGCGGGTTTGGTGGAAGGGCCAATCCGAATCACGGGCCATTCGGCAGGCGGGCATTTAGCCACTCGCATGATGTGCGAAGGCGTTTTGCCTGACGCGGTCGCCTCTCGCGTGGTTCAGGTGATGTCAATCTCGGGCGTGCATGATTTACGGCCTTTGCTGAACACAGAAATCAACCAAGACCTGCGTTTGACCTTAGAGGAAGCCATGCGGGAAAGCCCCGCATTGTTGCTGCCGCGAAAGACCGCGCGATTCGTTGCCGCCGTGGGGGGCGATGAGCGGCCCGAATTCATCCGTCAAAATGATCTTTTGGCGAATATTTGGTATGGCGCTGGTGTTGAAATTGAAGCGATGCATCTAGCGGGCTTGCATCACTTCGATGTGATCGAGGAATTGGAGCGGCCAGACGGGCGGCTGTTGCAGCAAATCTTGGCTGATTAGCCGCGCGCGTAAAGATCAGAGACGACTGTGCGCAATTGGGCGCGTTCATCTGGGCCGAGGCGGTCTAGAAGATCGGTTTCCGCTTCTAGAGCGGCGGCTTGAAGGCGGCGGATTTCCTCATTCCCTTTTTCGGACAGGCGCACCACCAAACGGCGGCGATCCACTGCATCGGTCGAAACATTGATCATATCGAGATCTTCGAGGCGGCGCTGTGCGCGGCTGACCCGTGCGGCATCCATCGCGGTCAAAATGCACAGATCATGCGAGGAACAGGGTTGATTCTCAGGCAAAGCCATCATGATGCGCCATTCTGGAACCTGTAAATCTGCATCCCGCATCAGGTTCTGAAACAGGGCGCTTGCGATGACAGCCATTTGAAAAGGCACAAAATCCTTGAGGCTGAACTGGCGTGTTTGTGAGAAATCTTCCACTTTGCACCCAAGGCGTGAATAAGCATTTACCACTCATCTTTAGCGCGAAATACCCCGTTGGCGCAAGGAAAACCTGTAAATTAAATCTGACATATGATTGTCACAATTTAAAGACATTGGGTTACTTGTTTATTTTTGCGCTGCGCATCTCCGCCTTTGGCCGTTTGAGCCAGTCATCAACTGCGACTCTTTTGATTTATTTTCCGACTTGCGCGCCGTGCAACATAGGTATAGCAGCGCAGATGGGACACCCCTCCCCAACGAGGGGCATATATCTGTGAGGGTATCACATCATGGCTTTGACCACTCCGGCAACGCGGCCGGCTAATCCGCGTTTTTCGTCTGGCCCCTGCGCCAAACCCCCCGTCTGGACATTGGATAAACTGGCTGACGCCCCTTTGGGTCGGTCGCACCGCGCTGCGATTGGCAAGGCAAAGCTTGCTGCCGCGATTGACCAGACTCGTGAAATTCTGGGCGTGCCTGCTGACTATCGCATTGGCATCGTGCCCGCTTCTGACACAGGCGCGGTTGAGATGGCCATGTGGTCGCTCTTGGGTGCGCGCCCCTGCACAATGGTCGCTTGGGAAAGCTTCGGTGCAGGTTGGGTCAGTGATGTTGTCAAACAACTGAAACTCGATGCGACTGTTCTGAACGCCGATTATGGCCAGATCGTTGACATGGGCGCGGTCGATTATGACACGGATGTTGTGTTCACATGGAACGGCACGACCTCGGGTGTAAAGATGCCCAATGGCGACATGATCCCTGCCAATCGCGCAGGCTTGACCATTTGCGATGCAACCTCGGCGGCCTTTGCGCAGGATTTGCCATGGGACAAGCTCGATGTCACCACCTTCTCTTGGCAGAAGGTCATGGGCGGTGAGGCTGCCCATGGCATGTTGATCCTCAGCCCGCGCGCGGTTGAGCGGCTTGAAAGCTACACACCTGCATGGCCGTTGCCCAAGATTTTCCGCATGACAAAAGGCGGCGAATTGATTGAGGGCATCTTTAAGGGGGAAACGATCAACACCCCGTCCATGCTCGCCGTTGAAGATTATTTGGTCGCGCTTGATTGGGCCAAATCCATCGGTGGATTGCCTGCCTTGATGGCACGGGCCAACGCGAACGCGCAGGCGATTTTCGATTTCTGCGCGTCTCGCGATTGGATTGACAATCTGGCCGAAGATCCCGCGACACGCTCGAACACCAGCGTTTGCCTGAAATTCACGGATCCGCGCATTACGGATGGCGCAGCCTTCGCCAAGGCGGTTGCAAAACGTCTCGAAGGCGAAGGTATCGCGCTCGATATCGGGGCCTACCGAGACGCACCTGCGGGTCTGCGTATTTGGTGCGGTGCCACGGTGGAAACCGCCGATATCGAAGCCATGCTGCCATGGCTTGATTGGGCGTTTGAAACCGAAATCGCGGCGCTTTCTGCTGCGGCTTAAACCCCTTTTTCTGGCCGCAATGCGGGTGTGATCCCTGCGGCCAGACCCTTTCCCATTTCGAACATATGAGGCCCTATCATGGCTCCTAAAGTATTGATTTCCGATAAACTCTCGGATGCAGCCGTTCAGATTTTCAAAGATCGCGGCATTGATGTGACCTTTGACCCAAGCATTGGCAAAGACAAAGACAAGCTGCTTGAGGTCATCGGCCAATATGATGGTTTGGCAATTCGTTCTGCGACCAAAGTTACGGAAAAGATCATCGCGGCTGCCGATAACCTAAAGGTCATTGGCCGCGCAGGGATCGGCGTAGATAATGTGGATATCCCCGAAGCCTCGAAAAAAGGCATCATCGTGATGAATACGCCGTTCGGCAACTCCATCACCACCGCAGAGCATGCGGTTGCGATGATGTTTGCCGTTGCGCGCCAAATCCCCGAGGCCAACGCCTCGACCCATGCGGGCAAATGGGAGAAATCCCGCTTTATGGGGGTTGAGCTGACAGGCAAAACCTTGGGCGTTATTGGCGCGGGCAATATTGGGGCGATCGTCTGCTCACGTGCGCTTGGCCTCAAGATGAAGGTTGTGGCTTATGACCCGTTCCTCTCTGAAGAACGCGCCACGCAAATCGGTGTCACCAAGGTAGAACTGGACGAGCTGTTGGCGCGCGCTGATTTCATCACGCTGCATGTGCCCTTCACCGAAAAGACGGCAAATATCCTATCGGCTGAAAATTTGGCCAAAACCAAGAAAGGGGTGCGCATCATCAACTGCGCCCGCGGTGGTTTGGTGGATGAGGCTGCTTTGGCTGAATTGATTAAATCAGGCCATGTGGCAGGCGCCGCCTTTGACGTTTTCAAAGAAGAACCTGCAACCGAGAACCCATTGTTCAATCTTGAAAACGTGGTCGTGACCCCGCATTTGGGCGCTGCCACGACCGAGGCACAGGAAAATGTGGCGCTGCAAGTGGCCGAACAAATGGCGGATTACCTGCTGACAGGTGCCGTAACCAACGCGCTGAACATGCCCTCTGTGACAGCGGAAGAAGCGCGTGTCATGGGGCCATGGTTGAAGTTGGCCGAGCATTTGGGCAGTTTTGTCGGTCAGTTGACCGAAGACGCGATTGAGACAATCGAGATCACCTATAATGGCGTTGTCAAAGATATGAACCTCAAGGCGCTGAATTGTGGCGCGATTGCAGGTGTCATGAAGGCGACCAACCCTGACGTGAATATGGTGTCCGCACCGATTATCGCCAAAGAGCGCGGGATTGAATTGTCGACTGTCACACAGGATAAATCAGGTGTGTTTGATGGCTATATTCGCCTCAATGTGAAATCAGCCTCGAAAGAGCGGTCTATTGCAGGCACGGTGTTCTCGGATGGCAAGCCACGCTTCATTCAGATCAAAGGCATCAACATTGATGCCGAGATCGGTGAACACATGCTCTATACCACCAATGAGGACGTTCCAGGCATCATCGGCACATTGGGCCGCACGATGGCTGAGATGAACGTCAACATCGCTAATTTTACCTTGGGCCGTGCCTCAAAAGGGCATCAGGCGATTGCGATGCTGTATCTGGACGAACAACCCCCCGTTGCTGCGGTTGACGCACTCAAAGCGACTGGGTTGTTCCAGCAGGTGCGCCCGCTTCGCTTTAGCGCCCATTAATCTACGCCAGATATTTAGGAATTCCTGACCCGCCTCCCCTTATGGGGGGCGGGCTTTTTAACATTCTGTTCACTCTGATTTGCGAGATTGGCCTAGAGATCCATGAGGGCAAAGCGGTGACGATCTACGGATTCGGGATGGATAAAAGCCTGACGCAGGAACGGCGCTTGCGCCTTCAGGCGGAACGGTTGCTTGCCCAACGATCAGAGGAACTTTACGCGGCGCATCGCAAACTGGCCCAGCACGCCGACCATTTAAGCCATCAGGTCATCGCACAACGCGCGCGGGAACAGCAGCTTGAGGGGCGGGCTGAACGGGTGGAGGCCAAGTTGGAACTTGTCACATCCAAAGCTGAGATAGCCGAACGCCGCCTTTGGGATTCACTGCGCGCAATCACCGATGGCTTTGCGGTGTTTGATAGCGATTGGCGCATGGTCGCGGCAAATCCCGCATTTTTAGGCGCCTTTGATGGCGTGGTTGATGTGGGGCCAGGCGCCGAATATGCGGCCGTTTTGAAGGTGGCCGCTGATGAGGGTCTGGTAGATCTTGAGGGGGTGCCCCCCAGTGATTGGGTCGCCAAGATGCTTGATCGGTGGTGTCAGCCCATTATCCCTGACCAAGTTCTGCGGCTTTGGAACGGGGCCTATATCCGACTTGTTGATCGACATACGCCCGAGGGTGACATCGTGACCTTGGCGCTGAACATCACCCAAACCATGCGCCGCGAGGCCAGCTTGCGAGAGGCGCGGGATCGTGCCGAGGCGGCAAATCGGGCAAAATCGGCATTTCTGGCAAATATGAGCCACGAGTTTCGCACGCCCATGAATGGCGTAATGGGCATGACGGAGTTGTTGCGCGATACGGCACTAGACAGCGAGCAAACCCACTGCGTGGATACTATCCGAAGTTCCGCACAAGCGCTTTTGGCGGTGATTAACGATGTTCTGGATTATTCAAAAATCGAGGCGCATCGCCTTGAGATTCACAATTCAGATTTTGATCTGATCGCGCTGGTCGAGGATGTGATCAAGCTTTTGCAGGCGTCTTGTGTAGAACGCGATTTAAAGCTTTTAACTGAGATTGAGTCAGATTTTCCTAAGCTGATTCATGGGGATCCCGCCCGAATTCGCCAGATTTTGATCAATCTGGTGGGAAATGCGGTGAAGTTTACCGAAGCGGGCCATGTCCGTGTTGGCCTGTCTTGGGTCGCTGAGGGTGACGAAAACACGCCTGCGCTCACCCTATGGGTCGAGGATACGGGCATCGGTATTGCCGAGGATATGTTGGATCATATCTTTGGCGAATTTAATCAGGTTGAGGATCAAAATAATCGCCGTTTTGAGGGGACAGGCCTTGGTCTGGCGATCACACGCAGCTTGGTAACGCTGATGGGTGGGGATGTTTCGGTGACGTCAACCCTCGGTCACGGCAGCCGATTTACCGTCACCTTGCCGCTTTCCGCTGCACAGGTTGTGGTTGATGCACCGCCGATTGCCCCGATTGAGCAGGCCCCCGACCAAACCCCCGCGCTGCCCTATATTCTGGCCGCTGAGGACAATGCGACCAACCAGATGCTTTTTCGCAAACTGATCGACCCATTGGGGGTTGATTTGGTTTTGGTCGCCACGGGTGCCGCGTTGGTCGCGCAGTATGAGGCGCGCCGCCCTGATATGATTTTCACCGATGTTTCTATGCCGCAGATGGATGGGATAGAGGCCACAACCCATATCCGTGCCTTGGAAAAATCCGAAGGTCTGCCGCCCGTGCCGATTGTCGCCATGACAGCCCATGTCATGGAGGATGACCGCGCTAAGATGAGCGCGGCAGGCGTAAACCATCACATTCCCAAACCATTAAGCCGCGCTGATCTGCGCGAAGCGATGGAGATCTTTCTGCCAAAAGAGGCGGCACAAGGCTTAGGATAATCGCCAATCTCGCACGCTTGCGACAGGGCGAATAAAACCTGTTTCAACATCACGGCGATTGGTGATTGGCCCATAGGTTAAGCGTTTTGCAACGGGGCTGGCTGCATCCAACACACCCGCCCCGATCAGCAATTGCGTGATTACGGCTTCTGAGGCGCGGGTGCCGCCATCTTCGATTTTCAGGGCAATGCCGATTTTCTTTTCGGGAATGATTGCCACAAAAACGGCCTCGGCCCCTGTTTTCACCGCAACGCGGCCCCCCATCGCCGCCATCAGGTCGGTGCAGGCGCGCCCTTCACCCGCAACCAAAATGGGGTGGGTGGCCATAGCGCGATGCAGTTTTGCCATTGCCGCCTCGCGGGTCGCGCCATCAGGGTTTGCACCTGCATAACGCGCCATCGCCCGACCAAGCCCCAAAAGGGAGCAGGCAAAATTTGGTGCAGAGCAGCCATCAATCCCATAGCCTGCACTGGTTTCGCCTGTCACATCTTCAAAGGCTTCAAGAACCGCTTTTTGCACGGGATGATCAGCTTCAATATATTCGCTGCCGCCGCCCAAATGTTTGTTCAGCGTCAAGAATCCTGAATGTTTGCCCGAGCAATTATTATGCCCCTGATCTGGTGCACAGTCGCATTTGATCAAATCCTCTCGCGCGGCGCGATCATCGGGCATTTGTGGGCCACAGCGCAAATCTGCCTCTTGAAGGCCCAAATGATCCAACCATGCTGCGACCATATCCGTATGCACCTTTGCCCCATTATGGGAGGCACAAGACAAAGCCAGCTGCGCTTGGCTCAGACCAAAGTGATCCGCCGCACCGCTTTCAATGAGAGGTAAGGCTTGGATCATCTTGCTGCTTGAGCGGGGTAAAATAATTTTGGACGGATCGCCCCACGCCCCCAAAATTGTCCCTGCATGATCCACCACAACAGCATGGCCGCGATGTTGGCTTTCGGCAAAAGGGCCGCGATGCAATTCAACGAGAATTTCCGCCGTATCATCTGGCTGGGGCATGAGCGCTTCCTTTTGATCAAGATTTTGGAGTTTCACGCGCGAAGGGCTTTCGCGGGATCGTGATTTCAGGTTATTCTGCGTCCGAGTAATGGTAAAGGCGCAATAGAAGGGATGATGGCGACATACATCTCGCGCTTGAGGCAGTAACAAGCAGATCAGGAGGCGTATCGGCAATGGCTGGTCGTAGAATAGCAGTTTTGGTGGCAGCAGCATTGGCTTTCACGCCCGCAGCCATCGCACAAGAGACATCGGATAACCGCGTTAACGCGCAAACGGATTGGAGTGTCTTTGTCCAATCTGACCCTGCCGTGTGTTGGGTTGTGAGTGCGCCGCGCGAAACCGTCAATACGCGTGACGGAAACCCAGTTTCGGTGAACCGCGGCGAAATTTTGCTGTTTGTCAGTTTCTGGCCGAATCAAGATCGCCGGTTTGAGGTATCCTTTACTGGTGGCTATCCTTTTGCCGAAAATTCCACTGTTGAGATGGAAATTGGCGATGCGTCCTATTCGCTGTTTACCCAAGGTGAGATGGCATGGGCCGCGTCCCCGCAGGATGATCAATCCATTGTAACCGCGATGAAGCGCGGCGCAGAAGCGGTTTTGACCGCTCGCTCTAGCCGCGGCACGCAGACAGAGGATACATTCTCGCTCCTGGGCTTTACCGCTGCGGTTGAGGATGCGGAAACACGCTGCCAAGGCAATTAAGCCAAACATGTTCTTTGATTTGCTTTGAGGCGGATTTGCGGCTATGTGTGCGCCGCCTCAAAGGACAATGAAAATGACCCAAGCCAGCGCCCCGATCACGCAGGATGTTTTGACCATTCCGCGCAAACTGCCCGAAACAGGCCTGACGAATATCGTTGGCCTCAGTCGTGATGCATTGCGCGCGGCGTTAATCGCAGCAGGCACGCCCGAGAAACAGGCCAAGATGCGGGTTAATCAAATCTGGCAATGGGTCTATGTCTGGGGGGCGCGGGATTTTGACGGGATGACCAACCTCGCCAAGTCTTATCGCGCTGAATTGGCAGAAAATTTTTATATTGGTCTGCCTGAAATGGTCAGCCGCCAAATCTCAAGCGATGGCACGCGGAAATATCTGGCGCGGATTGCGGGCGGCCATGAGGTTGAGGTCGTCTATATCCCCGAAGAAGATCGCGGCACATTGTGTATTTCAAGCCAAGTTGGCTGCACCCTGACATGTTCTTTCTGTCACACGGGCACGCAGAAACTGGTGCGCAATCTGACGGCGGCTGAGATTGTCGGGCAGATCATGATGGCGCGCGATGATTTGGATGATTGGCCGCGCCCAGGCGAGGCCTATGGCGAGCGGCCGCGTTTGATCTCAAATATCGTGCTGATGGGCATGGGTGAGCCGCTCTATAATTTCGATGCGGTGCGCGATGCGATGAAAATCGCAATGGACGGCGAAGGGATCAGCCTCAGCCGCCGCCGTATTACCCTTTCGACCAGTGGCGTTGTGCCAGAAATTGCACGTTGTGCCGAGGAAATCGGCTGTATGTTAGCCATCAGCTTTCATGCCACGACAGACGAGGTGCGCGATCGTCTTGTTCCGATTAACAAGAAATGGCCTATCGCGGAGCTGCTTGAGGCCTTACGGCAATATCCAAAAGCCTCAAATTCTGAGCGGATTACGTTTGAATATGTGATGCTCAAGGATGTGAACGACAGTGACGAAGATGCGCATCGGTTGATCAAGCTGATCAAAGGCATCCCCGCGAAGATCAATTTGATCCCGTTCAACGAATGGCCTGGCGCCCCCTATCAGCGGTCAGATTGGGCGCGGATCAAGCGGTTTGCAGATATTATTTACAAGGCGGGCTATGCCAGCCCCATTCGCACGCCCCGTGGTGAAGACATCATGGCGGCCTGTGGTCAGTTGAAATCTGCGACTGAACGCGCGCGCAAATCACGCGCTGAAATTGCTGCCGAGATTGGCGAAGCCTGAGGCACAAAAAAAGACGGCTCCCTGACCAGGAAGCCGTCCTTTGTTCTGCAGCCGAAGGCTAAATTAGTTTGCAGCTGCTGCTGCAAGCAAAATCAGAGCAAGAACTGGAACGAGAACGCCACCAGCAGAAGACGAAGTGTCGCCTGCGATAGTTGCGGGTTCCATTGCCGGAGCAGCGGTGCCACCAGCGAAAGCGCCAGTTGCGGCAACCGAGAGAACGGCGGCGAGTGCGAGTTTCTTCATTGTATCCTCCAAGATACGCCCAAATGCGCATTATTGCGCTTTATACGGGCACCCAAGACTGTACCTCGTAAATATGTCTATATTCAGGATTGCACGCAAAATGCAATGGAATCCGCATCTGTTCGTCTTTGCGATTTTTGTGGTGTCGTCAAATTAGCAACACTTGCGTGCCAATGCGCGCCAAATTGTAAAGTTCTGCAATATGTTCGTTATAAAGCCCAATACATCCGTTTGACGACCGCCGACCAATCTTGCGCGTGTCATGCGTTCCGTGGATGCGATAGAATTGCCACGACAGATAAAGTGCGTGTGTTCCTAATGGGTTATCTGGGCCAGGTGGCACATAATCGGGCCATTCTGGGTTGCGTTCCTTCATGGCTGGGGTCGGGCTCCAATCGGGGCCTTCGACACGGCGCACCACCTCCGTGCGACCACGGCGGGTCAGGTCTTCGCTCATTGGAACCGATGTCGGATACAGCCGATAGATAGATTGATCGGCGCTCCAGAAGTGCAGTGCGCGCGAGGTCAAATCCACCAAAATCGCCCCGTTTTGGGTATTGGTGAAATAGGGCCGCCAATCCAAGGTCCGAAAACTAGAGATATTTCGTGGCACAGAATGCGAGATATCCGCTTCAATTTCGGTGCTATCCGCAAGGCTTTGCGCCAAGGCGGGATTACCTGCGCTCAGCGTCAATGCGCTTGCGCCAAGCCCCACCATAAATGGCCTTCGTTTCATAGGCTTTGACTTTGCCATGATGCTCTACCTCTTGCGAAACTGCTTATTTATATTTTAGGTATGATTTACTTCTATTTTTGCAATTTTGCAATTTCGAGATCGCATTTGTGACCAATGTCGCGCTTTTGCGAAGCTTGGGATGATTAAAAGGCCGCAGGCGTGATGCGAATAATCTTCCTCATGGGGCTGACAGTGTTGGTTGCGGGCTGCCAAATTGGTGCGCCCACGCGGCCTGACCCAAACTCGGTGCGGATTTATCGGCTGGATCAGGCGGATCGCGCTGAAGTGCAGTTTCGGGTCTTGGACGCGGTCAATCTTCTGCGCGCCTCCGCTCAAGCCCCTGCGCTCGGGCTTGATAGTGGGTTGATTGCAGCCGCATCGACCCATGCCCGCGATATGTCTGTGCAAAATCGACCATGGCATTTTGGCTCGGACGGCTCATCACCCATAGATCGCGCAAGGCGCGCGGGTTATGCGGGGGCGGTTTTGGGTGAAAATATCTCGGAAACCTATGAAGGCGAGCTTGAAACCCTGCGGGCATGGATGGCGCAGCCTGACACAAGGGCCGTCATTCTTGACCCAAGTGGCCGCGACTTGGGGCTTGGGTATTTCCAAGAAGATGCTGGAAAAATTTGGTGGGTGCTCATGGTCGGTGACAGCCGCCGCGCGGCCTTTGGCCCCCGTGGGTGACGGATCACGGATAGATGTCAATCGGTGTGCGTAGGTTCACCATTGAATAAATCTCACGCATTTCGGCGTTTGAGACAGCAATACACCCCGCCGTCCAATCATTGCGAAACATCACGCTCGCCGGGGTCCCGTGGATGAAAATATCGCCCCCAGGTGATCGCCCACGCGCGCGCGCGAAGGCGCGGTCTTGGGCGTTCGGATAACTTAGCCCGATTGACAGGTAAAAGGCTGAATTGGGATTGCGGCGGTCGATGTAATATCGCCCTTCTGGCGTGCGACCATCGCCTTCGAATTGCTTATGCCCTTCGGGTGCAAAGCCCAGTTCCACATCATAGCTGCGCAGCACTTGGTCATTATGCAAGAGCGTCAATTCGCGCTCGTTTTTGTCGAGGACAATGCGCGTTACCTCAGGGCCTGTATAAGTCGGAATTGTTTTTGACACGCACCCGCTCAGGGCAGTGGCAAAGACAAACACGATAAAACCGCGGCGTATACTCATGACGGGCCTGAAATATGAAAAGCTGCTCTTGTGGCTGCGCATACTTGAATTTGGGCGCTCGCAAAACTGAAATTTTGCGCGCTAAAGATTACCCGCCTGCCGCAAGAATGGCCTTTAGCCCTGATTTATAGTCGGGATAGAGCCATGAAAGGCCAAGATCAGCTTTCACATGGTCATTCTTGACCCGCTTATTTTCTGAATAAAAACTGGCTGCCATCGGCCCCAAATCGGCGTGTTCAAACGCGATTGCAGGTGGAATTGGCAGGCCCAGTAACTCGGCCCCATAGGCAATCACATCTTCGGGAGGGGCGGGCATGTCATCGCATATATTGTAAACAGCCCCGCGCTTTTGCGCCGTCATCGAGGCCTCTAGCGCCATCGCGATATCCTCAACATGGATCCGTGAAAACACTTGTCCCTCTTTGATAATGCGCCGCGCTGTCCCGTTTCGCAGTTTTTCAAACGGGCCACGATGGGGGCCATAAATTCCTGCCAGACGGAAAATATGTAACGGCGCCTTGGTTTGGCGGCAAACGGCGGCCCATTCGCTTTCTGCCGCAACGCGGGCGCGTCCGCGATCCGTGTTGGGGGTGAGCGGGCTGGTTTCATCCACCCACGCCCCCCCGTGATCGCCATAAACGCCCGTGGTCGACAGATACCCAATCCATGCTTTTTCATCCAAGCAAGGTGCAAGCGCCCCGCCCCATGCGCCCAAAACAGGATCGCGCCCGCCCTCAGGGGCAATGGATGATAGAATATGAGTGGCACGCGCGATATCGGCAGAGAGATCATCACGCCCCCAAACCCGTGCAGATAACCCCCGCGCGCGCAGTGCCTCGGCCTTTTTGGGGTCGCGGGTCGTGGCGATAATCTCCCAGCCTTGTGGCAGCAATCGCCGTTCAAGCGCGCTTGCGCTATAGCCGTGGCCAAAAGACAAGAGGATCATGGTCGTTGCTCCAAAGCCCATTTGGCGGCATCCGATACGGCCGCGTCAGGATCATCCACCAAACTGCGCGCCATTTCAATCAAGCCTGCATCGCCGCTATTGCCAATTGCATAAAGCACATTGCGCACAAACCGATCCCGCCCAATGCGTTTGATCGGTGATCCTGAAAACCTATCGCGGAACCCTTGATCATCAAGCTGCACCAACTTCGCTAAATTGGGTGCGCGCAGATCATCGCGCGGGGCATAGCGCATCTCGGTCGCTGTTTGAGCAAATTTATTCCAAGGGCAAACGGCCAGACAATCATCGCAGCCGTAAATACGATTTCCCAAAGCGGATCTCAGGTCAGGATCAATCGGGCCTTTATGTTCGATTGTGAGGTAAGAAATGCACCGCCGCGCATCCAATTGGTAGGGCGCGGGGAAGGCTTTTGTTGGGCAAATATCAAGGCAGGCTGTGCAACTTCCGCAATGGCTGACGTCTGGGCTGTCTGGTTCGAGAGGAACCGTTGTGAAAATGGCACCCAAGAAAAAGAAATTGCCCAAATCCCGCGCCAAGAGATTGGTATGTTTGCCCTGCCACCCCAGCCCTGCAGCCTGCGCAAGGGGTTTCTCCATCACGGGGGCCGTATCAACAAATACCTTGATCTGATGGTCTTCGCCTGCTTGTTCCAGCAGCCACCGCCCGAGGCGTTTGAGCCGTTTCTTGACCACATCATGATAGTCTTTGTTTTGCGCATAGACCGAAATCGCAGCGCGGGATTTCTCTTGCAAAATCGCAAGCGGGTCATGGTTTGGCGTGTAAAGATCAGCCAACATGATCACCGATTTCGCTTCGGGCCAAAGCACGCTTGGATCAGAACGCCACGCAATGCGATCTGCCAACCATCCCATTTGGCCATGATGCCCTGCCGCCACAAACGCGTGCATGCGCGCCCCTGCTTCAGCGATATCTGTGGGTCGACAAACACCAATTTTGGCAAAACCTATGGCTTTGGCCTCGGTCGTTAGGGTCTGCTTCAGCGCGCTCAAAAGTCCAAATTCGCGTAATGGGGCGGCTGCGGGAAACCCGAGATTTGATCCGCCAAAATGGAACGGAATGCAGGACGCGATTTGACCTTTGCATACCAGTCTTTGACGATCTCAGATCGGTTCCAATCCACATCTGAGATGTAATCAAGACAGGATAGGTGCGCCGCTGCGGTGAAATCGGCCAAGGTCATGCGATCTCCCGCCAACCAACGGCGATGATCTAGCAGCCATGCCATGTAATCCAGATGGAATTTGATCTGGCTTGCGCCAGTTTTGACCGCCCGCCCATCAGGGTATCCCGCGCGCATCAGCTTTTTGTTCACGCGTTCATAGACGAGGTTCTTGGTCACATCATGGTGGAATTTATCATCAAACCAGAAACACAGGCGGCGCACTTCGGCGCGGGCTTTGATGTCTTCTGGGATCAGTTCTGGCTCAGGATGTTTTTCCTCGAGATATTCGCAAATGGCTTGGCTTTCACTCAGGAAGACGCCGTCAATCTTGAGAACGGGGACCTTACCTGCAGGGTTGCGGCGCAGGTGATCCGGGCTGCCTTCCCAATAGCGTTCTTCCACCAATTCGACTTCGATTTTTTTCTCCGCCAGAACCAAGCGCACTTTGCGGCAAAAGGGCGATAGGGCGAAGTGGTAGAGGCGCGGCGTGTTCATTTGGGTTTTGCTCTAACTCATTGGTCGCGAGGGTTTTGCCCTGTCTGGGTGGGGAATTCAATTCGCAAAGCAATCATCGCGCCCATCATTGGCGATGGTCGCCGCCCCATCGGTAATGCTTGCAGCGCGCTCCAACAGCCATGGGGAGGGGTTTGCAGCAGATCGATCCTTTGGCGCTGGCAGCACCGCTGCGAGGCGCGCGGCTTGTGCCAATGTCAAATCAGCGGCACTCACCCCAAAATAATGCTGTGCGGCGGCCTCTGCCCCGAAAATGCCCGCATCAAATTCCGCGATATTGAGATAGACCTCTAACACCCGCGATTTTGGCCAGATCAGCTCGACCACGGGGGTCAGTGCCGCTTCAAGCGCCTTGCGCCCCCAATTTCGGCCATGCCACAAAAACGCATTTTTCACAGTTTGTTGGCTGAGCGTGGATGCGCCGCGCTGTGCGCCATCTGAAATTGCGTCACGAATTGCGCTCATGTCGAACCCCCAATGGGCGCAAAAATTTGCATCCTCTGCCGCGACCACGGCTCTTTGTAAATTTGGGGAAATCTCTTCTAGCGGGCGCCATGTCTGGTCGATTGTGCCGATGCGCCGTGCCTCGCTGATCATATAGGCCGTGGTTGGCACAGGAAGAAAGCGATAAGCAATGATCCACAGCAGCACTAGAGCGACCGCCGAAAACCCGACACGCCAAAAAACGCGACCCACGCGCTGCGTCAGGCCACGATCCTCGTGGGATTTTTTATCTTTGCGTTTGCGGGCCAACCTGCTTGCTCTGCCAATTTATCTGGTTTTTGACAAACTACGCGGATCAGCCCGCAAGGTAAAACGGTTTTACCTTGTCCCGTCTGGTGGAAAACGCCTTAGCAGGCCTTACAGGTCTTGATGCCCAGGATCGTATAAAGAGGGCAATTGCCCACCAAACCTGTCAAGAGAGGCACCAGACCCACCCAACCCCAAGCGGTTTGTGGGCCAACAAATACAATGGCAATAAGAGCCACGCCTAAGATCACGCGAAGCGCGCGGTCGATCATCCCAGCATTGCGAGTCATATCTAAACTCCTTTCTATAGCCGATGACAGATCATCACATACTGGCCCCTGATGGTCTGTGACCATGTCACATGCGCTGGTTTGCTTGACTTGTGCTGTGAAATCAGGCCATGCCGCAGCCATGAGCAAAGAGAATACACCAAAGCCAAGCAAAGATGCCGCTGCCAAGCCTAAGCGCGCGCAGGATGTTTATACGCTTGTTGTTGAACTGGGTCGCCGCGAGGGGGATGGCCTGCCTACCAGCGCAACGGGGGCGGGGCTGTTGTGCTACGCGTCAGGCGTGGACGAGGCCGAAGCGGTGCGCGAGACGGTTGCCGTGCTGAAAACGGCGGATATGAACCCGCTTGAGGTCACGGGCTATGGCACCTTGACCGAACGCGAGGCGCAGGGGCTTGAGATTGATGAAGAAGAACGCGCTTTGATGATGCGCGCTTTGGAAGAAAACTCGGTCATAGTCGCGCAGATGACACCCTATTTTGCCGAGGATGATGAGACATGAGCGAGGAAGACCTTAACGCGCGCCACAAGGCAAAGATGCAGAAGATTAAGGCCGCGCGCGATCGTATGATGGCGGAGAAAAAGCGCGAGAAGAAAGGTCTGGTGATTGTTCATACAGGCAATGGCAAGGGCAAAAGCTCGTCTGCTTTTGGGATGATTATGCGCTGCATCGCCCATGGGATGCCTTGCGGTGTCGTGCAATTCATCAAAGGCACATGGGTGACAGGCGAAAAGGAATTCCTGCGCAAACATTTCGCGAATGAATGCAAGTTTGTTGTGTCGGGCGAAGGATTTACGTGGGACACCCAAGACCGCGAGCGCGATATTGCAGCGGCGCGTGCGGGTTGGGAAGAAGCCAAAGCGATGATCAAAGACCCCAATATGTCATTGGTTGTTCTAGACGAGATCAATATCGCTCTGCGCTATGACTATCTTCCGATCCTAGAGGTGGTAGAATTTTTGGTCACAGAGAAGCCAGAAATGACCCATGTTGTTTTGACGGGTCGCAATGCCAAGCCCGAATTGATTGAGATTGCCGATCTTGTGACCGAGATGACCGAGGTCAAGCATCCATTCCGTGAGCAAGGTATTGTTGCGCAAAAAGGCGTGGAGTTCTAAGGCCTTATGCCCGCTGTCATGATCCAAGGCACAGGGTCGAATGTGGGCAAATCATTGCTTGTCGCGGGGCTGTGCCGTGCTGCGCGCAAGCGTGGGATCAATGTCGCGCCGTTTAAGCCACAAAATATGTCGAACAATGCGGCTGTCTGCCCTGAAGGGGGCGAGATTGGTCGCGCACAGGCGGTGCAGGCTGAGGCCGCAGGTCTTGCGCCTCATGTTGATATGAACCCTGTTTTGATCAAACCCGAAAGCAGCACAGGCGCGCAGATTGTGGTGCAAGGCGCGCGTCTGACCCGCGCCGAAGCGCAGGATTACCAAGGGTTGAAGCCGCGCCTCTTGGCGGCCGTGCAAGACAGTTTTGCGCGGCTGTCCGCGCAGCATGATCTTGTGATTGTCGAAGGGGCAGGCAGCGCTGCCGAGGTCAATTTGCGTAAAGGTGATATCGCCAATATGGGTTTTGCCTGTGCTGAAAATATCCCCGTGATCCTCGCAGGCGATATTGATCGTGGTGGGGTGATTGCACAGATCGTTGGGACGAAAGCCGTATTGGACGACCAAGATCGCGTTCAAATTGCGGGGTTTATGATCAACCGCTTTCGGGGTGATCCGCGCCTCTTTGATGAGGGATATCGCTATATTGCCGAGCAAACAGGATGGCGTGGGTTTGGAGTGGTGCCTTGGTTTGGCGATGCTTGGAAATTACCCGCCGAGGATGGCGTAGATCTGGGCAAAACCCCGACCCATGATGGCGCGTTTCATGTTGCGGCCCTCGCATTTCCACGGATTTCGAATTTCGATGATCTTGATCCGATTGCCCAAGACCCCAAGCTGCGCCTCACTTGGGTTGAAGCGGGGCGTGTGATTCCAGCGGATGCTGATTTGGTCATCCTGCCTGGATCAAAAAGCACGCGGGCCGATTTGGAATTTTTGCGCGCGCAGGGTTGGGATGTTGATCTGGCCGCGCATCGGCGGCGCGGCGGCGCGATCTTGGGCCTATGTGGCGGCTATCAAATGCTTGGCCGCAGGATCAGCGACCCTGAGGGGCTTGATGGCGCGGTTGGGGTGACTGACGGCTTGGGTCTGTTAGAGATTGAAACCCTGATGCGACCCCAGAAGCGTCTGGCGCTCAGCGCGGCGCACCATGTTCCAACGGGGGCCGCCGTTTCGGGCTATGAAATCCATATGGGCGAGACCTCAGGCCCTGATTGCACCCGTCCCTTTGCTGCTTTGGCCGGTCACAACGATGGCGCGATAAGTGCCGATGGGCGGGTAATGGGCAGTTACCTGCACGGGCTTTTCCAAGAGGACGGGTTTCGCACCGCGTTCTTCGCGGGTCTTGGTGCCGAGATTAGCACGGGCGGCTATCGGGCGCAGATCGGTGCAGTCTTGGATGATTTGGCACAGCATCTGGAGACGCATTTGGATGTTGATGCCATTTTTGATCTGGCCCGCTAAGCCATCATGGCCCGCGCCTCATAGCTGCGCAGTGGCATCCGCACCAATTCGCCATAACCCGCGCCACAGCTCTCTTGCAGGGCAGGAAAGAGGTCGAACAATTCGGCGCGGATCGCATCATCAAATTCGGGCAAGACCTGTTTTCCGGGGTAAAAGCTTTCGGTCAAAAGCCCCTCGGATGTGATGATCTGGTGGTGGTCAAACAGGATGTGAAAATATTCCACATCCCCGCCTTCGCGGCGATAGATCGTGACATCATTGATCAAATCTTTGGCCGCAACCAAGACCTCCTCCTCGCCGAACATTAATTGTGCGCGAATATCGCGCACAAGCACACGGTGTTGGGGCGATAATACCAGCGTGCCGTGAAACCCAAGGCTGCCTTCCTCAATGACAATCGGGGCGTGATTGCCGATCGCTGGCACTTTGCGGCTGCCAATCCAACGGATTGGCTGCGGGCCATCGTCATGGGTTTCGACCATCATACCGACCCTTAGCTTTTCAATCGCAATATCCCCTTCGGTCGTTCTGATTTTTGTGCCGCGGGCGAAGCAAGGCACAGTGGTGATTGTGACAAAGGCGGTGTCGGTGATGCCGTCTGAATTGGTCGCGGTATAGGTGAAATTGCGGATAACTGTGTCACCCGCGGGAAGGGCGGGTGCTGTGACCGACAATTTGCCATCGGGCAAGAGTGTGATCTGATGACCAGAGGCAAGGGTTATTGTTTCCCCCGCGCGAATGTCTTGGCCGTTGATTTGGGTGACAGCCATTGTTGCGCTGTCATTGGCCAAAACATCTAAAGTGCTGGTTGCGCGCTGTGCGATGCGCAGGCTGTCATCAGCACTCAGCGCCATGCCTTGAATACTGCCACCCGCGATGAGGATTGCTGAATCAAGGGTTGGATCACCAACATCGGTGATGCCAATTTTGAGCGTATTGATCGCACCGACCGAGACAGGAAAACTCACGCGAAGCGTGGTGGTGAACCCATCCATTTCGGTATTATAGGTGCCGCTGGCATTGTCGATGTAGAGCGTGCTGTTAGAGTTGTCAGAAACAGAATTGATTGAGGCCAAGGTAAAGACAGGGGACGTGACTTTGGTGCCGTTGATCCAAATGCCGACCTGATCATTGAAGATCGAGCCTACAAATTCGGGATATTCTTCTGAGGCGAAGGTAAATTGCAGCGACATTTGCGCATTGTCGGGGATAAAATCCACCTCCAAGATGCTTGCGTCATATGTGCGCCGCGCGGCGATGGTTTCAAAATCGGTATCACGCCCGCCGCCCGTTATGCCTGTCGTATCAAGGGATTGGTTGGTGGCCCCCGAGCCATTGGTTAAATCGCTGACAAAGCCCGTAGACAGAACAACGCCCGTATCGGATGGGGTCAGGCGCGATGAGGTGCTGTCACCCCCCATCCAAATCGCTGACGAGGCATTATTGCCATAATAGCGGGCATCCACGATGGAAACGTCATCGTGGAAGATGGTATACGCCATCCTGAGCGCAGATGCGCCTGTATTGAGCGCCAGTTCTTGTGCGCTTTCCATACCCCTAGCCCATGCCCCGTGCCAAGGCATGGTAAATTCAGGCAAATCAGGCGCCCCTAAGCACCTTCATGTTCGTCTGATTTACAGCGGATTTTCCGCTCGGCCTGCCTCGGCTTATTGTTATTGGTATGATGCTATCACAAAATTATCTCTATTGTTAATATATTTATGCGATGCGCCCTGCAATTCTTCTGCATATAGTGGTTTGACCAAGATATCGGTTTTCTGTTTGTCTCTTGGCCAAGGGGCGCGTAACCCTAGCGCCTGATGCCTTTGGAGAAATCGGATATGGCCGACACCCGCCTTGATCCTGTTCTATTGACCGCAGATTTGCTGCGTTGCCCCTCTGTCACGCCAGAGGAGGGCGGCGCATTGGTGCTGTTGCAAACTGTGTTAGAGGCGGCAGGGTTTGAGTGCCATCGCGTAGATCGAAATGGCACAGCAAATCTTTTTGCACGCTTTGGGCCCAAAGGTCATGCGCGCAGTTTTGGCTTTAATGGACATACCGATGTTGTGCCAATTGGGGCCGAAGCGGATTGGAGCCACCCGCCCTTTGGCGCGGTGCGCGAGGGGGATTGGCTTTATGGGCGTGGCGCGACCGATATGAAATCGGGCGTTGCGGCCTTTGTCGCGGCTGCGGTCGATATGGTGCAAACCGCCCCGCCTGATGGCGCGATTATTCTGGCCATTACGGGCGATGAGGAAGGCCCCGCCACGGATGGAACAGTGGCGCTTTTGGAGTGGATGGAGTCTCAAGGCGAAGCGATGTCGGTTTGCCTTGTGGGCGAGCCAACCTGTCCAGAAACCTTGGGCGATATGATCAAAATCGGGCGGCGCGGGTCAATCAATGCGCAGATTACAGTGGCGGGGAAGCAAGGCCATGTCGCCTATCCGCATAAGGCGCAAAATCCAATGCCTGCCATGGCCGCGCTTGCGGATCGTCTGTCGCGCCATGTTCTGGATGAGGGGACAGCGCATTTTGACCCGTCCAATCTACAAATTACGGCGATTGAGACAGGGAATCCCGCCAGCAATGTGATCCCTGCACGCAGTGAAATGCGGCTTAACATTCGTTTTAATGATTTGCATTCAGGCGCATCTTTGGATGCATGGTTGCAACGTGAATGCGCCGAAGTTGCGGCTGTGCATGGCGTTCAGATTGCCTGCGAAACCCGTATTTCGGGCGAGGCGTTTTTGACCGAGCCTGGCGCGTTCTCTGACCTGATCGCGGCGGCAGTGGCGCAGCACACTGGACGACAGCCCGTTTTGTCGACCACAGGCGGCACATCGGATGCCCGATTTGTGCAGCGCCATTGCCCCGTGGTGGAATTTGGTCTTGTCGGCCATCGGATGCATGAGGTTGACGAGCGGGTATCTTGCCAAGATATCCAAGGCCTGACCGTGATCTATTCCGACATTTTGCGCCGCTATTTCGAAGGCTAAGGCTGGCCTCAAAAATCCCTCTCGAAAAAAGAACAAAACGTGAATATCTTTGCGGTATGGGATTCGCAGAGCTTGCCGCATTGTCAAATTTTTCTTTTCTTCAGGGTGGATCGCATCCTGAAGAATATGCTGTGCGCGCGGCGGATTTGGGGCTTCATGCTTTGGCGATTGCCGATGTGAATTCGGTTTCGGGCATCGTGCGGGCGCATAGCGAATTGCGCCGTATCGCGCGTGAGATTGCGGCGCGGCGCGCGGCGGATGCTGATTTGCACGGGCCACCGCGCCCCGCCCATATTCCCCCCGCCCCGCGCGCACCAATTTTCACCTGTCCGCGGCTTTTGCCTGCCGCGCGATTGGTTTTCCCTGATGGGCTAGAGATTGTTGCCCTCGCCCGCACGCGGGAAGGTTGGGGAAATCTGTGCCGTATTCTGTCCAAAGGTCAGTTGCGCGCAGAAAAAGGGCAGTGCTTGCTTGCTCTCGAGGATTTGCTGTCGCATGCGGCAGGGCTGGAATTGGTTGTGCTCAGTGATCGAAACGCCCATTTCCCACCGCATCATGCAGGGGCTTGGCATAATGCGCTGCCCCAATTGGCGGCGCGGTTCGCGGGGCATATTTGGCTTGCCCTTACCCCCTATTATGACGGGCAGGATGCATTACGTTTTGCCGCGATTGCACGGCGGGCAGAGGCGCTATCCCTGCCGCTTGTGGCCTCTGGTGCGCCGATGATGCATCACGCCCGCCGCCGCCGTTTGGTGGATGTCCTTAGCGCCATTCGGAAAGGCATTCGTTTGGTTGATCTCGGACGTCATGCGCAGGTCAATGCCGAACAGCGGTTGCGCAGCTTGTCGCAGATGCGCCGCTTGTTTCACGATTATCCCCGCGCTCTTGCGGCAACGCGCTTGATCGCGCGGCGCTGCCAGTTTCAACTGGATCAATTGCGCTATGAATACCCATCCGAGATTTCTGATGGCGAAACCCCACAGTCCCGCCTTGAACGATTGGCGTGGAAGGGGCTTGCATGGCGCTACCCAAGGGGCATCCCTGAGCGTGCGCAGACCCTCATGACCCATGAATTGGCGCTGATCGATAAGCTTGGTTATGCGCCCTATTTTTTGACAGTGCATGATATTGTCGCTTTCGCGCGCGGGCGTGGGATTTTGTGCCAAGGGCGTGGGTCTGCGGCCAATTCCATCACGTGTTATGCTTTGGGCGTGACCTCTGTATCTCCTGAAATTGGCACGATGGTGTTCGAGCGATTTGTCTCGGAGGCTCGTGATGAGCCACCCGATATTGATGTTGATTTCGAGCATGAACGCCGCGAGGAGGTGATCCAATGGATTTACGCCCGCTATGGTCGTCACCGCGCAGGGATTTGCGCCACAGTGATCCATTATCGCGGCAAGCGTGCCATTCGTGAAGTTGGCCGCGCAATGGGTTTGAGCGAAGATATCCTATCCGCGCTTTCAAGCCAGATTTGGGGATCATGGGGGTCAGGTGAATTGCAGGATGCCCGACTGCGCGAAATCGGTCTTGATCCTGATAACCCGCATTTGCGCTTGGTGATGGATTTGGTGGGTCAGATTATCGGCTTCCCCCGCCATCTCAGCCAGCATGTGGGGGGCTTTGTGATTACCGAAGGGCGGCTTGATGCGCTTGTGCCCATAGAAAATGCCACGATGGAGGATCGCACCATCATCGCATGGGATAAGGATGATATTGACGCCTTGGGCATTTTGAAGGTCGATGTTTTGGCCTTGGGAATGCTCAGTTGTTTGCGCAAATCCTTTGATCTTTTGCGGGGTCACTATGGGCGGGATTTTGATCTGGCCACCCTGCCCGCCGAGGATGGCCGCGTCTATGATATGCTGTGCAAAGCAGACAGTCTGGGTGTGTTTCAGGTGGAATCGCGCGCGCAGATGAATTTTTTGCCGCGTATGCGCCCACGTTCTTTCTATGATCTGGTGATCCAAGTGGCGATCATCCGACCTGGGCCTATTCAGGGCGATATGGTGCATCCCTTCATTCGCCGCCGCAACGGGGAGGAGGCGGTGGAGTTTCCCTCTGATGCGTTGGGCGCTGTGCTGCGCAAGACCTTGGGCGTGCCCTTGTTTCAAGAACAGGCAATGCAAATCGCAATTGTCGGGGCCAGTTTCACCCCGACCGAGGCCGATGCGCTGCGCCGTGCCTTGGCCACGTTCAAGAAAAAGGGTCATGTCTCGGAATTTCGGGCGCGGTTTTTGCGAGGCATGCAGAATAACGGATATGACCCCGATTTCGCTGCGCGCTGTTTTGCGCAGATCGAAGGGTTCGGCGCCTATGGTTTCCCTGAAAGCCATGCCGCAAGTTTCGCGCTTTTGGTTTATGCCAGCGCATGGATCAAATGCCATTACCCTGCCGTTTTTGCCTGCGCTTTGCTAAACAGCCAACCGATGGGGTTCTATTCCCCTGCACAGATTGTGCGTGATGCACAGGCGCATGGGGTGGAGGTGCGACCTGTCTGTGTCAATCTCAGCGCATGGGATCACACGCTCGAACCAGATGGGACAGGCGCGTTGGCACTAAGATTGGGGCTGCGGCAGATCAGAAGCCTGTCCGAGGAGGACGCGCATTGGGTCATTGCTGCGCGTGGCAACGGCTATCTGAGCCCGCGTGATTTATGGCGTCGTGCGGGTCTGTCGCAAAAACCTTTGCGGGCCTTGGCCGAGGCAGATGCTTTTGCCGCGCTTGGGTTTGATCGCCGCGCGGCACTTTGGGAATTGCGCGGGCTTGGCCCTGCACAAGATTTGCCGCTTTTTGCCCGTGATCTTGAGGGCGAGGCGCATAACGAGGCCGCGCCAAATTTGCCACAGATGACCGAAGGTGAAGCCGTGATCGAAGATTATGCGAGCCTGCGGTTGACGTTGAAACGTCACCCCGTTGCGTTTTTGCGTGGAAAACTGAGCCCAAATTGGGTGGCGCGCTTATAGGCCAAATTTTGTGGCGTGTTCGCCCACAGATTTCATCACCCGCACCAATTCTTGGCTGATACCAGGCTCAGACAGGGCATGGCCTGCAGCCTTGACCATCTGCAAACGACCCGAAGGCCAACGCGCGGAAAGGCTATAGGCGGATTGGGGTGGACAAATCATGTCATACCGCCCCTGCACGATCACGCCGTGAATATGGGCGATGCGATGCATATTCTTTAAAATCTGCCCGTCTTCTTCGAGAAAGCCGCGATTGACGAAATAATGGTTCTCAAGCCGCGCGAAGGCGCGGGCGTAGTCGGCGGGGCAATCGCCCCCTTGGCCATCGCTTTCGATAGACGCCAATGCGTTTTCCCATGCGGCCCAAGCCCGCGCATAACGGGTTTCCACCATCATATCGCCTGAGAAAAGGCGGCGGTTATAGGCGGCAATTAAATCGCCGCGCTCATCTTCGGGGATCAGCGAGACAAAGCGCTGCCATTGTTCTGGCCAGAATTGACCCGCACCGCCGCCATAAAACCAATCCAACTCGCGTTGCATCGACAAAAATACACCGCGCAAGGCCAAATAGGCCACGGATTGCGGATGGGTTTGCGCATAGATCAAGGCAAGGGTCGCACCCCAAGAGCCGCCAAATACGGCCCATTTTTCAATGCCAAGCGTATTGCGGATGCGCTCAATATCTTCGACCAGATGCCATGTGCTGTTGCCTCGGATAGCCGCATGGGGCCGCGAGCGGCCACAGCCGCGCTGATCAAACAGGATAATTCGCCAGACCGAAGGGTCAAAATAGCGCCGCATGGCAGGGCTACACCCGCCGCCAGGGCCACCATGCAGCACCACAACGGCAGGGCCGTTTGGGTTTCCGCATTGCTCCATATAAATCTGGTGACCTTCGCCAACATCCAACATTCGCTGATCGAACGGGTCGATCGGCGGAAAGAGATGCTGCACTGCGCGCTTTTGGCCCGTGAACTTATCCATAAGCTTCCTATATAGGACGTAAGACCCAACCTAACAGTCCCAAACCCCTTGGCAAGGCTTTGAGCATAGAATGACGGACAAGACTGGCACAATTGACCCTGCGGAAATCGCAAAATTCGAGGCGATGGCCGCCGAATGGTGGGATCCAAACGGGAAATTCCGACCGTTGCACATGATGAACCCTGTGCGGCTTGACTATATCACGCGCCAGATCGCGGCCGAATTCGGGCGGGATCTAACGGCTGAGCGACCCTTTGAGGGGCTGCGTCTCTTGGATATTGGCTGTGGGGGTGGGCTTCTATCTGAACCCATGGCACGGCTTGGCGCTGATGTGGTGGGCGCAGATGCGGCTGAGCGCAACATTCCTGTGGCACGGGTTCATGCCGAGCAATCAGGCCTGACGATTGATTATCGCCACACAAGCGCTGAGGCCCTTGCCGCAGCAGGCGAGCAATTCGATGTCGTCCTCAATATGGAAGTGGTTGAACATGTGGCCGATCCGCAGGCCTATTTGACTGCTTGCCATGATTTGCTGAAATCAGGCGGGCTGATGCTGTGCTCAACCATCAACCGCAATCCCAAAAGCTTTGCCATGGCGATTGTGGGCGCGGAATATATCATGCGTTGGCTGCCAAAAGGCACGCATGAATGGTCAAAATTCATCACGCCCGATGAGTTATTCAAAATGATCGAGATTGCAGGGCTGAGGCCCGTGGATCGCAAGGGCTATGTGTTCAATCCGATTTCTTGGGGTTGGTCGATCTCGGATCGCGATTTGTCGGTGAATTACGTCACCGCATCCATTCGCCCCTAACCGCGCAGGTCGGCATCATCTTCAAGGCGCACCCGCATCTCGCGCAAAACAGGCAGGGCTGCGCGAACTTTGGCCGCACCGATGGCTTCGATCGTATCCGACAAAATCGGTGCAATCGCCTGTAGCGCTGCATCGCGCGCGGAACGCCCCGCGGGGCTGATGGTCACAAATTTACGGCGGGCATCGTCCCAATCGGGACGGATATGGATATGTCCCGCCCATTCCAAGCGGTTCAGCGTGTTGGTCATGGCACCACGGGTGACGTGAAACAGCCGCGCAAGCTGTGCAGGTGTGCGTTCCTCATTGGCGCGGGCCAAGTGGTTCAGCACAGAAAAATGGCTCAGTTCCATACCTTTTGGCAGCGCTTTGGACAGGCGGTTTCGGGCCAATTGATCAGCCATGAACAATTCGCTGAACAGCGCGATAGAGAGGGGATCACTGGTGTCACTCATGGCGCGGACTAGACCCTATGCCAGCCTTTCGGCGCAAGGGAAATCGTTAAAAACACTAGAAATTTACGCAGAAAGCAACGGATCAAGCTTGCCCTGACGCTCAAGTGCCGCAAGATCATCGTAACCGCCTATATGTTGGTCATTGATAAAAATCTGCGGCACAGTGTGCCGACCATGGGCGCGTGCCATCATATCTTGGCGCAGTTTTGGGTCACGGCTGACATCAGTCTCGACAAAGCTGACATCCTTGCTTGCCAAAAGGCGTTTGGCAGCGTGACAATAGCCGCAAAGTGGGCTTGTGTAGATTTCAATCTGTGCCATCTGCCTGTCTCCTATCTGCTACGCTGCTTTTGTAGCGCGGGCCATCACCAGCACATATATCGGCCCTGCGCCGCCCAAGCGCAAGGCGTGGGTTGCAGACCAAAGGGTCGCGCCTGAGGTCATCACATCATCAATCAAAATGATCGCCCGTCCCCGCAGCCTTTCACAATGGCGCGGGGTTAGGGCCAGCGCCTCGTCTAAATTGGCAAAACGGGCTTCCGCGCCCAGCCCATCTTGGGAGGCCGTTCTGCGCAGACGATATAACGCATCAGGCAGGCAGGTGATTGCGTGTTCACGGAACTGGGGCGTTCTGCAGATATGATGCGCGAGGAGAGCGGATTGATTGAACCGCCGCTGCAGCAAACGCAACGGGTGTAGGGGGATGGGAACCAGAAGCGGGTTTTGACCAAGCCACTCTTGCGCCTTTTCCGCCATCCAAGAGCTGGCCGCACGGCAAATATCGGCGCGGTCGCCATGTTTGAGGGCAAGCACAAGCGCGCGTCCTGTCCCCTCATATCGCAGCACGGCGCGGCCTGCATCCCATGGCGGCGGGCGCATGAGACATGCATCACAAAGATCACTCGGCGCAGCCTCCTCGCCAATCAATTCATCGCCGCAGGCGTGACAGCAGGATTTGCCAATAAATTGAGCCTCCGCCCAACAGGGGCCACAAAGACCATAAGGGATTTCAACCCTGTCACCGCAGCGCAGGCAATCAGGCGGAAAGGCCCATGTTTTGGCCCGATCAAGGATTTGCAAACGGGACGCGAACACTTACATAACCCCTCTAAGTTTTCAAAAAGCCTGAGACCATAGTCGTGACTGAACCCCTTCCGCCAAAGTTGACCGACCCGCAGGCCTTGGCCCGTGCCCGCGCGCGTGCGCGATTGGATCGGGCTGGGTTTTTGCATGACGAGGTCAAGCTTGAGCTTGAAGAAAGACTGGCAGACGTTAACAGGCGCTTTACCGCGCCCGTTTTGATCGCGCCTTTTGTGGAGTATTGGGCAGATTTTATGCCCGATGCCCCCCGCGTTCTGCCCCAAGATGACTTGGGCTTGACCGAAGGGGCCCATGATCTGGTGATCCACGCGATGGCGTTGCATTGGGCCGATGATCCCGTGGGGCAACTTGTGCAAGCGGCCCGTGCGCTGAAACCTGATGGGCTGTTTCTCGGGGTGTTTTTTGGCGGCGAAAGTCTGACCGAATTGCGAGATGTTCTGCGCCAAGCCGAAATTGCTGTAATGGGCGGCTTGTCGCCGCGCGTGGCCCCGATGGGGGATTTGCGTGATATGGGCGGGCTCTTAGGGCGTGCGGGGTTCGCCCTGCCTGTGGCCGATACATTGCGCAAAACCATCAGTTATCGGGATATTTTTCATCTGATTGGCGATTTGCGCGATATGGGGGAAACCAATGTGCTTGACGCGCGTCACCGCGCCGCCCCCCCGCGTGATTTATTCACGCGCGCCGATGAGATTTATAAAAAAACTTATCCGTTCGAAGAAAATCGCATCCGATCCACTGTTGAGATCGTATTCCTTTCAGGATGGAAACCAGATGCCAGTCAACAAAAGCCGCTTCGACCTGGATCGGCGCAGGCGAGATTGGCAGACGCGCTTGGCGTGACCGAATTTGATGAAACCGCCCGACCCGTGGAAAACGGGTCGTAAAAGGGTGGCCGTTTTTTGTTGTCTGGGTTAGTCAGGCTGAAGAAAGAAGTGCGATAAAAGATGAATATGATGCAAAACGCGACCGAACCTGCTCTGCCCCATGCACCCGCTGATCACCCAAAGGTGAAGTTCGGCAAGATTGGTGTGCTTTTGGCAAATTTGGGCACGCCAGATCATTATGATTACTGGTCAATGCGCCGCTATTTGAACGAATTCCTCTCAGATCGCCGCGTGATTGATTACAGCCCGTGGATTTGGCAACCACTTTTGCAATTGGTGATTTTGACCAAGCGTCCGTTTTCTTCGGGGGCGGCTTATAAATCTATTTGGAATGAAGAGCAGGGCGAAAGCCCGCTGATGACCATTACCAAAGATCAGACCGCAAAGATTAAGTCTGAAATGGCGGCGCTTTATGGCGATCAGGTCGAGGTGGATTTCTGCATGCGGTATGGCAACCCATCGACCAAGTCCAAAGTGGATGAGCTGGTTGCAAAAGGTTGCACGAAAATCTTGTTTTTCCCCCTTTATCCTCAATATGCGGGCGCGACTTCGGCCACAGCATGCGACCAATTCTTTCGGGCACTCACGGATATCAAATGGCAACCGACCGTGCGCACAGTCGAGGCCTATTACGAGCATCCGCTCTATATTGAGGCTTTGGCGCAGTCGGTTGAGCGGGCCTATGCAAAGATTGAAGACCGACCTGATGTCTTGGTGGCCTCCTATCACGGCGTTCCCAAGCGGTATTTGATGGAGGGCGATCCCTATCATTGCCAGTGCCAAAAAACCTCACGCCTGCTGAAAGAGCGTTTGGGTTGGTCTGACGGTGAGATTGTCACGACGTTCCAAAGCCGTTTTGGCCCCGAAGAGTGGCTCAAGCCCTACACAGTCGAAGAAGTGGCGCGATTGGCCGAGGCGGGCAAGAAAAAGATTGCGGTGATTGCCCCTGCATTCTCGGCCGATTGCATCGAGACTTTGGAAGAGATCAACGAAGAAATCCACGAAAGCTTTGAAGAGGCGGGCGGCGAGCAGTTTACCTACATCCCCTGCCTCAACGATGATGATGCGCATATCAAGGCATTGGTTGCTGTCGCGCAGGATCACCTCAAAGGGTGGATTGGCGGCTAAAGCCAGTCGCGCAGGATCGGAATCAAAGGGATATCTGCAGGTGGCATCGGGTAGTCGCGCAAATCTTTTGCGCGGACCCATTTCAGCGCCTGCCCTTCGCGCGATTGCGGGATACCGCCCCATTTGCGGCAGGCAAAAAGCGGCATAAGCAGATGGAATTTCTCATAGCTGTGGCTGGCAAAGCATAATGGCGCAAGGCAGCTTTGCCACGTTTCAATGCCCAATTCCTCGTGCAATTCTCGGATCAAGGCGGCCTCGGGCGTTTCGCCCTCTTCGACCTTACCGCCCGGAAACTCCCAAAGACCGGCCATGGATTTCCCCTCAGGCCGTTGCGCCAAAAGCACACGACCCTCGCCATCAATCAACGCCGCTGCAGAGACAAGCACCGTTTTCATGAGCGATAATCCGCATTGATGCTGATATAGCCATGGGTCAGGTCACAGGTCCAAACTGTCGCCGCCCCCATGCCAAGGCCCATATCCACGGCGATCCGCAATTCCTGCTGTTTCATATAGGCGGCCCCTTGTTCTTCGCGGTAATCGGGGCTGACCCAGCCATTTTCGGCCACCAAAATATCACCGAACTTGATGGTCAGGCGGTCACGATCCGCGACTGCGCCAGATTTCCCGACCGCCATGACAACACGGCCCCAATTTGGGTCCTCGCCCGCCGCCGCGGTTTTCACGAGTGGGCTGTTGGCAATCGCGCGGGCAACGCGATCTGCATCCGCGTCATTTGCCGCGCCGGTGACCTGCACTTCAATCAGTTTGGTTGCGCCTTCCCCATCGCGCACCAATTGCAAGGCAAGGTCTTTGAGAACCGCCTCAAGGGCCGCATAAAACGCCTTTGCATCTGTGCTGTCCAAATCGGCAATCTGGGGATTACCTGCCTTGCCTGTCGCGGCCACCATCAAACTGTCCGAGGTTGAGGTGTCGCTGTCCACTGTCACCGCGTTAAAGCTGCGTTTGGTGGCTTGCGATAACATGGATTGCAGCGCGGCACGCGAAATTGCGGCATCGGTAAAGACATAGGCCAACATTGTGGCCATATCTGGCGCGATCATGCCCGAGCCTTTGGCAAAGCCCGCGATTTTCACCTCATGGCCCGAGAGGGTCAGGGTTTCTGTCGCGCCTTTGGGG
Source organism: Rhodobacterales bacterium HKCCA1288 (assembly GCA_015693905.1). Classification (NCBI taxonomy): domain Bacteria; kingdom Pseudomonadati; phylum Pseudomonadota; class Alphaproteobacteria; order Rhodobacterales; species Rhodobacterales bacterium HKCCA1288. The sequence goes on along the minus strand of CP065161.1, from coordinate 1,789,630 downwards.
AAAGTGTCGGTGGTCATAATCGCTCGCGCCGCACCATCTGCCCCGTCAGCATCCAGTTTGCCCGCCAATTCCGCCAAGATATGCGTAATTTTTTCGGGGGCGAAGGGCTCGCCAATCACCCCCGTTGACGCGCTGAACACATGAGCGGCAGGAATACCCAAAACACGGCCCGCTTCGGCGGTTACCGCCTCGACCGTTTGATCGCCTGCGCGGCCTGTAAAGGCATTGGAATTTCCAGAATTTACTACAATTCCAAAGCCTTGATCGCTGCTTTCCCCCAAAGCGGCCAACTTGCGCTCACAATCAAGGACAGGTGCGGAGCGCGTGGAGGATCTGGTAAAGACACCTGCCACTGACGCCCCTGCACAAATCTCGACCAACATGACATCGGTGCGGTTTTGATACCGCACCCCCGCCGCGCCACTGGCAAAGCGCACCCCATCAATGCGGGGCAATTCAGGAAACCCACCTTTTGGGGCGAGGGGGGAGACAGGAAGCGGGGCTTTTGCCATGATCGGGCCTATGTAAGAGGGGTTACTGTGTCAAAAGATCAATGTTGCGGATGAGGCTCATGTCAATCTCAACCTCTGGCCGCGTGATCTCTGCCGCTTCGGTCAATTCCGCAAGATAGGCGTCAACGCGCTGACGGCGCAATTCTTCCTCAAGATCGGCGCGCACATCTTCTGGCGCGGGGGGCGCACTGATGCGCGACTCGTTCAATTTCACAACGTGCCAACCAAATTGGGTTTGGACAGGCGCGGAAATTTCCCCGGCCTCTAGGTCTGCTACGGCAGTTTCAAATTCTGGCACCATCATACCAGTGCCGAACCACCCCAAAGCGCCGCCATTTGGGCCAGAGGGGCCTGTTGAGAATTCTTGCGCCAAAGCAACGAAATCAGCGCCATCATTTAATTGGTCAATCAGGTTTTGCGCCTCTTCTTCGGTTGCGACCAGAATATGGCTTGCATTCCATTCCAGATCACCGCCTGCATCCGCGAAATTTGCGTCATAGAGGGCTTGGACATCCGCATCTGCGATTGTGTCAAAGGCAATCGCATCAATGGCGACACTGGCCAAAAACGCACGATCTTCGTTTTCCATGGTCAGTTTTGTGCGCGCGTCTTCCGAGCCGCGCAGCGAGTCTGCGACCACCTCCTGTTGGATCAGCTGATCCAACATTCCATTATAAAGAACCTCGTCTGGCAATTCTTGATATTGCGCGGGCAGCATCGCGCGCATTGCAATCAAATGACCCAAAGTGATGTCGGTGCCGTTGACCGTTGCCAAGACCGTGCTGGCGTCTTGCGCCGCCACTGGGGCTGCGAGGGAGAGGGAAATTGCGGCGGAGACAAGCATGCGTTTCATAGAACAGTCCTTTTATTACGGGCGTAATCCTTCGCGCCCACGTTGACAGGCCAAAAGCGGGCGCTTATGTCCCATTGCGGTTGGGGACGTTGGCACAGCTTCCTTGATGGGTCTTCTAGACCGCCGCGCGGATGCAAACAACCCGAGCGGAGATCACATTCTATTGGGTCTGCCACAGCGTGGATCAATTCTGACATAAGGCGTTTTGCATGCTTGGGCTTGGATCTATCGCAAAGAAGATTTTTGGCAGTTCAAATGATCGATTGGTCAAGGCTCAAAGGCCGCTTATTGCAAAGATCAACGCACTTGAGCCTGAGTTTGTCGCCCTCGATGATGCAGGGCTGATCGCAAAGACCGAAGAACTTCGCCAGCGCCACGCCAATGGTGAGAGCCTTGATGCGCTATTGCCCGAGGCCTTTGCCAATTGCCGCGAAGCCGCCAAGCGCGCTTTGGGTTTGCGCGCCTTTGATGTGCAGTTGATGGGCGGCATTTTCCTGCACCAAGGGAATATTGCCGAGATGAAGACAGGCGAAGGGAAAACTTTGGTTGCGACCTTTCCCGCCTATCTCAACGCTTTGAGCGGCGAGGGTGTGCATGTTGTCACTGTGAACGATTACCTTGCACGGCGAGACGCGGAATGGATGAGCAAGGTTTTCGCCGCGCTTGGCATGACAACGGGCGTGGTTTATCCGCGCCAGCCCGAAGCCGAAAAGCGCGAGGCCTATGCCGCCGACATCACCTATGCGACCAATAACGAGCTTGGGTTCGATTATTTGCGGGACAATATGCGCGGATCGCTGCCTGAGATGGCGCAACGCGGTCACAATTTCGCGATTGTGGACGAGGTCGACTCGATCCTCATCGATGAGGCGCGCACGCCCTTGATCATTTCTGGCCCATCTCAAGATCGTTCCGATCTTTATGTGGCGATTGACAAAGTGATCCCTGAGCTGACCGAAGAGCACTATACGCTGGACGAGAAAACGCGAAACGCGACCTTGACCGAGGAAGGCAATGACTTTCTTGAGCAGCGCCTTGCCGAAGCGGGCCTCTTGCCTGAGGGGCAAAGCCTCTATGACCCTGAAAGCACATCGCTTGTGCATCACGCGACCTGCGCGCTGCGGGCGCATAAGGTGTATCTCAAAGATCGCGATTATCTGTTGCGCGGCGATGAGGTGGTCTTGGTCGATGAATTCACGGGTCGTATGATGCCAGGTCGGCGCCTGTCTGATGGTCTGCATCAGGCCATCGAAGCCAAGGAAGGCGTTGCGATCCAACCTGAGAATGTGACCTTGGCTTCGGTGACATTCCAAAATTACTTCCGCCTCTACAAAAAATTGGGTGGTATGACGGGCACAGCGGCGACTGAGGCCGAAGAATTTTTTGAAATTTACAAACTTGGCGTTGTTGAGGTTCCAACCAATCGCCCTGTGGCGCGGATTGATGACCATGATCAGGTCTATCGCACCGCCGCCGAGAAATATAACGCCATCGTAGAGTCGATCCGCGAAGCGCATGAAAAGGGCCAACCTGTTTTGGTCGGCACAACCTCGATTGAGAAATCCGAGATGCTGAGCGGCCTTTTGACCAAGGCAAAGTTGCCGCATAATGTTTTGAACGCGCGTCAGCATGAGCAGGAAGCGCAGATTGTGGCAGATGCGGGCAAATTGGGCGCGATCACTATTGCGACCAATATGGCGGGGCGCGGAACTGACATTAAACTGGGCGGCAATGTCGAGTTGAAGGTGATGGATGCCATCGCCGCGAATCCTGATGCTGACCCTGAAAAACTGCGCGCTGAAATTGAAGAAACCCACAAAGCCGATGAAGAGGCCGTGAAGGCCGCAGGTGGTCTGTATGTTTTGGCAACCGAGCGGCATGAAAGCCGCCGTATCGACAACCAGTTGCGCGGTCGTTCGGGCCGTCAGGGCGATCCGGGTCGTTCAGCGTTTTACCTATCGCTCGAAGATGATCTGATGCGGATTTTTGGGTCAGAACGTCTTGAAAAGATGTTGACCACGCTCGGTCTGGCCGAGGGTGAGGCAATTGTGCATCCTTGGGTCAACAAATCCTTGGAGCGCGCGCAGGCCAAGGTTGAAGGGCGCAACTTCGACATCCGCAAGCAGTTGCTGAAATTCGATGATGTGATGAATGAACAGCGCAAAGTCATCTTTGGCCAGCGTATGGATATCATGGCCTCCGATGATATCGAGGATATCGTCAAGGATATGCGCTATGAGGTGATCGCCGATATGGTCGACACTTATATGCCACCGCGATCCTATGCAGATCAGTGGGATGTTGAGGCGATGGCACAGGCCTGCCGCGAGACATTGTCACTCGATCTTCCGATCCCCGCATGGGCTGAAGAAGACGGCGTAGATCAGGACGTGGTGATTGAACGGCTTGAGGAAGCCGCCGATAAATTCATGAACGACAAAGCCACTGCCTTTGGTGCCGAGCAGATGCGCAATATTGAAAAACAGGTATTGTTGCAGACAATCGATCAGAAATGGCGCGATCACCTATTGAAATTGGAACATTTGCGTTCAGTCGTGGCATTCCGTGGTTATGCGCAGCGTGATCCTTTGAACGAATATAAATCCGAGGCGTTTCAATTGTTCGAGGGCCTGTTGGATGGGCTTCGTCAGGAAGTGACGCAGAAACTTGGCCGCATCCAACCGCTCAGCCCCGAGCAGCAGGCAGAATTGATCCGTCAATTGCAGGCACAGGCCGCAGCGCAGCAGCAAGCCGCCTTGAAAGCCGCGGATGAGGCTGAAGCAAAAGCAAGCGGTGATGATACAGGCTTTGATGAGACGCGCCCAGAAACATGGGGCAATCTTGGCCGCAATGATGCCTGCCCCTGTGGATCGGGAAAGAAGTTCAAGCATTGTCACGGGCGTTTGGCCTGATTTTAAATCAGACCCTCCGCGCGAAAGCTGACCTCGCCGCTTGGCGTGATGATGATGTGATCATGCAGGGTCAGACCCATCATTTTGCTTGCCTCACCCAACTGTCGGGTCAGGGCAATATCGCCTGTGCTTGGGGTCGGGTCGCCTGACGGATGATTGTGAACCACAACCAGTGCCGAGGCGCTCATCTCAAGCGCGCGCTTGATAACTTCGCGGGGATAGAAGGGCGCGTGATCCACGGTGCCGCGGCTGTGCTGTTCGTCTGCGATCAGGTGGTTTTTGCGGTCAAGGTAGAAAACCCGCACCTCCTCAACATCACGGTGCGCCATGGTTGCGCGGCAATACTCCATCACCGTTTGCCATGAGCCTAAGATCGGGCGGTCATCAAGCTGTTTGCGGGTAATCGTTTCCGCCACAGCCTGCGTTAGGCGTAAATGGGCAATCGTGTCTTCGGTCATATGGCTGACGGATTTTAGGCGTTGGTCACTGGCGCAAAGAACGCGCGCAAGGCTGCCATGTTGTCGTAACAGCGTGGCCGCCATCCGCGCAGAGGGTGCGTTTGGCGCCGCCGCCGCCAATAGCCGCGCGAGAAGATCATGCTGTGCGGCATCAACCGCAACCCTGCGCAATTTCGGCAGGGGCGCGGTGCGGCTATGGGCAAGGGTCAACTCGGGCTTTGTCATGCCCGCACCATCCATCAGAATGGTTAATCAGCAATTAAGCAGATCACCCCCAAGTGGGGTGGAATTTCCCAGAGGGTGACAGGGTGAAAATTTCAAACCCGTCCGCTGTCACCCCAATCGAATGTTCAAACTGTGCGGAGAGGGATTTATCCCGTGTCACGGCTGTCCATTCATCTGCCAAAACTTTGGTTTCGGGACGGCCAAGGTTCACCATGGGCTCAATGGTGAAGAACATCCCCTCTTCCAAGACGGGGCCTGTGCCCGCGCGGCCATAATGAAGAACATTTGGCGGTGCGTGAAAGACCTGACCCAACCCATGACCGCAGAAATCACGCACCACGCTCATGCGATTGGCTTCGACATAGGTTTGAATCGCATGGCCAATATCCCCGAACGTGGCCCCAGGACGCACGATCTCAATCCCTTTGAATAGGGCGTCATGGGTCACTTGGATCAGGCGTTCTGCTTTGCGGTTCAGATTGCCGGCCACATACATGCGGCTTGTGTCGCCAAACCACCCATCCACGATAACGGTTACATCAATATTCAGGATATCCCCATCCTTAAGGGTTTTGGGGCTAGGGATGCCGTGGCAGACCACATGGTTCACCGAGATGCAGCTTGCATGTTTATACCCACGATATCCGATGGTTGCTGATTTCGCGCCCGCCGCATTGACCATATCCTCAATCGCTTGATCTAAAGCTTCGGTCGTGACACCTGGCTCTACCATGGGCGCGATGTCGTCCAGAATGCGCGCGGCCAGTGCGCCCGCTGCATGCATCCCAGCAAAGCCTGCATCATCGTGAATGCGAATTCCGTCTTTGGTCACGCGGCCTTTGAAATCGTCCAAAACATCTGCTCCTGTCATCTCGCACCAGATTACGGTTTTTGGCGCTTGAATTCTAGCCAACCCCGCCACGCGATGACGCGTTGCGGCATGACAGGGCTTGGCCTATACCGCAGGCAGGGTGCATGACAAGTGGGGGGTTCTCAAAATGGCACAACCAACCGCAGCGATGTTGGTGATCGGGGATGAAATCCTATCAGGACGCACACGCGATGCGAATATGCACCATTTGGCCAATGAATTGACCGCAAAAGGGATTGCGCTGAAAGAGGTGCGCATCGTCTCTGATGATCATGCGGGTATTGTAGAGGCCCTCAATGCGCTGCGCGGGTCTTATGATCATGTGTTTACTTCGGGCGGTATTGGGCCAACGCATGACGATATCACCGCTGACGCGGTTGCGGCGGCTTTTGGCGTGCATATTGATGTTCGGGCGGATGCGCGGGCGTTGTTGCAAGCCCATTATGATGCCCGCGGGCAAGAGTTGAACGAAGCCCGCCTGCGCATGGCGCGCATTCCCGATGGCGCGGCTTTGATCGATAATCCCGTCTCCACCGCACCCGGGTTTCAGATCGAAAATGTCTATGTGATGGCGGGGGTGCCTTCGGTCTTTCAGGCGATGGTGGCTTCGGTCATGCCGCGCTTGACAGGTGGCGCGCCCTTGATCAGCCACAGCATCCGCCTAGAGATGGGCGAAGGTGATATTGCGGGGCCTTTGGGCGAAATTGCTGCCCAATTTCCCGATGTTTCAATCGGCTCTTACCCCTATCAATTGAACGGGGTGTATGGGGCAAATATCGTGCTGCGCAGTGCCGATGAGGGGATGCTTCAACGTGCCATTGCAGAAATGGCGCGCGCTTTTCCGCAGGGCGTTTGATATGGGCGCGGCCTGTTCCGACATGCTGCCTGATGAGGGCCGTTTGTTTATGGCGTTAGATGCCACTTGGCCCGCCAGAACTTACCAAACTGATGGGCTTTTGACCTTTCGTGAGGGGGCAGGCGGCGGCAGTCGCGTATCTGCGGCCAGTTGGGACGGCCAAGATACGCCCGATGAGGCAACGCTCAACAAGGCCGAGGCCCGCATGCAGGCTATGGGACAGCCGCGCTTGTTTATTATTCGCGAAAGCCAATCCGCTTTGGATGCCGCCCTTGGGGCACGCGGCTATCAGATCAAAGATCCTGTATGGTTTTACGCGATGGATCTGCGCGGGCGGGATCTGCCTGCGCTGTCTGAGTGCTTTGCCCTTTGGCCGCCCTTGGCCGCGCAAGCGGCAATTTGGGCTGATGGCGGGATAGGGCCCGCGCGCCTAGAGGTCATGGCGCGGGCGTGCGCTCCGAAAACCACAGTTTTTGCGCGGCAGCAGGATCGCATTGCCGCGACTGGCTTTATCGCCTGCGATGGAGATATCGCCATGGTGCACGCGGTCGAAACCGCCCAATCGGCCCGCCGTCAGGGCGTGGGGCGGCGTGTTATGTGGCACATGGCGCATTGGGCACAGGCGGAAGGGGCGAATTGGTTAACACTTGTGACGACCAAGGCCAATCAAGCGGCAAATGGGCTTTATCAATCCATGGGCTTCGAGGTGGTCAGTGCTTATCACTATCAAATCCACCCCGAAGATGCCTGAGAGATTGATCACCAATCCATTGGGCCTTTGTCTTTGAACTGATCAACCAGAAAATCAATGAAGGCGCGCAATTTGGGCTGTGTATAGCGCCCAGGTGGGTAAACTGCGTGCAGGCTTTGTATTTCCATCGGCAGATGTGGCATCGCTTCTTCCACTTCGCCTGCCCGCAGCGCCTCGCCAAAGAGGAAGCTTGGCAAAAAGGCGATACCAAAACCGCCGATTGCCGCTTTCAACAAGGCTTGCCCGTCATTGACGGTCAATGCGCCTGTGGAGCGCACAAAACGCCGCTCCCCTGATGGGGCCAAGAGTTTCCAAACATTTCCCTGCGCTTCATTCGAGAAGTGCAGCAAGCGATGTTCATTGAGGTCTTCAATCCGTTCGGGATGACCATGTGACGCGAAATAGGCAGGGGATCCGATCATGCGCATTGTGGTGTCACAGATACGGCGGGCTTTGAGTGTGCTGTCCTCCATCTCACCCATGCGGATAGCAACATCAAACCCCTCAGAAATCAGTTCTACATGACGATTTTCCAAAACCATGCTGACGGACACTTGCGGATAGGCTTTGAGGAAACCGCCAATGAGGGGCGAGAGATGACCAGACCCAAAATCAGTGGGGACGGTCACGCGTAACAGCCCCGATGGTGCAGACTGCATAGAGGAGACCATCGCATCAGCATCGCCCGCATCATTGAGAACGCGACAGGCGCGATCATAATAGGCTAGACCGATCTCGGTCGGGCTGACGCGGCGGGTGGTGCGATTTAATAGCCGCGCACCCAAACGGGTTTCGAGCGATGAAATATGCTTGGACACGGCGGATTTCGAGATACCCATCTTGCGCGCCGCATCGGTGAAGCCACCTTGGTTCACAACCATGGCGAAGGCTTCCATTTCGGTCAATCTGTCCATCTTTCGTCCTTTGGGCATTGTTCGACTTCCCTCGCAGCATCGTTTCCAAATGGGGCGCTATTGGGGAAAAGAACGGACTAAAGGCGGGAATTATGAGGGAGTGTTGAGGGCAAAAAGGCAAATTTGGGCGTAATTTCCGTGATTTGCCGTAATCCTGCCGATTTTGTTGCCGCATCGTTAACAGTTGCCGCAAAAAAACGGGCCGCGCCTGCGACCCGTTTTGAATGTGATACCTGCTTCGCGATTTAGTCCCGCAGCAGCTCGTTGATACCCGTTTTAGAGCGGGTTTTCTCATCAACGCGTTTTACGATGACAGCACAGTAGAGGTTGATCCCGTTCTTTGAGGGCATAGAGCCTGCAACAACCACCGAATAAGGTGGAACCTCGCCGTAAAAGACCTCGCCTGTTTCGCGATCCACGATCTTGGTGGATTGGCCGATGAAGACGCCCATCCCTAGAACCGAGCCTTCACGCACGATCACGCCCTCGACCACCTCGGAGCGCGCGCCGATAAAGCAGTTATCTTCGATGATGGTGGGGCCTGCCTGCATTGGCTCCAAAACGCCGCCAATACCCACGCCGCCCGACAGATGGACATTCTTGCCGATCTGCGCACAAGACCCGACCGTGGCCCATGTATCAACCATTGTGCCGCTGTCGACATAGGCGCCAAGGTTTACGAAGGACGGCATCAGAACAACGCCAGGCGCGATATAGGCAGACCGGCGCACAACACAATTTGGAACTGCACGGAAGCCTGCGGATTTCCAATCGTTGTCTGACCAGTCCTTCCACTTGCTGTCGACCTTATCCCACCAACTGCCGCCTTGAGGACTGCCCGATTGCATTTCCATATCCTTCAGGCGGAAGCCCAAAAGAACGGCTTTCTTTGCCCATTGATTGACATGCCATGTGCCATCACCGCCGCGCTCTGCAATGCGCAAGCTGCCTTGGTCGAGGGCGCTGAGGGTTTCTTCAATCGCATCACGGGTTTCGCCAGTGGTTGCAGGCGTGATGCTGTCGCGCGCGTCCCACGCGGCTTCAATCGCCGTTTCCAGTTTCTGAATATCGGTCATAGGCTTTATCCTTAGCTCGGGCTGTTTGACAGGCGCTATAGCGCCAAGGGGGGCTTTGCGCAACGCGCCGCCCTCTGGCCGCATGGTGCGAATATTGGTATGAGTTAAATATGGCCAGAACAGGGGGAGACAAGCGATGAGCAGCAAGAAACATCTGATGCGGGATGCAGGTTTGGATTTGCGCGAAGCCGACCGCACGCCAGACACGCCGCAAACCCAAAGTCCCGCCTATAGGCTTGCCTTCGCAGACCCTGATTTTCTGTGTCAGGACGCGCTGCGCCCTGTGCGCCTTCAGCTTGAGCTTTTGAAGACCGAAATGGGGATGGATGCAGAAGGCATTCGGTCAACCATTGTTCTGTTTGGCGGTGCGCGCATTCCTGCGCCTGACGCCACAGACGGCAAACCCCCCGCGATTGCCGCAATGGCCCGTTATTACGAGGAGGCCCGCCGTTTTGCCTATCAAATCACCCAGCGCGGTGCGCGCGGTGAGAATGTCATTGTCACGGGCGGTGGCCCGGGCGTGATGGAGGCAGGCAATCGCGGCGCGCATGAGGCGGGCGGTGTTTCCGTTGGGCTTAATATCGTGCTGCCCCACGAGCAGGCCCCCAATGCTTATGTCACACCTGAGTTGAGCTTTAATTTTCACTATTTCGCCATTCGCAAAATGCATTTCCTGCTGCGCGCGCGTGCGCTTGCGATTTTTCCAGGCGGTTTTGGCACGATGGATGAGCTGTTCGAAAGCCTGACCTTGATCCAAACAGGGCGAATGGAGCAGGTGCCCGTGCTTCTGTTTGGCCGAGATTATTGGACGCGCCTTGTCGATTGGGACATGCTGGTCGAGATCGGCACGATTTCACCTGAGGATCTCGACCTCTTCCGTTTCGTGGAAACCGCGGAAGAGGCGCTAGACGTCATCGACACATGGCCCCTATCAGGACGGCGCGGCGGCATTCCAGGCCGTTAAGGTTTCGGGCGCTACAACTGACTGATTGCCTGACATTGTGCAGGCAAATCACCAAGCCGCAGGGCGCGGCGTGGTTCGGGATCAGGCGCATCGGGGTCAGGGGGCGGCGGGTTCAAAATATTGTTGACCCAAGCCTGCGCATCTTCGCAGCCATCCCCCACAGGCGGCACATCTTGCGCCTCACAATCGCTTGCGCCACGCGGGCAGTTTAGGCGCACATGGATATGGTAGTGATGGCCAAACCACGGCCGGATTTTCCGCAGATAGCTGCGATCCCCTGTCTCATTTTCGCACATCCAGACCTTTGCGGCTGGAAAGACGAAAATGCGCGACACGCGCGGATCACTGGCGGCAAGGCGGATCAGCGTGGCGTGTTCCTCCGTCCAATTTTCATTCACGGCTGCGCCGCGTTGCGCCTGCATCGAAATAGAGGACAGGTTTTCACGCGCGGCTCGCGATAGGTTCAGATTGCGCGCGGGCAAGAGCCAGATATCCGCATCAAGCCCCGATTGATGGCTGGCATGGCCTGACAGCATAGGCCCGCCGCGTGGCTGGCTCATATCGCCAATATATAGACCGCTCCAAGAGGTTGCAGCCGCCATTCTTGCGCTTAGGTCTTGGACGAACGCGACTGTGTCAGGGTGGGCCCAGTTGCGATTGCGCGACAGTCGCATTGCCTGCCATGTCGGCCCTGTTTCGGCCAGTTGCACGGCCCCTGCCACGCATCCGCCTGCATAGGCGCCGAACACATTTGCGGCTGTTGTGGTGGGCGTTGGCAGATTGCCAAAGACAAGCCGTGCTTCGCGGCTCAGATCAGCACTTGAGAGTGTCACCTGCGGCAGATCATTGGCCACAGGCGGTGCGCTTGGGGCGCAGGCCGTAACCGCGATGAGACACAAACCGATAGAGGCGATATATTTGCGCATGGCCTGATTTCCCCTATTCGTGCTGCCGCGGATCGGCATTCACCCCGCGCAACAGCCATAACCCCAGTAAGAATAGCATAATCAGCGGCGTTACACCCCAATTTTGACTGTTGGTGAGGGAGGTCATCACCGCAATGAGAAATGGGGCGAGGAAAGCTGTGGCCTTTCCTGCGAGGGCATAAAGGCCAAAATGTTCGGTTATTGCGGCAGGATCCGCTTGGCGCAGCATCATATGGCGGGATGCGCTTTGCACGATACCGCCTGCCGCGCCAATGCCGATGCCGATCAGGTAGAACATTAGGCTTGGCAGGTTTGAGCCTTCGGCAAGCGCAAGACCAAATAGGCTATCGCGCCCGATAAAGGGGATGAGAAGGGATAGACCAGTTAGGCACAGAACTGACCACCAAATGATCTGGTATGGCCCGAAACGATCATCCCATTTGCCGCCAATCCATGCCGCAACGGCCCCCGAGATGATGGCAAGAATCCCGAAAATTCCGATATCTGTGATCGACCAACCCAAGACACCCGCCGCATAAATGCCGCCAAAGGCATAAAGACCGTTCAAAGCATCGCGGTAGAACATAGATGAGAGCAGATAGCGCAGCAGGCTTGGATGATGGCGCAAGGATTTCAGCGAGCGTGCAAGCTCAGGCAGTGCTTGGCGCATGGTTTGACCAAGGCTTGGGCCAGAGTGCGGCTTGGGCTTGTGCGGTTCTCGCACCCAAAGAAAGAAGGGGATCATAAAGATCACATACCAAAGCGCGGTAAAGGGCCCCACGGCGCGTGTCCCTTCGCGCGCGGCGGCGTCCAGACCAAAAGCGGGTGATAGGCCAAAAAGCGTGCGCCCCGTTTCGGCGTTTTCGGCGAAAAATCCGAGCATCAGGATCATCGCCACCAATCCGCCCAGATACCCAAGGGCCCATCCTGTCCCAGAGATGCGCCCCATTTGCGCGCGTGGGCCAAGGTCAGGCATCAGCGCATTGGTGAAAATCGTGGCGCATTCCATCCCAAAAAGGCCGAGGGCAAAGAGGATCAAAACCACCCAGATTTGCATTCCATCGGGTGCAGCAAACCAACAGCCCCATGCGCCGATGACGTAAAAGGCGGAAAATACCCAAATGAACGGCAATTTGCGCCCAGTGTGATCTGCGATTTTGCCCAATATAGGCGCAGCGATGGCAATCAATAGGCCTGCCGCCCCGATGCTATAGCCCCAAAGGCTTTGGGCGCGGGTGCCATCACCTAAGACTTGCGCGATATAGGGCGCGAAAATGAAGGTCAGAAGCAGCGTGTTATAGGGCTGACTTGCCCAGTCAAACGCCCACCATCCATAGATGCGTTTCTTACTTTCGATCATCCTGCCCGCCATGGCCGTTCTGTTATCGTTACTGTGGAGGGCTTTCTCGATTTGGCAAAGGGAATCCGAAAGGATGGTATAAAAGCAGCTTAAAAATCGGCAAAAATGCCCGATCCCTTGCGCTTAGGTTGGACAGGGCTTAGATCATTCGAACTGGGATTTCCGATGGAAGGGGCCTTTGCCGTGACTTCGCTCTTCATGATCTTGATGCTGCTGCTCAATGTGGCGACCTATATCATCATCGCCCATATCATCATGAGCTGGCTGATCAATTTCGGTGTGCTGAACATTAGGCAGCCTTTGGTCTATCAAATTTGGCAAGGTCTTTCGAACCTCCTTGAGCCGATTTATGGCCCCATTCGCCGTGTTTTGCCCCAAATGGGTGGGCTAGATTTGGCACCGCTGATTGTGATCTTGGGGATCTACGCGCTTGAGATCATCCTGCGCAACAATGCCATGATGTTCATGTAGGCCTATGTCCACGCCCCGGTCCCATTTTGACGCCGTTATTGTTGGCGCGGGTGTGGTGGGCGTGGCCAGCGCGCTTTGGGCGCAGATGCGTGGGCAATCGGTGGCCTTGATTGATCCTGCCCCCGTTGGATCAGGGGCAAGTTCGGGCAATGCCTGCACTTTAGCCACCTATGCCTGCCTGCCCGTCAATGACCCATCCGTCTTTGCAAATCTGCCCTATTATCTGTTTTCAAATGACAGCCCGCTTGCTTTGTCTTGGGGTCATGCGCTGCGCCATCCGATCTGGATGATGAAATTCTTGGCCAATTGTCGCGCTACGAAATCCCGCCAGATTGCGCAGGAATTGGCGGCACTGTTGGCCCATGCCGATGCGGGGTTGAACCCTCTGATTGAGGCCGCCGCGGCAGAGGATTTGATTATTGCAAATGGGCAATTGACAGTCTGGCGCAGCGCGACTGCTGCCGATGCAGATCGGGCGGGCCTCAAGTTTCGCCGCGACCAAGGCATTCCCTTTGAGGAATTAAGCGGGGCCGAAGCTCATGCGATGGAACCTGCCTTGGCCTTTCAACCCGCGCGTGGGGTCTATTATCCGCTCGCGCGCCATATCCGCGATCCGCTGCTTTTGACGCAAAGATTGCATCAGAAATTTACCGAATTGGGTGGGCAGACGATCGCCAAAGCGGTGACCGAACTTAGCGATGAAGGCGCGCAGGTGCGGGTGCACCTTGGGCAGGATGATGTCACCGCGGCGCGGGTTGTTCTGGCCGCAGGGGCCTATTCGGCGCAGATCAAAGGCGGCGGTGCGGAGCATCTGCCCTTGCAAACCGAACGGGGCTATCACCTGATATATAAAGATCTTGGCCATTATGCCTTGCGCCCCGTGGGTTGGGTTGAGGGTGGGTTCTATACCGCCCCTATGGCGCAAGGTCTGCGTTTGGCGGGAACCGTTGAGATTGCGGCCCTGAACGCACCACAAAACCCGCGCCGTTTGGATTATATCGCGCGCAAAGGGGCCGAGTTATGGGGCGATCTGCCCGCGCCTGATGCCACATGGATGGGATGCAGGCCTACCTTGCCTGATGCCTTGCCTGTTATCGGGCCAAGCCCAAGCTCCTCAAAGATTATCCACGCCTTTGGCCACCAACATTTGGGCCTCACTTTGGCGGGTGTGACGGGGCGGATTGTGGCTGATCTCCTTGAGGGGCGGCAGCCCAATTTGGCGATTGGCGGATTATCGGCGGCACGCTCTTTTCTTTGATTCATGGCCCATTAACCCCTGAGCCTCATTCTGCCCTCGGCAATATGGAGGCGCAGAATGCCCGTTTTGGTGGTTGGTGCAGGGTTCTCAGGGGCCACGCTCGCGCGTGAATGTGCGGAGGCGGGGCTGAAGGTCACCGTGATTGAAGCGCGCAATGATGTGGGCGGGCATTGTGCCACAAAAATCGATCTTGAGACGGGGGTCATGATCCATTGCCACGGGCCGCATATCTTTCACACGGCTGATCTCGCAACTTGGGCGTTTATTCGGCGGTTTGGGGCGTTTATGCCCTATCGGCATCGGGTGGATGCGTCTTTACGCGGGCAGGTCTTTCCCTTGCCAATCACCCTTGCCACGATCAACCAATTCTTTGGTCACAACTTTACCTCAGAGGCGGCGCGCCGCTTTATCGCGGCGCAGTGTATCCCCATTTCAAACCCACAGAATTTTGAGGAGGCGGCCCTGTCGCAGATTGGCCCCGCTCTCTATCAGGCGTTTTTCAAACCCTATACCGAGAAACAATGGGGTCGCCCCGCGCACGCCCTGCCTGCTTCCGTTTTTGCGCGTCTGCCTGTTCGTTTTACGATGCGAGCAGATTATTTCAATCACCCGATCCAAGCGATCCCCGCCGAAGGATATAGCGCGGTTGTCGCGGCGATGCTCGCGCATCCGAATATTGCCCTGCATTTGGGTCAGCTTGTCACGGCGCAGGACAGTGGGGGATTTGATCATGTGTTTTGGACGGGGCCGATTGATGCGTATTTTAAGCATCAGCACGGGCATTTAGCCTATCGCAGTCTGCGGTTTGAGCATGAGCGCCTGCCTGACCCTGCCCAAGCCCTTGCCGTGATGAATTATCCCGCCCCAGATGTGCCATGGACACGGATCACCGAGCATCGCCACTTCGCGCCTGAACGTGCGGTGCGGGGCAGCGTTATCACCCGTGAATATCCGTTCGAGGCGGGGCCGAATGATACCCCATATTACCCTGTGCGCCTTGCGCGCGAGAAGGCGCAGCTTGGGCGGTATATCGCGGCAGCCTTGGGTCAACATGGCGTCAGCTTTGCGGGTCGGCTTGGCACTTATCGCTATTTAGACATGGATGTTGCCATCCGCGAAGCGCGCAGTTTGGCGCGCTCGGCAGTGGCCGCATTGCGCATGGGGCAGCGCCCCCCCGTCTTTGCGCCTGAGGTTGAAACTTGCCTCTCTGTCCAACCCATCCTAGAAACGGGGCAGGTTGGCAGAAAGGCACCGCAATGCGCGTGAATACCCAGAAAAAACCTGTGATTTTGTGCATTTTGGATGGGTGGGGTATCGGCACAGAGGCCGAAGGCAACGCGCCGTTGCAGGCCAAAACCCCAAACTTTGATCGGCTGATGTCCACCTGCCCCAATGCGACCTTGGTGACCTTCGGCCCTGATGTCGGCTTGCCAACGGGGCAAATGGGAAATTCCGAGGTGGGCCATACCAATATCGGCGCAGGGCGCGTGGTGGCCATGGATTTGGGCCAAATTGATCTGGCGATTGAGGATGGCTCCTTCTTTCGCAACCAAGCATTGCAAGAGTTCATCGCGACTGTCAAAGCCGCGAAGGGACGCGCTCACATTGCGGGGCTTGCCTCCCCCGGTGGTGTGCATGCCCATCAGGCGCATATTTTGGCTGCTGTTCAGGCCTGTGCAGATGCAGGGCTTGAGGTGGTGATCCATGCGATCACCGATGGGCGGGACGTAGCCCCGAAATCCGCAAAAGACCAGATCGCGGGGCTTGAGGCGGGATTGCCCGACCGCGCGCGCATTGTAACTGTCACGGGGCGCTATTTTGCGATGGATCGCGACAATCGATGGGAACGGGTCGAGACCGCCTATCGCGCAATGGTCGAAGGCAAAGGCGCAAAAGCCTCGTCCGCGCAGGCGGCGATTGATCAAGGCTATGGGGCTGAGAAAACTGATGAATTCCTGCCCGCAACAGTGATTGATGACTATTCAGGCATGGCGGCAGGCGATGGTCTGTTTTTTGTGAATTTCCGCGCAGACCGCGCGCGCGAAATATTGGCCGCAATTTGCGCGCCTGAGTTCACAGGATTTGCGCGTGGCCCTCGCCCTGATCTCTCGGCGCGATTGGGGATGGTGAATTATTCGACCGACCATGATCGCTATATGCAGGTGGTTTTTCCCAAGCAGGAATTGAAAAACACGCTCGGTGAATGGGTTGCGGCCCATGGTTTGCGTCAATTTCGGATTGCTGAAACAGAGAAATATCCGCATGTGACCTTCTTTCTCAATGGCGGCCAAGAAAGTGCGGCTGAGGGGGAGGATCGGTTTATGCCGCTCTCGCCAAAAGTGGCGACCTATGATCTGCAACCCGAGATGAGCGCCGCTGAGGTGACCCAAAATTTGGTTGCCGCGATTAATGCGGAGTATGACCTGATCGTGGTGAATTACGCCAATCCTGACATGGTGGGGCATACGGGGGATTTGGGCGCCGCAATCGCTGCTTGCGAGGCGGTGGATCAAGGCCTTGGCGCGGCCTTGGCGGCCCTTGAGGGTAAAGGCGGTGCGATGATTGTGACGGCGGATCATGGCAATTGCGAAACGATGATCGACCCTGTGACAGGTGGCCCTCATACGGCACATACCGTCAATCTCGTGCCTGTTGTGGTGTATGGCGCGCCCGAAGGCACAAGCCTTGCAGATGGTCGATTGGCGGATTTGGCGCCAACTGTTCTTTCCCTAATGGGCCTGCCGCAACCGCCTGAAATGACGGGGCAGTCGCTGTTGCGATGAAAGCGCGCTTTAGCCTTCTCTTGTCGGTGTTTTTGATTTGCGCGCCTGTGGCGCTGCATGCGGAGATTGACCCAAGCGAGGCGGCCGAAGCGGCTATCCTTGAATTAGAAGCCGCGGCCACAGCCCTTGCCAATGCCCAGAGTGCCAGTGATCGCATTGCGGCCCTGACCCAGACGATTAAGGGCTATGAACATGGTTTATTGACCCTGCGCGAGGCCGTGCGCCGTGCCGCGCTTGCACAAAGGGCAATCGAATCGCGTTTGGATACGGAGAGCGCCAAATTATCAGGGCTGCTTATGGCCATGCAGCGGATCGCAGCCGAGCCAAGCCCCGTTGGTTTGATGCACCCCAATGGGCCTGTTGCTTCGGCCCGTGCGGGGATGGTGCTTGCGGATGTGACCCCAGCGCTTGCGGCTGAAGCGATTGCGTTGCGGCAGGAATTGGACCAGATCGCCACCTTGTCCCGTTTGCAATCGGGTGCTGTGCTGCAGATGGAGGCGGCTTTGTCCGAAGTGCAAACCGCCCGCGCCAGTCTCGCCGCCGCAGTGGCGGAACGGCGTGAAGCCCCTGATCGCTTTGCGCTGAGCGAAGACGCCTTGCGCCAGATTGTCGAAGCAGTCGACACATTGGACGCGTTTCTTGATTTATTGGCGCAAGCCCCTGCGCCCGAAGATAGCGCTATGCGCGGGTTCAGTGATGCACGCGGCGCAGTGCCTTTGCCCGTTTTTGGGGTGTTGCTCAATGGGTTCGAGGCCCAAGATGCGGCAGGCATCAGCCGCCCCGGTTTGTTATTAGCCACAGCCCCTGCGGCACTTGTGACATCCCCGTGGTTTGGAACAGTGCGCTATGCGGGGCCTTTGTTGGACTATGGCAATGTGGTGATCCTTGAACCTGAAGGGAATATTTTGATGATTCTTGCGGGGCTTGGTGATCTTTATGTGACCGCGGGCGCCGTGATTTCACAGGGCGCACCCTTGGGAATGATGCCAAGCGCCGCAGGCGCGCGCGCAGATTTGATCACTGAGACACCAGATCAGACTGGCGCTGCGCTTTCAGAAACTATTTATATTGAATTGAGACAGAATGGCGGCGCGATTGATCCGCAACCATGGTTTGATTGGGAATAAGTGCGCCGCGCCAGATATGCGGTCGGAAAGGACGGATGAACATGAAGAAACTGGTTATTGCGGGCTTAGGGGGCGCGGTTGCTGGGGTCATCTTGGCATCCCAATTTGCCGCCCCGCTCTTGGCGCAAGAGCAGGAACAGCAGCGCAGCGTTTACGAGCAGCTTGATTTATTTGGAGATGTGTTTGAGCGGATCCGCTCGAATTACGTTGAGGAGGTCGATGAATCTGCGCTGATCGAAGCGGCGATCAATGGCATGCTGACCTCGCTTGATCCACATTCAAGCTATCTGCCGCCGCGTGATTTCGACTCGATGCAAGTGCAGACCCGTGGCGAGTTTGGTGGGTTGGGCATTGAAGTGACCCAAGAAGACGGGTTTGTGCGCGTCATCACGCCAATGGATGACACCCCTGCAATGGAAGCGGGTGTTGAGGCGGGTGATTTCATCACCCATGTGGATGGCGAGGCACTGCTTGGCCTGACATTGGAAGAAGCCGTTGATCTGATGCGTGGGCCTGTTGGTTCGGAGATTGTCATCACTGTCGTGCGGGAGGGGGTTGATGAACCTTTTGACATCTCCATCATCCGCGACCGCATCCGTCTTACTGCTGTGCGCACGCGCCTAGAGGGAAACACCGCGATTTTGCGCGTCTCGACCTTCAATGATCAAACCTACCCCAACTTGGAGGACGGTTTGTCTGATGTCATCGCAGAGCTTGGCGGGATCGAAAATCTGAATGGTGTCGTGCTTGATTTGCGAAACAATCCTGGGGGTCTATTGACCCAAGCAATTCGTGTGTCCGATGCCTTTTTGGAACAGGGCGAAATCGTTTCCACCCGTGGCCGAAATGGCGCGGATGGGGATCGCTACAATGCAACGGCAGGCGATTTGATTGACGGATTGCCGATGGTGGTTCTGGTCAATGGCGGCTCTGCCTCGGCCTCCGAGATCGTGGCGGGCGCGTTGCAAGATCATCGCCGCGCTGTGGTCGTAGGCACAAACACATTTGGCAAAGGGTCGGTGCAATCCGTGATGCCTGTGCAGGGCGAGGGGGCCATTCGACTGACTACTGCGCTATACTACACCCCTTCGGGCCGCTCGATTCAGGCATTGGGCGTGGCCCCTGATATTCTGGTGGAACAGCGCGACCCTGTTGAGGATGCGCCAACCGAAGATCGGTTCACCCGCTCCGAAGCCGATTTGCGCGGGGCCTTGCGCAACACCACCCTGACCGAAGATGAGCAGCGTCTTCGCGATGAGGAGCAAGCCATTGCCGAGGAAACCGCACGCCTGCGCAATCAGGATTATCAACTGGCCTATGCGATTGATATTCTGACGGGGCTAAACGCCTTGGGGCCAAACGCCCGATGAGCGCGGCGCTGTCGCCTGCTGATATCGCTGCGCTGCCCTATCGGCCCTGTGTTGGCATTGTGATGGTCAATGCCGCGGGTGGTGTTTTCGCGGGCACGCGCGCGGATATGGACAAACCTGCATGGCAAATGCCGCAGGGCGGTATTGATGCGGGTGAAACCCCACGCCAAGCCGCTGCCCGCGAATTGCTTGAGGAAACTGGCATTTCAGAAGATCAAACGCGGTTTATACGGCAGACCGCTGATTGGTTGACCTATGATCTGCCGCCAGAAGTGATCCCCTATCGTTGGGGCGGCAAATTTCGGGGACAAAAGCAGCATTGGGTTATGGTTGAATTAACCGCCCCCGATGACGCGATTGACCTCAGCTATCAGGATGTTGAATTCTCCGATTGGCAATGGATGCGGGCGCAGGATCTTTTGGTGCAGATTGTGCCGTTCAAGCGCGACATCTATGCCGCCGTGTTTCAAGAATTTGGTTTAATCTAAGCCCAAAGGGACAAGAAAAATGGCGCAATTTCAGGTTCTCGGCTCTGCTGCATCCCCCTTCGTGCGGAAGGTTCTTGTGATGGTCAAAGAGGCGGGTATGACAGATGTGATGTTCGAAACTGTCAAAGCCTCACCCATGGGCGGGGATGCCCATCTCAATGCCGCCAATCCTTCAGGACGTATTCCTGTGCTTTTGCGCGAAGGCGATAGCCCGATTTTTGACAGCCGTGTGATCACCCGCTTTTTGGATCAACATGCGCAAGCGGGGCTTTATCCCGAAAGCCGCCTTTGGGAGGTGCTGACCACCGAAGCGGCGGCAGATGGTATGATCGAGGCTGTGGTGGCCATGGTCTATGAAAAACGCTTCCGCCCCGAAACACATTGGTATGAGCCTTGGTATGAAGGCCAATGGGCCAAAGTAGAGCGCGCGCTTGATTATTTCGAAACCCAAGTGCCGAGTTTTGATCAGGCGCTTGATATGGGCCAAATCGCGGTTGGTGCGGGCTTGGGCTATCTTGATTTTCGCCAAGGCCAATTTGATTGGCGCGCGACCCGCCCGAACTTGACCGCGTTTTTTGATCGCTTAAGCGCGCGTCCCTCTTTCAAAGACACATTCCCAGTTGGATGAGTGGTTCGCCCGAATTTAGCCTTGTGCAAACACAGGCTGATTTGGATCTGTGCTATGAGATCCGCCGCGCTGTCTTTGTGGTCGAGCAATCTGTGCCGCTTTCAGAGGAATTTGATACGATTGACGCAAAAGCCACTCATGTTTTGGGTCGTTTGGCGGGGCGGGCTGTGGCGACAGGGCGGCTCTATCGCACAGGGCAGGCGTGGCGGATTGGACGCATCGCGGTTGTCGCAGATGCGCGGGGCGCGGGCTATGGTGCGTCACTTATGCGGTTTGTGATGGCGCATATTCGCCACATCGCCACAGAACCAGATCCACATCAGATGGAATTGGACGCGCAATTGAGCGCGATTTCCTTTTACGAGCGCTTGGGATTCACCGCCACAGGCCCCGAATTTGATGATGGATCAGGTATTTTGCACCGAAAAATGGCCCTAAACTTCGGGAAATAGGCGGGCTTTGCGAAATTTTTTTCGTGTGAAACCTTCATGTTTTTCGCGCAGAGGTTGAAAATTCATCACAAACCGCGACATTTCGGCCAAACTGCGCGCGTTTGTCCGCTAGACGCTTATCATTTCATTGCATAAACAGCCCGAGAAAAGCTGCGGGGGATTCCTGTGGCTTCGATTCAATTGGCCCCGTTTGGTGGGTCGCTGACAAGGGAGACGCTTTCAGTGTCACACGCAGAAGACCAGTCCAGCACACGCCGCGACTTTCTGTACTATGCGACAGGCGGTGTAGGTGCTGTTGTAACCGGCGCCGCCGTCTGGCCGCTGGTCAATCAAATGAACCCTTCGGCAGACGTTCAAGCCGCATCCACGATGCGCGTTGATGTCTCGGGTGTGCAGGAAGGAACGCAGTTGACCGTTCTGTTCCTCGGCAAGCCCGTTTTCATCCGCCGTCGCACGCAGGATGAGATTGAAGCGGCGCGCGCCGTTGACATGAATGACCTTGTAGATACCGATAGCCGCAACCCAAACATCGCTGCAGGCTCGGATGCGCATGACGAAAACCGCAGCCTAACCACCCCTGAGGGTGAGAACACAGGCGAATGGTTGGTGATGCAGGGCGTTTGCACCCATTTGGGCTGTGTGCCTTTGGGTGATGGCGCAGGCGAGTTCGGCGGTTGGTTCTGCCCTTGCCATGGTTCGCATTACGACACGGCAGGCCGTATCCGCAAAGGCCCCGCGCCGCAGAACCTGCACATTCCAAACGCGTCTTTCGTAGACGATACAACAATTTTGCTCGGTTAACGGAGGAAACGACCGATGTCTGGCATTCCCCACGACCATTACGAACCGAAGTCCAACGCCGAGAAGTGGTTGCATTCGCGCCTTCCCATCGTGGGCCTTCTTTATGACACATTGATGATCCCAACCCCCAAGAACCTGAATTGGATGTGGATTTGGGGCATCGTTCTTGTGTTCTGCTTGGTCATGCAGATTGTCACAGGGATCATCCTTGTGATGCACTACACCCCACATGTCGATCTCGCTTTTGCAAGCGTTGAACACATTATGCGCAACGTGAACGGGGGATGGGCGATCCGCTATATCCACCAAAACGGCGCGTCTTTGTTCTTTATCGCGGTTTATCTGCACATTTT
Source organism: Rhodobacterales bacterium HKCCA1288 (assembly GCA_015693905.1). Lineage (NCBI taxonomy): Bacteria > Pseudomonadati > Pseudomonadota > Alphaproteobacteria > Rhodobacterales > Rhodobacterales bacterium HKCCA1288. The sequence goes on along the minus strand of CP065161.1, from coordinate 1,767,221 downwards.
CCGTGGTCTTTACTACGGCTCCTACAAGGCGCCACGCGAAGTCACATGGATTGTCGGTATGCTGATTTACCTACTGATGATGGGCACAGCCTTTATGGGCTATGTTCTGCCTTGGGGTCAGATGTCCTTCTGGGGCGCGACCGTGATCACGGGCCTATTTGGCGCGATTCCCTTTGTGGGCGAAGCGATCCAGACATGGCTCTTGGGCGGGCCTGCGGTGGACAACGCCACGCTGAACCGCTTCTTGTCGCTGCACTATCTGCTGCCATTCGTGATCTTGGGTCTGGTGATCGTTCACGTTTGGGCCTTCCACACCACGGGTAACAACAACCCAACAGGTGTTGATGTGCGCCGCGCATCTAAGAAAGAGGCCGAAGCCGATACGCTGCCATTCTGGCCCTATTTCGTAATCAAAGACCTGTTCGCCTTGGCGGTTGTTCTGGTGGCTTTCTTTGCCATCGTGGGCTTTATGCCGAACTATCTGGGTCACCCCGATAACTATATCGAGGCAAACCCAATGGTCACGCCTGCACATATCGTGCCTGAATGGTATTTCTTGCCCTTCTACGCGATCCTGCGCGCCTTTGACGGTGAAGTTTGGGTTGTGATTGCGGCGGAGTTCCTGACAGGCGGGATTGTTGACGCGAAATTCTTCGGTGTTCTCGCCATGTTTGGTGCGATCATCGTGATGGCCTTGGTGCCATGGCTTGATACATCTTCGGTGCGCTCTGGCCGCTACCGCCCAATGTTTAAGCCTTGGTTCTGGGTTTTCGTGATCAACTTCTTCGTGCTGATGTGGGCGGGTGCAATGCCTGCAGAAGGGATTTACCCCTACATCGCTTTGATCGGGTCGGCCTATTGGTTCGCCTATTTCCTCGTGATCCTGCCGCTTCTGGGGGTTCTGGAAAAGCCAACCACACCGCCTTCGACCATCGAAGAGGATTTCAACGCCCATTACGGCAATGCAAGCGTGGGCACTGGCCCTGCCTCTGCGAAAATTCCTGCTGAGTGAGAGAAAGGATAGTCTGACATGTTCAGGAAACTTGTGATCAGCACAATTGCTGCGCTGAGCCTCTCGACCGGAGCGGGACTTGCAGAAGGTGCAGAGGGCCACATCGTGAATTATGAATTCTCGTTCCAAGGCCCATTTGGTCGCTATGACCAAGATCAGTTGCAGCGCGGGCTTCAGGTCTTCACCGAAGTTTGCTCTGCCTGCCATGGTCTGCAATATGTGGCTTACCGCAACCTCGCCGATGAAAATGGCTTGGGATATACCCCCGAACAGGCCCGCGCCTATGCGGAACAGTTCGAGGTGTATGACCCCTCCATTGATGATTGGCGCACTGCGACTCCGAATGACCATTTCCCGCAGTCTAGCCTTGAAAACGCACCTGACCTGAGCCTCATGGCGAAGGCCCGTGCTGGCTTTCATGGGCCATATGGTTTGGGTCTGAACCAGTTGTTCAACGGCATTGGTGGCCCAGAATATATTGCATCTCTTCTGACCCATTATACGGGCGAAGAGGTGGAGCAGTATGGGACATACTTCTACGAGAACGAATCTTTCCCTGGTGGTTTGATCGCAATGGCCCCTCCCTTGTGGGATGGTGCGGTTGAGTTCGCAGATGGCTCACCCAATGATATCGAGAGCATGGCCAAAGATGTGGCTGCGTTCCTGACTTGGGCGGCAGAACCCCGCATGATGGAGCGTAAGCAGCTTGGCTTCACCGCGATTATCATGCTCGGCATTCTCGCTGTGATGCTGTATCTGACCAATAAGAAACTTTGGGCGCCTATCAAATCGCGCGCCAAAGCGGGCGCAGCGAAATAAGCCACGCCCCCGAAGGGACGATAGAAACCTAAAAGCGCCTCTGATCCCAGAGGCGCTTTTTTCTTTTGCCTACAGCCATGGCGCCAAACCCGCAGGAGGTGCGGCGCGTAGGCCTGTGATGGGGCAATCTTCTGTAATCTGCCCTTCGGACAAAAGCATCACGCGGTCACACATCCGTTCGGCATCCGTGAAATCATGAGAAGCGAGGATCAAGGTCAGTCCCAAATCGCGGCACAAACTGCGGATCAACTCTGCCATCTCGCGCCGCAAAGCGGGATCTAGGGCTGCAAACGGCTCGTCCATCAGCAGGATTGGCCGATTTTGCAAAAGGACGCGCGCAATGGCTGCACGGGATTGTTGCCCACCTGACAGGCTTGCGGGGCGGCGCCCCTCAAACCCGCGCAGGCCCACTTGTGCCAATGCGGCGCTGATCTGCGCCTCCATCGCCGCGTTCAACGCCAATCGCGGCGAGAGGGCCAAGCCTAGGTTTTCCCGCAAAGTCAGATGAGGGAAAAGATTGCTGTCTTGAAACAGGATTGAAATTGGCCGTTTGGATGGATCGCACTGGGTGAGGTTTGCGCTGTCAAACCAGATCTCTCCCGCATTTGGGCTGAGAAACCCTGCGATGAGGCTGATCAACGTGGATTTTCCCGCGCCTGATTGCCCCATTAAGGCCAGCCTTTCCCCTCGCTCCACGCGGAAGGTGGCGTTCAATTCAAAGCCCTCGCTGCGATAGGTTAGATTTGTGATCTCAAGCATGGTAACGGCCCCCACGGTCAAATATCCAAAACAAGCCCAGGCTTAGGATCAAGAGCAGCAATGCTGCCCCTTGGGCATCCGCCATACGATAGGCCCCCATCAGGCGCAGCATCTCTAGGGGCAAAGTGGCTTGATCAGGTGCCGCGAATAGGGCGATCACGCCCAAATCCCCCATTGATAAGGCCGCACATAAACCCGCCGCAAAGCCCAATGGACGGATAAGGCGCGGCAGGATCGCGTGCCGAAATCTGTGCCAACCGACAAGGCCCAACGCCGTGGCAAGGCGGGCTTGGCTTGCTTCAGCTTCATGAAGGGCGGGCAGAACGGCACGCAGCACGAAGGGCAGTGCCATCAGGGCATTGACGCATACGGTGACGGGCAAGGCCCATGTCACGGGATTGGTGATTGGCCGCAGGATTAAAAACCATCCTGTGCCGAGGGCCAAAGGTGAAATGACCAAGGCAAGCAGGCAAAGAGCCTCAAATATTGCGGCGCGGCGCAAGCGGAGCAAGGCAAAGGCGATTGGCAGCGCCATCGCAATCGACAGAGCGGTCGCAGATAACGCCATGATCAGCGAGCGCAGCGCCGCAATCCAAACGGCTGTGGGTAGTTCTGTAAGATTTGGCAGGCCAAGGATCACGATCCGCACCAAGGGCAATGCGAGAAATCCACCCGCAGCCACGATCACCAGAGTATCGACAAATGCGCGCCCTTCAGTAGGCAGGGCCAATCTGCGATCCAGCCCCGTGCCAAGTCCCGTGCCACGGGCTGACAGCCGCAGTGCAAACGCGCCGAGGCCGAGGCACAGCAGGGCCTGCACGGCGGCCAAACTTGCGGCGCGCCCAAGGTCAAAATCAAATCGAAACGCTTGATAAATGGCCAATTCAATCGTGGTCGCGCGCGGGCCACCGCCCAAGATCAACGCGACTGCGAAACTTGAGCAACAGAGCAGAAAAATCACCACAAAAGCGCCCGGTGCGGTGCTTCGCACAATCGGCCATTCAATATGCCGAAAAAAAGCGCCGCCCTTAAGCCCCAAAGATTGTGCAAGACGTATGCGTTCCTGTGGAATGGCTTGCCACTCTTGCAGGATCAAGCGCGCGGCAAGGGGGAGGTTAAAAAACACATGCGCGAGAACTACGCCGTGCAGCCCGTAAATTTCGGGGAGGTCTAGGCCAATGACCTGTAAGGCGCGCGCAAGCCACCCGTTATGACCATAGCTTGCAATCAGGCCGATCACGGCAACGATGACGGGAAGGATAAATGGGGCACCCATTAGGCTGATGAAAATGCCCCTGCCAATAAACCTCCGCCGCGCAACAGCGCGGGCCAGTGGAATGGCAATTGCAAGGCTCAGACTTGTGGAGAGGAATGCCTGAAGGAGCGTAAAGCGAATTGCGGCCCAGTCGGCCGCGCGTAATTTAAACCCATCGTCCGCCGTGACGGCAATCGCCACAAGCGGGACAAGGGTCACGGTCAGGACAAGCGCCAAAGCGCCCGTCCCGACCCAAACCAAGGCACTTAGCGGCTGAGTGCGGATTGCCATCTGTCAATCGCTGCATCGCGAAGCGCCGCAGCCTCATCCCCCGAGAAGTGCAGCACTTTTTCAGGGGCAATCAAGGTTTCAAACCCATCGGGTAGCGCCGAAACGGGCAAAGCCGCAGGATACATCCAGTTTGTCGTGGGGATTACAGATTGGAATGCGGGCGACAGCATGAAGGTCATAAACGCACGCGCTAAATCGGGTTGATCGCTTGCCGCGGTGATGCCTGCAATTTCAATTTGCATATAATGCCCCTCGTCAAAGGCAGCGGCAGATTTGCTGGGATCTTCCTCAGCAATGAGGTGATAGGCGGGGGATGTTGTGTAGGAAAGCACCATATCGGCCTCACCCTCTAGGAACAGGCCATAGGCCTCTGACCATCCTGGGGTGACGGTGACGATGTTATCCGCCAAATCCTGCCAAATTTGCGCAGCCCCATCGCCATAGGCGGCCTCAATCCAGTAAACGAGGCCCAAACCTGGGGTCGAACTGCGTGGGTCTTGGATCAAGATGCGCAGATCACTTGCGGCCAATTCCTCAAAACTTTGGGGGGGATTGGGCAGATCAGCGTTATGGACAAAGGCGAAATAGCCCCAATCAAAGGGCAGAAATTCTGCATCATCCCATGCGATTGGTAGGGTCAGCCCCTCAGCGGGGATATCATGCGTGGCGAATAGGCCTGTATCGCGTGCGGCTGTCATCAGGTTTGTATCAAGGCCTAAGACCACATCTGCTTCGCTGCGACTGCCCTCAAGCTGAAGCCGCGACAGCAGTGCTGCGCCATCGCCCGCGCTGACGAATTGCAGATCACAGCCACAGCTTTCTTCGAAAGCAGCCTCAATCTGGGGCCCAGGCCCCCAATCAGCGACAAATGAATCATAGGTATAGACATGCAAAACAGGGTTTTCGGCCATTGCCGCCCCTGCAAAGATGCTCATACCCGCTGCTATGATGGTGTGTTTCATTTCCTCACTCCTCCATTGCGACGGGCGAAGTGAAGATGGAGCTTGGGTAAATTGCCCTCTGTTCCAAAGCCTTCCCTCCGCCGGTCCTAACCGGTTCAGGTTCAACGGGTTTACGCAGGATTGCGCATCTCAGGCCCAATAACGGGCCACCCCGAGACAAGGACTGATCTAGGCAGGTTTTCTGCGAAGGGCAAGGGTCTTGGCATTTTGCCTCAGGAAGGCTAACCCCTGTGAAGGCTAAAATTATGTAGGTCACGCCAATGTCGATGAACACATTCGGTCATCTTTTTCGGGTTACCACTTGGGGCGAAAGCCACGGGCCAGCCCTTGGCGCGACTGTTGACGGATGCCCTCCAGGTGTCGCGATAGATGCCGCAATGCTGCAGCATTGGCTTGATCGCCGCAAACCAGGGCAGAATAAATACACCACGCAACGCCGCGAACCTGATGAGGTGGAAATTCTTTCGGGCGTTTACGAGGGCCAGACGACAGGCACGCCGATACAGTTGATGATCCGCAACACGGATCAGCGGTCGAAAGATTATTCTGAAATTGCCGAAAAATTCCGTCCAGGCCATGCCGACATCACCTATTGGCAAAAATACGGTATCCGCGATCCGCGCGGGGGTGGGCGATCAAGCGCCCGAGAAACCGCTGCACGCGTGGCCGCAGGCGGGGTCGCACGCGCGGTTTTGGCCACGCTGCTGCCTGATCTGCAAATTACGGGCTTCATGGTGCAAATGGGCCCACATCAGATTGACCGCACGCGGTTTGACTGGGATCAGATTGAGCAGAACCCATTTTGGACGCCTGACCCCAAGGCAGCGGCAGATTGGGCAAGCTATTTAGATGGTCTTCGCAAATCGGGCGACAGTGTCGGCGCGGTGATCGAGGTGGTCGCGCGCGGTTTGCCCGCAGGGCTTGGCGCGCCAATTTATGGCAAGCTCGATACGGATTTGGCCGCAGCGATGATGTCAATCAATGCCGTGAAAGGTGTTGAGATTGGCGAGGGCATGAACGCCGCTGCCCTGCGGGGCAGTGAAAACGCGGATGAAATCACGATGGGCGCAGATGGCCCGCAATACGCCTCTAATCACGCGGGCGGGATTTTGGGTGGAATTTCCACTGGCCAAGATGTGGTTGTGCGTTTTGCCGTGAAACCCACCTCCTCCATCCTGACGCCGCGCCAAACGATCACGAAATCGGGCGAATCGGCTGAAATCATCACAAAAGGGCGGCATGATCCTTGTGTGGGTATTCGTGCCGTTCCCGTGGGTGAAGCGATGATGGCCTGTGTGGTTCTGGATCATTTGTTGCTGCATCGCGGACAAATCGGCGCAAATCGTGGCAACATCGGCTGATCGTTTCTTAGATTAGTTTCAAATTCCGTAAAATTTTCTCGGCCTTGCCGCTTTTTAACCAAGTTTCCTTGCGATCTTGAGTGGGTAAACGAGTAAGAGGTTAACTATGCGACAGGCCAAGCGAACATGGGCACTTCCGAGATCCTTTCGGGTGGATGGAAGAACGATGATCATCGCGCTTATGGCGCTTGGCCTCCTCATTGGGATGGTTTGGCGGATCGGCCCGACCCCCGATGTCTGGGCAAGCACCAATGACAGCACGGCGGGTTTGCGGGTGTTCTCGCAAGACGACCGACTCGTCTCTTTCGAAGATTTCGAGTTTAACGAAGGCGGCTTTAGTGGTGCGGCTCAATCAAACCAATCCGTGATAACGGGCGGTATTCTGGGCCCTGTTGCAGCGGGGTTGGTGATCCAAAAACCAATCCTTTTGCCACTTGGTTTTCGCAATGCTGTGCTTGAGTTAGACCTGTGGCTTCTTGACGGATGGGACGGTGCGGCGGTTGAACTGAGCTTTGCCGATGCAGCCTTGCGCATTACGGGCGCGGCGGATGCCCCTGTGATCGAAATCGCGCGGCAAAGCCCAACAGGCACGCGGTTTCAATTGCTTGACGCGTATCCCAAACCCGATGGGTCACTGCAATCGGGAGAAGAAACCACACGATTATCTTTGCGCATTGCGGTCAGCAGCTATGACGCAGAGGGCGAAATCAGCCTATTTGGCAGTGATGATACGGATAGCCCCTATCGCATCGCTATTGATAATCTGCGCGTCATTGTCAGCGATACGCCGCTTGACGGGGCCTAACTGCTTGGCGCCGTTGGGGTGACGCGGGCCAACTGCACCGCCAAAATCCCGCCTGCGATAATGGCAACCCCAATGATGTCGGCCAAAGATAATTTTTCCCCAAGGAGCGCCGCGGCAATCGCCACGCCGAAAAACGGATTCAAGAAATGAAACGTTGCGGCGCGGGTTGCTCCAATGCGGGCGACCAACAAAAACCAAATCCACGTTGCCAAAAGACCTGGGGCTAAAGTTGTATAAGTGAAGGCCCAAAAGAGACGCTGCGACATGTCAAATTCTGGCGTTTCAAAGATTAAGGCAAAGGGCACCAAGACAATCGAGCCAACCGCCATTTGCAAGCCAACGGTCATGATCACATTTCCGCCCGAGGCTGAAGCACTGCGCACGGCCAATGTTGCGATGGTCAGCGCCACGGCAGCAATGACGCAGAGTGCAAGGCCCATGACATCCGCCCCGCCTGTTAATCGCTGTGACATAATCAGCGCCACCCCAGCAAAGCCCGCTATCAGGCCGAAAATCCCAAGCTTTGGGAGGGTTTCGCGGAAAAACGCCCAATTCGCAGTCGCCACCAACAGCGGCATACTCGATGCGATGATGGCTGCAAGCCCCGCTTCGACCGTTTGCATGGCGATAAAATTCAGACCCAGATAGATCGCGTTTTGGCAGGTGCCAAAAATCAAAATGCCGCGCCATTGCTTGGCCGAAAATTTCCAGTGTTGTCCGAGGGCCTTGGCAATGGCCACACCAATCAGACCCGCTAATCCAAAGCGCAGAACCAATGCGTAGAGGGGGGGCGCGGCTTCAACGATCATTCGCGCGGAGGTGAAAGCCGAAGACCATATGAGGGCGAAAATCAGCCCCATTCCAATTGCGCGAAAATCCATGTCATGCATCCTGCCGAAACCTGCTTGCGACACAGAAGCATGAAACCCGCCCAAGAAAAAGGGCCACCCAAGAAGGCGGCCCTTAAAACTTCAAAACTGCGAAAACTTAGCCGTTTACGCTGTCCTTCAATGCCTTTGCGATTGTGACCTTCACAACCTTGTCGGCAGGCTTTTTGATCTGCTCACCCGTTGCTGGGTTGCGCACCATACGCTCGGGACGTGCGCGGCAGTATACTTTGCCAATCCCAGGAAGGGTTACTGCGCCACCGCCTGCGACTTCTTTGGTGATCACTGCGGTCACTGCATCCAAAGCGGCTGCTGCGGTTTTCTTGTCACTGCCCATTTCGTCGGCAAGCGCGGCAACAAGCTGCGTCTTTGTCATCGGTTTCTGTGCCATTTTTTATCTCCTTTACTCCCCGAACCCTTGGGCTCGCTGGTGCGAAATTACCCTAATATTGTGGAGGGACACAACAATTAGTAGACAAAATGGTGCAGAAAACATGCATCTTGACAAAAATTTATATATTTATAAGAAAGCCGTTTCCTCAAAAGACCGCAATTTTCGGCTATGAAGGCGTTCAAGCGGCATTTCGCGCAATTTTTCCATGGCGCGAATGCCAATCAGCAAATGCCGCGTCACTTGGGTTTTATAGAATTCTGAGGCCGTTCCAGGCAGCTTTAACTCGCCATGCAGCGGCTTATCCGAGACACAAAGCAGCGTGCCATAAGGCACCCGAAAGCGAAATCCATTGGCGGCGATGGTTGCGCTTTCCATATCGAGTGCGATGGCGCGACTTTGGCTGAGGCGCTTTACGGGGCCAGATTGATCGCGCAATTCCCAATTGCGATTGTCGATTGTGGCGACCGTGCCTGTGCGCATGATCCGTTTCAATTCATAGCCAGACACTTGCGCAACATCTGCCACAGCATCCTCAAGGGCAATTTGAACTTCGGCCAATGCGGGGATAGGAACCCATGCGGGCAGGTCATCATCAAGAACATGATCTTCGCGCAGATAGGCATGTGCCAAGACATAATCGCCAAGCGCCTGCGTGTTGCGCAGACCTGCACAATGACCAACCATCAACCATGCATGGGGTCGCAAAACTGCAATATGGTCAGTGGCGGTTTTTGCGTTTGAAGGCCCGACCCCAATATTAACCAAACTAATACCTGCATTGTCGTTCCGGGTGAGGTGATAGCTTGGCATCTGGGGCATTTTTGCGGGATGTGTGAGCTCTGCCTCAGCCGTCATTAGGACTTGATTTCCCGGCCCAACGAGGGCGGTGTAGCCGCTGTTTGGGTCGGCCAACATTGCCCGCGCATAGGCAATGAATTCGTCAATATAGAATTGGTAATTGGTGAACAGAACATGGTTCTGGAAATACACAGGATCAGTCGCGGTATAATGAGCGAGCCGTGCTAGAGAATAGTCGATCCGTTCGGCGGTAAAGGGCGCAAGCGGCCCCGACCCGTCTGGATGCTTAAAGCCAAAGGAATTGACGATCTCGTCATGGATGCCGCCCAGATCAGGCACATCAAACATATCGCGCAAGGGAAAGGTTAGCGCTGCCTCTTGCGGGACGTTGAGATTGGGATCCGTCAGCACTGCAAAATGCAGCGGAATTGGCGTAGAGGATACCCCAATCGCGACCTCAACATTATGGTTTTCAATCAGAAGGGCGATTTGCTGTGTCAGGTAATTGGCAAATAAATCGGGGCGCGTGACCGTTGTGGAATAGGTGCCTGGTTCTGCGACATGACCAAAAGAAAGGCGGGTGTCGATCTTGCCAAAACCTGTCGTGGTAATCCGTATCTCAGGATAAAAGGCGCGATAGCGGGTGTTCTCGCGCGGGGCTTTCAAGGCCTCGGAAAAGGCATCGTAAAGGAATTTTGTGGCCGCCTGATACAGCAGTTGCAATTCGGCGACTGCGTCTGCGGCCTTACTGAAATATTTCGGGTGAGGTGCGGCGGGCGATAGAATTTGCTCGTCTTTGGCTGATTTTCGCATCGCGCACTCCCCCTGATTTAACCTTAGCCTGTGTGTTTTAGACTGCGCATTTGTTCGTAATATTCAAGCGCCTCGGTCAGCAGCCCATGATATTCTTTGGGCAAGTCGGGCAATGGCCCTTCGGGATCAGAAATCCCAGTTGAGCGATGCACAGCCCCATACCAATGCTTGGCCCAGATCCCATCTTGGGCCCGTGGCCCTGCGGGCCAAGATAACATTGCCGCGTCAAACGGAAGGTCGGCCGCCGCGCAGATCATGCGCAACATGGCCTCTGGGTTCGCGCGAATATCTGTGCTGTCGAAAATTGGGCCAGGAAGGCGCTGATAAAGCGCCCATTGTTGAGGATAGCCAATATCAAGCAGGCTCGGCATATCGCGTTTAGCGAGGTAGGAGGCAATGACGCGGGCGGGGTGACGGATCAGATGCATATTCACGCAGCCCTCAGCCCAAGTCAGGTCAAACCCATCCAACATATGGTGGGGCATGTGTTTCATATACCAATGCTCTTTTCCGTCAGGCGGGCTGCCCGCACAGCGCCGCGCCACGGTCTTGGCATCGCTTTCATGCGCGGCAAGGATCTCGGATCGCATCGGGTGGTCGAGCCCTGTCTCTGCCAAATAGGGGGCGTAGAATGGCTCGTCCCAAACTGCGCAATCGGTGCGCGCGCCAAAGGCATACATCATCGCAGTCGAAAGGTTGCGTGGCCCCGACCACATGGCAATTTTTGTCATTCTATTCTGTGCCTTGATCAATCATGTCTTTATAAAGCGCGCGGATGCGCGTGGTCAGGGGGCCCAAATCGCCTGTGCCGATGACGCGGCCGTCAATCTCGCCCACAGGGGTTTGCGCGCCAAATGTGCCCGTCAAAAATGCCTCATCTGCGCTATAGGTTTCCACCAAGGAAAAGTTTTTCTCAAAGACGGGGATGTCATTGTTGCGGCACAGGTCAATGACCTTCTGCCGTGTGATCCCATTCATGCAATAATCGCCTGTGCTTGTCCAAACCTCGCCCTTGCGAATGATGAAGAAATTGCACGCATTTGTGGTGTTCACAAAGCCATGGATGTCTAACATCAAGGCCTCATCGGCCCCCGCCTTTTCCGCGGCGATGCAAGCGAGAATACAATTCAATTTGGAATGAGAGTTTAGCTTGGGGTCTTGCGTCATCGGCAAGCCGCGCAGATGTGGCACTGTGGCCAGACGAATGGGGCGCGGGATGGAGGGTTTGGAATGCTCCATGATGATCGCAACAGTCGGGCCAGAACGCGACAGGGCAGGATGTTGAAAGGGGCGCATCTTGACCCCACGTGTGACCATCAATCTGGCATGGGCATCGGTCTGCATCTCGTTGGCGCGGCGGGTGTCTTCGAGGGCCGCAATCACCGCGGCGCGGGTCATACCGATATCAAGATCAATCGCTTTGGCAGCCTCAAACAGGCGATCCATATGATCGTCCAAAAAGGCCCATTTCCCATTATAGAGACGTAACCCCTCCCAAACGCCATCACCAAGCATAAAGCCGCTGTCATAGACGCTGACCATTGCCTCGGCGCGGGGTTTGAGCACTCCGTTGATCCAGATCAGAATATGTTCATTGCGCGCGTCTTCTTCGCTTTGATGTGTGCTGACCATGATTTGCCTCGCCCTTGCCCTAGTCACCTTCGCGTGAGGAGACAGGATGCCGTCTTGATGTGCAATATCAATCACAGTTTAGTGCGGGCAGTTTCCACATTTTCCCAAAGCAATGGGAGGCAGGCTATGACACGGACTGACAATAAATCACTGCGCAGTGGGTTTAAACTGGTCGTTTTGAGTGTCGCCATTGGGCTGGCATTTGTGTTGCAAATGCTTTCGCCTCAGGATCGCGGCGCGGTGATTGTGCAATCTCTGTTGAAGGGGCAAATGCCCGTCTTCGGGCACAGTGCGCCCTGTGATCTGGTGTGCAAAGGCCCGCAGATCTTGCCCGCGACAGGCGATCTGAACGCGCACGGGCCCCGTTTGCGGGATATCTGAGCGCTACGACAGCATAGCCTTATGCGCCTTAATGGCCTCATTCAGGTCGGCATAGTAGTTAAGCTTTCCCGCCTCAAGAATGAGCGCCGCATCGCAATAGTCGCGCAGTTCGGCCAGATTGTGGTTCACCACCAACGCACTAGATCCGCGGATGCGATCCCGAAATACGGCCGCACTTTTGCGCCGAAATGCAGCATCACCCACGGCCGTCACCTCATCAACCAAATAGGTGTCGAACTTGATCCCCATAGAGAGACCAAAACTAAGCCGTGCGCGCATCCCTTGGCTATAGAGGCGGACGGGGCGATCAAACGCTGCGCCGAGTTCGGCGAAATCGGCAACAAATTCGAGAAGGTCTTCGCTATCCACCCCATAGACGCGGGCAATGAAGCGGGTGTTTTGGGCGCCAGATAAATCACCGTGTAATGAGCCGCCAAACCCGACAGGCCATGAAATGCTGCCCTCGCGCAGGATACGCCCGTGATCTGGTGATAAAATCCCCGCAATCATCCGTAAAAAGGTCGATTTGCCCGCGCCATTGCGCCCCAATAAGGCTAAAGCGCGCCCCTTGGGTAAGGTGAGGGTCACATCATCTAGAATGATGTGACGGGATTGGCCTGTGCGAAAAGATTTTGAAAGATGCTCAAGCTTGATCATCGTCTTACCGCCTGTCGCGTAACGCATAGGCCGCTAAGGTGAGAACAACATAAATCAGGCCAGCAAACAGGCTCGCCAAGGTCAGGATCAATGCGCGCTTGGGATAATCGGCATCATCGGGCAGGGCAGGGCGAATAAAGACTGCCAGATAGCGGGTCTGACGCGCGAGATTGTCTTGTGCCATTTCTAGGGCGGCTTGTGCGGCGGCGTATCGACGTTCAGCCAATTCTTGCTCGGTCGCCAGCGCCTCATATTGCGCCAAAAGATTGGGGTAATCACGGCCATTTCCGCCCATTGGGTCGGCGCTGGCGAAACTGGCCCTTTCTTGTAAGATTCGGCTTTCGATCACAGAAATGCGCGCACGGGATTGCGCAAGGCGCGGGTCATTTTCACCCGAAGTGGCCGCCAACATGTCGGTTGCGATTAACGCTTCGGCCAATTGCTGTTGCAGGGTGTTCAGAACCCCCATTCGTCCCTGAAGGTCTGAGCTGATATCCACGATTTGACTGCGGGTGCGAAAATCCGTCATCGCGCCGCGCGCAAGGGTTAAATCTGCACCCGCTTGGGCAAGATCTATTTGGGCAAATTCCAAAAGGTTCTCGCGTGCCGCCAAATTCAATTCATTGATCAAAGTCTCACTTTTGGAAATGACCGCCTCAGACAGCGCCAAGGCCATTTCGGGCGAAAAAGCGCGCAGACGAAATTCGATCAGGCCAGAGGCGCGGTCATAGGACAGGCTTGTCATCCGCCGCCAATAGCGAAGCAGATCGGTGGCCTTGGCCTCGGGGTTTAGACTGAAGAGCGGATCACGGCTGTAAGCGGCGCTGTAATGGGCGATCATGTCCAACTCTTGATCCAGACGCATGGCTAGATCGCCGCTGCGGATGAATTCATAAAGAATATCGGCATCGCCCCGCGGTGCGGTCAGCCCGCCCAATTGCACCAACCCGCCAAGTCCCGTGCTTTGCAGGCTGCTGCCTTCTTCTTGGCGCACAGTAAAGCCTGCAATCACCTGATATTGCGGGGTGGCAAAGACCCAAAGATAGATCGCCAAGAGGCTAAGGGGTAAGACCACCCCAAAAAGGCCGCCTGCTGCGGCGATCAGATGCCGCGGTCGCATCTGTGCGGGGCGTGCCGTGGGGCGCACTTGGATGATGCGTTTGGGCTGATCTACCATTGCTTCACCATTTTGCGCCACACTGCGCGCTATGAGAAAGCCGCAAACGATATCGAACCGTTTCCCTGCTCTTCGGGTGATCCTTGCTTTGATGCTGCGCGAGATGTCTACGCGCTATGGTCAAAGCGCGGGGGGCTACTTGTGGGCGGTGGTCGAGCCTTTGGGCGCAATCTTCATCCTTGCTGCAGGCTATGGAATGATCTTGTCGGCCCCGCCCTTGGGGGTGTCTCATATTTTGTTTTTGGCCAGCGGGTTTTTGCCCTTCTCTCTGTTTCAGTCGATGCAGCTCACCGTGGCGCGCAGTTTGATTTTTTCTCGCCCCTTGCTGAATTATCCAGTGGTGGGATGGTGCCACGCGGTGGTCGCGCGCGGCCTGTTGAACGGGCTGACAGGGTTGTTGATTGCGGCAATTGTGTTGGGGGTGGTTTTGGGCATCAGCACCGCCCGCGCAACGCCAGATGCGCAATTGATCCTTGCGGCGTTGGGTTTGTCCTTGGTGTTGGGTGCGGGGGTGGGGGTGTTGAATGCCGCCCTGATCGGGCTTTGGCCCGTTTGGGAGCAAATTTGGTCGGTCGCAACGCGGCCCTTGTTCTTTGTTTCGGCGGTGTTCTTTTTGCCCGAAACCCTGCCAAACTGGGCGCAGGATATCTTGTGGTTCAACCCGTTGATCCATGTGGTGGGCTTGATGCGCGATGGTCTTTATGGGTTCTACAGCCCCGCCATTACCCCGCTCTATGCCTGTGCCGCGGGGGTGATCCCTCTTGCCGTGGGGCTTTTGGTGCTGACGCGGTATCATCATGTGATTTTATCGCGCTGATATCGCGCAATCAGCCGCGCGGGATCACGCGATAAGTTGTGCAAAAGCCCATCCCAAATGGCTAAGGCCAAGAGCGTCAGATAGGCCCCGCGATTGCCCACTTGGCGGCGTGCCTTGAGGATCCATTTGGGCAGGATCACGAGAAGAACAGCCCAGAACCAAATCCCCGCCGCCTGACGATATAGGATCATCAGGTTCCGATGATAAAAATAGGCTTTCCAGACTGGGTAAAACCCGCCGCCCGCGCCTGAAAATGTTTTGCAGGCATGGCGAAAGCGGATTTGCGGTAAAAAGACACCCGAAAACCCCGCTTTGGTCGCGGTGAGGGTATAAATTCCATCTTCGCCTGAAACAAAGAGTTTGGGGTTTGGTGTCCCAATTTTGGTGACAATCGCACGGCTTACAAACAGCCCAACAAAGGACGTCACATCAATCGGGTGGGGTGCGGTTTGGTGATAGGCGCTATGCGGGATATGAAAGCCCGCCCGCCCATATCGCGCAGTTGCCCAAAACCTACCCCAATCCCAGAACGGGTTTTGAGAGGGGCGGTTCATTTCCATAATCGTGCCATCAGGCGCATAAACTGCGGCGGCAATCATATCTGCGCCGCGGTGATCCGTGCTGTGAAACGCTGCAATGGCACCTGTTTCTGGCCATGCGTCATCATCCATGATCAATAGCCAATCGGGATCAAGGGCGGACATCGCAAATTTGATGGCTGTGGCAAAGGCCCCCGCCCCGCCTTGATTCCGCGCCATTCGAATTGGCAGAACACGGGGGTCGGGATTCGCGCAAAGCATCGACCAAGTTTGATCGCTTGAGGCATTATCGACCACAACTATGGCGGCCAGATCACGAGATGTGCTTTCCAGAAGTGCATCAAGTGCGCGCGATAAAGACGCGAGGCGATTATGCGTTGCAATCACCGCCACCAACCGACCCTTAGGCGGTGCATTCCCGTCTGGCCTTGGGCGCTGGCCCGTGGGTGCAGGGCTGCCCAAATGCAACATGGGTGTCAGGCAGGTCATCGCCAATCTTGGCCTCTCGCGCGAAATCTCAATCGCAGCCAAGTTCGGATATTTTGCTTAAAGAAAGGTTTCAGACGCGGTGATAAGGCGCGCCCGCAAGGATTGATGCGGCACGGTAAAGCTGTTCAGACAGCATCACCCGCACCAACATGTGCGGCCAAACCATACGGCCGAAGGAAATACGCCGTGCGGCTTCGCCGCGTAGGTTTGGCTCAATGCCATCTGCCCCGCCAATGATCAGCGCCAAATCGCTTGTTCCTTGATCACGCACTTGACCAAGACCTGTGGCGAATTCTGGAGAGCTTAGGGTCTCGCCCCGCTCGTCTAGCGCCCAGATCATCGCGGATTTTGGTAAAGCACGGCGCAGCAAGTCGCCTTCGGCTTTCATGCCCTGATTCTTTTTATCTTCCACCTCAATGACATCGCCTAAAGTCAGGCCAAGTGCGCGGCCTGTGCGATCAAATCGCGTGAGGTATTCGGTAATCAGATCATGTTCGGGGCCTTGCCGCAGGCGGCCGACACAACAGATGGACACGCGCATGGCCGATTAGGCCTGCGCCGTGCCATTGGGCAGCCACATCTTTTCGATCTGGTAGAAATCCCGCACTTCGGGGCGGAAGACATGTACGATCACATCGCCCGTGTCGATTAAAACCCAATCACCTGCGTCTTTGCCCTCGGTTTTGGACAAAAGCCCGTAATCTTGCTTGAGGCGATCCACCAAATTGGTCGCTATAGCGGCCACTTGCCGTGTCGAACGCCCCGAAGCCACGACCATATAATCGGCCATTGAGGATTTCCCCGCCAGCTCGATTGTGATTACGTTTTCAGCTTTGTCATCGCTCAGAGAGTCAAGCACTTGGTCTAGCAAATCCTTGCCACCAATGCGGGGTGCATGCGTGTCGGCATGCGGCGCAATCTCTGCGGTGTCAGTTACCGCCATTCTCGGTCCAGTCAGGACGAAGGCCCTCCGTTTCATGGCGTCAGTCTAAGATGGGCAACCATCTGGCGCTGACGAATAGGGCAAGGATACCACTGCTTTGGGATGATCTCAATGCAAAGGATAATATGGGATTTATACAAATGAAACGGGCCGCGATGTGCATCGCGGCCCGTAACCTCGTGGGGTGTGTTTTATTCAGCAGGCGCAAGTGCTGCGGCGCTGTTCTTTGCGAAATGCTTGCGCGCAAGGATCAGAACCAAGGCGATCATTCCGAATTGCAGGCCTAGGGCCAATGCGCTGAGCACCCAATAGGCTGCGTCAAATTTTGCGATCATGCCTGTGGCGACCAGACCTTTGTTGATCCAAAAATGACCCAAGACAGACATTGCAACGCCGGGGCAAACAAGGGCGTATGAGCCTGCAGAGGCTTCGGTGCCATTGATGAAGCGGCCAAGATAGCCCACGCTGGCCAAGGCCATGATGCCAAAGAGTGCGATCAGAACTTCAATCGACAGCATGCGTGTCAGGAAGGTAAATGTTTCACCCGCACCGCCATGGATGTCGAAATGAACGTGCAGGCCATGCGAGATCCGCATCATCGCAATCGAAACAACAGTGATCAGCGGAATGATGACCATCAGCGTGGGGGCGGCCTCAACATTCAGACCGTTCTCCATGATTGAGCGCAGACCCAATATCGCGGCGACAAAAGCGATCAACAGCGCCGCTGTGATGAAGAAGGTTCCCAGAATAATCGAGACCCCTGCCGTCAGTTGTAGGTTCGACATTGCGGCGGGGGCAGCAAGGCCAACACCGATCATAGACAGCGCAAATGCGGGCAGAACTTGGGCAAAGGAGTTGTTCGCGGCACATTTGAAACCGCCATTGGCAAAGCGCGCCTTGAGGAAATCAGCGATCATGCGGAATGCCAGAATGCCGATCATCAGGAAGGCGGCCATGGCTGCGGGGAATAGATATTCCACAATGCTCCATAGCCCTGGGACAAAGGTAAGACCCAGAAGAAAGCCAACATTAACCGTCATCGCCAAGGCAAGAGGCAGCGCCAAAACTTGGCTCCCTGCGTTTGAAGCGGCAAAATCTGAATAAGACGCTGCTGCGCGGAACGCAGAGAAGCGCCCAAGGTTCCAGATCAACAGTTTGATGTTCAAGAACCCAAAAACTGCGACCCCCGCCATGGCGCCCAAGACCATAGCCTGCTGCAAAATTGACCCTGTCGTCAAAACCGCAAAGTTGTTTTCGAAGATCGGAACGGGTTGGTCAGGATGCGGCACCCAAAACATCAGCCACATAAAAAACGTAACGGCCAATCCCCCCGCACCGAGCGAAGCAAGGAAGTAGAGCGGTGAATATCGATTTTGAGCGAGTGACATTGTTAGTCCCCTTTGATGAACTTTGTTAACTAATTTCTGAACTAGTCGGTTTAGTTTAGCAACGGATGAAATGTCGCAGGGCAGAGAATTGGCTAAATTTGACTATATCTTGTAGAAAACTGGTTAAACTTATCCACATCGTGGGGTTCGTGATTGACTCTGCGATGGCAGCGGCGAGACAGTAACACTGGATAAGAATCACCGAAGGGTCTGCCTGTGCGGTTTTCCAGATTACGCTTGAACGGCTTTAAAAGCTTTGTTGACCCGACCGAATTGGTAATTTCGGACGGTCTTACGGGCGTGGTTGGCCCCAATGGCTGTGGCAAGTCTAATCTTCTGGAAGCGTTGCGGTGGGTCATGGGCGAGAATCGCGCCTCGGCGATGCGCGGCGGCGGTATGGAAGATGTGATTTTCGCGGGGGCGGCAACACGGCCTGCGCGTAACTTCGCAGAAGTATCCCTTAGCATCGATAATCAAGACCGTCTCGCACCCGCAGGGTTTAACGAGGATGACACCCTTGAGGTCGTGCGCCGTATCACCCGCGATGCAGGATCTGCCTACAAGGCCAATGGCAAAGACACGCGTGCGCGTGATGTGCAGATGCTGTTTGCGGATGCCTCAACAGGCGCGCATAGCCCCGCCTTGGTGCGGCAGGGTCAGATTTCGGAGTTGATCAACGCAAAACCACGCGCAAGACGGCGGGTTCTTGAGGAGGCTGCGGGTATCTCGGGCCTCTATCAGCGCCGTCATGAGGCCGAGCTAAAGCTGAAGGGTGCAGAAACCAATCTCACCCGTGTTGATGATGTGATTGAACAACTGGCGGGGCAATTATCCTCGCTTGCTCGGCAGGCGCGTCAAGCCGCGCGGTATCGCGAGGTTGGGACAGAGCTGCGCCAAGCCGAAGGGATGCTGTTATATTTGCGTTGGCGAGAGGCAGATCAGGCCCGCGCGCGCGCTGAGGAAACCTTGCGCTTGGCCGTGCAATCTGCGGCGCAGGCTGAGGCGGCCGCGGTCAAGGCCGCCCAAGCGCGTGAGGAGGCCGAAGCCGCCCTTCCCCCTAAACGGGAGGAGGAGGCAATCGCTGCCGCAATTTTGCAGCGGCTGACTGTAGAGCGCGAAACGCTGCAAGCCGAAGATTTCCGTGTTCGCCAAGCGATTGAAGGATTGGAAGCACGGATTGAACAACTGACCCGTGACATTGGTCGCGAAGACAGTCTTAACACGGATGCAAGCGAAACAGTGGCCAAGCTGATGGAGGAGCGCGAAGCCCTCTTTGAGGCACGTAAAGGCCATGATGAGGCGTTGAAGGCCGCGTCACTTGCAGCCGCTGATGCCGCTGAGGTTTTGGCCGATTGTGAAACGGGCCTCAGTCAGCTGACAGAAGACGCAGCGCGTCTTGCAGCGCGCCATCAATCCGCAGAGCGCATTGTTTCTGACGCCCGCGCCGCCCTTGAGCGGAACCGCGCCGAGGCGGAAAAGGCACGGCTTGCGGCGGCGGAAGCCGAGGCGCGCTTGGCCGAGGTGAGCCACGATGTAGACACAGCACAAACCGCTTTGGCCAGTGCGACAGAGCAGGCAAACCAAGCTGAGGCTGCATTGGCACAGGCCGAAGCAGATCGCGCCACCGCCCAAAGCGAAGAGGGCGAGGCCCGCGCCGCTTTGGCTGAGGCCAATGGCACGCTGAGCACGCTTGAGTCCGAAGTGCGCGCATTGCGCCGCCTGCTTGAGCGTGAACAGGGCGCGGCGGAGCAATTGCTGGATCATGTGAAGGTGGATGTGGGTTTTGAGGCCGCCGTTGGGGCGGCCTTGGCCGATGATCTCAAGGCCCCGATCCGCGCAGATTGTCTGGCAACACGGCTGACAGGGTGGCTTGGTCTGGATCAATATGCCAATCCCCAACCCTTGCCCCAAGGGGCGATTTGTTTGGCCGATGTCACCCGCGCGCCGCGCGTATTGGCGCGGCGTTTGTCGCAGGTCGGTATTGTCGATGCCGCAGATGGGGCGCGGTTGCAAAAGGATCTTTTGCCAGGTCAGCGCTTGGTCAGCCGCGAGGGCGATCTCTGGCGGTGGGACGGCTATAGCCTTGCATCTGAGGACAGCTCAAGCGCGGCTGCACGGCGCTTGCAGCAGGTTAATCAACTGGAAAAGTTGGATCGGGAATTGACTGCGGCCAAGGATGCCGCCGATGCAGCCCGCAGCCGCCATGACGAAATTTCAGCACGTCTCACTGCCGCAAGCGAGGCAGATAAAACTGCCCGCCAATCGCGCCGTGATGCCGATAGCGCCATGGCCGAAGCCAGTCGCCTCTTGTCGCGCGCCGAAGCAGAGCGCAATATTTTGGCAGGTCGTCTTGAAACATTGACCCAAGCCGTCAGCCGCCATGGCGAGGAAGCCGCAAGTGCCGAGCGGCAATTGGTTGAAGCTGAGGCGGGGCAAAAAGCCCTTGAAGACCTCACGACAATGCGCGCGCGGGTTGAAAGCGCGAAATCGACAGTCGAGGCTGCGCGCCTGACGATGTTGGCCAAACGCACGGCGCATGATGAGATCAAACGCGAAGGCGAAGCGCGGGAACGCCGCATTGATCAAATTGCAAGCGAAGTAGATGGGTGGCAAAAGCGTCTTGATACCGCAAAGTCCCGCATGGCGGAGCTGAATACCCGCCGCATTGAGGCTGAGGCTCAATTGCAAGATGCGAAGAACAAACCCGACCATCTTGCGGGCCAGCGCGCAGAATTGGCGCAAAAGATCAAAGATGCCGAGGCGCGCAAGGCGGCTGCCGCAGATGCGTTGAGCGTTGCAGAAGGTATTGCGCGCACCGCGACATCAGCCGAGCGCGATGCCGAACGCAGCGCCTCGGATGCCCGCGAAGCCCGCGCGGCTGCCGAAGCGCGGCGCGATGGTGCGGCAGAATCCGTTGCCCATGCAGCGGAGCGCATCCATGAGGAGATAGAAGTCACCCCTGATGCGTTGTTAGAGCAATTAGAGACAGACCCGACCGATATGGCCTCGGCTGAAAAGCTTGAAGGTGATGTTATGCGCCTGCGCCGTCAGCGCGATGCGCTTGGTGCGGTTAACCTTCGGGCTGAGGAGGATGCGCGCGAAGTCCAAACCGAGCATGACACGTTGCTGTCAGAAAAGCAGGATCTTGAAGCGGCCATTTCAAAGCTACGTTCGGGGATTGCGGCCTTGAACAAAGAAGGGCGCGAGCGTCTTTTGGCAGCCTTTGATGAGGTCAACCGCAATTTTGGACAGTTGTTTAGCCACCTGTTTGGCGGTGGTGAAGCGCGGCTTGTTTTGGTCGAAAGCGATGATCCTCTCGAAGCGGGGCTTGAGATCCTGTGCCAACCGCCGGGCAAGAAACTCTCGACCTTGTCACTGTTGTCGGGGGGAGAACAAACCCTTACCGCGCTTGCGCTTATCTTTGCGGTCTTCTTGGCCAATCCTGCGCCAATCTGTGTGTTGGACGAGGTGGATGCGCCTTTGGACGATGCCAACGTGACCCGTTTCTGCGATATGTTGGACGAGATGACCCGCCGCACCAAAACGCGCTTCTTGATCATCACGCACCATGCTGTGACGATGGCGCGGATGGATCGCTTGTTCGGCGTCACAATGGCCGAGCAAGGTGTCAGCCAATTGGTCAGTGTTGATCTGAAAAAGGCTGAGGCTTTGGTCGCCTAGGCGGCCAAGACCGCCAGAAGCACGACAGCCATCACAAATGCGGCCCATGATTTCCAAAGGATCGTAACCGCGTTCGAAATATCGCTGCGTGTGGCCTCTGCCCGTCCTGCGGCGTTCAGGCTTGGGTGATCGCTGAGATGCCCATGATAACTGCGCGGGCCTGCCAATGTGATATCAAGCGCGCCTGCCATTGCGGCTTCGGGCCATCCTGCGTTGGGGCTTGGGTGCTTTGAGGCGTCCTCTCGCATCACCGCCCAAGCCGCAGGTTTGCCGCAAACAGCGGCAATCAGTGCCCCGCTGAGACGGGCAGGGATGTAGTTGAGGATGTCGTCAAACTTGGCGGCAGCAAACCCAAATTCCTCATGTCGCGGGGTGCGGTGGCCAATCATGCTGTCGGCTGTGTTCACGAGTTTATAGAGCAACACGCCAGGTAGCCCGAGGATGAGAAACCAAAAGGCAGGGGCAATCACCCCGTCTGAAAAATTTTCAGCCGCAGATTCAATCGCGGCACGGCTGATTTCGCTTTCACCCAATTCAGCCGTGTCCCGCCCTACGATATCGCTGAGCGCGCGGCGGGCTTCGGGCAGCGACAGGCCCAAAGCATCGCGCACGGCCAAGACATGGGATATGAGGCTGCGCTGTGCGATGAGGATGGCTGCAAGCAGGATTGAGATCACCTCCCCAAAGGGCAAGAGGGCGATTGTGGCCCCAAGCCCCAAAGCGCCAAGGGACAAAAGCGCCATAACCGTCACGCCTGCGCTGCGTGCAGCCGCGTTTTCGGTGTTGTAGCGGCGATCTGCCCAAGCAATGATCCGCCCCATCACCACGGCAGGATGGGGGATACGCTGCCACAGCATGCGTGGTTCGCCAAATAGGGCATCAAGGCCAAGCGCCAGAACCAAGAGGGCAGCGGTTTCCGTGATCATGCCAATGCCTTTTCCAACCTTGTCCAGTCCTCGGGTGCATGGGGTAAGCCCAGTCTGATCATAGAGGTGGAATAGGGAAAGATGCGTGTCCAGATGTGATGCTGCGCAAGCTTGGATTGCAGGGCCGCAGCGTTGCCAACATGGAACAGTCTAAACAGGCTTGTGCCGCACGGATCATTTGCGCCCGCCGCCGCCATCAGCGCATCAAGCCGCGCCGCATCTTGCGCCAATCTACGGCGGGTGTCCTCGGCCCATGCGGGATCACGCAAGGCCCGCGCCCCGATCACAAGGGCGGGGCCTGAAACAGACCATGGGCCCATTACCGCCCGCAAACGGGCAATCGTGTCGGGCGCGGCGATGACAAAGCCAAGGCGCAGACCTGCAAGGCCCCAGAATTTCCCAAAGCTTTTAAGCACAATATCGCGACTGCTTTCTGCGATTTTGGGCAGGTGGCTGGCCTCAGGTATCACATCGCAGAAACTTTCATCATAGATGCGGATTTTGTCACCGACTGGTGCAGGCGCGAGGCGACCATCGGGGTTGTTGGGGTGGACATAGATCTCAAGCGCGGCGCTGCCTTGGGTTATCGTCCAACCTGCACCCTCGAAACTGGCCGCCCATTCATTATAGGTGGGCATGGTGATTTGCGCGGATTTGTCCAAATCCCCAAAAATCGTGGGCAATCGCGCAATTGCCGCAGAGGCGCCATGTGTTGGCAGAATATCAAGATATGCGGGAACCGACCAAAATGCGCGCGCGGCGGCAATCAGCGCAGCCTCAGCCCCCTGATCGGGCAGGGCGTGCCATGCATCGGCAGGCAGGTCACCGATTGGATAGGGGGAGGGATTGATCCCTGTTGAAAGATCAAGCCAATCTGCGCGCGCCCCACCATATTGGGCAGCGGCGGCATCAATTCCGCCCCCATGGTCGCGGCTATGTTGCGTTTTGGTCGTCATGCCGCCTTAGATAGGCGATTTGTCCCGCCCCGCCTAGAGGTGGTCGCGCTCATGTGGGGCGTTGAAATCCAGCACAGGGTTAATCGGCAGGATGCGTGCGGGATTAATCATATCGTGGCTGTAATGGTAATGGCGGACGATATGATCAAAATGCACCGTATCTGCCACACCCGCCCATTGATATAGCTCGCGCGTGTAGCCCCAAAGATTGGGGTAATCGATGATCCGCTTGCGGTTGCACTTGAAATGCAGGTGATAAACCAGATCAAAGCGGATCAACGTGGTAAACAGTCGCCAATCCGCCTCAGTGATACGTGCGCCGATCAGATAGCGGTTGCGACTGAGGCGATCCTCTAACCAATCGAGCGCGTGAAACAGGGTCTGCACAGCGTCATCATAGGCCGCCTGTGAGGTCGCGAACCCTGATTTGTAGACGCCGTTATTCACCTCGTCATAAATGCGCGCATTCACTTGGTCGATCTCTTGGTGCAGTTCTTCGGGGTAGAAATCCTGCGTGACGCCTGTGATCCCGTTAAAGGCCGAATTGAACATTCGGATAATTTCCGAACTCTCATTCGAGACGATTTTCTCGCGCTCTTTGTCCCACAGGATTGGAACTGTAACGCGGCCCGTCATGTCGGGCGTGTCTTTGAGATAGACATCACGGGCGAAAGGCAGGCCGTAGAGTGTGTCCCCCGTAGCCCCGTCAAAATCTGTCGAAAATGTCCACCCATCGCCCAGCATATCGGGGTGCACAACGCTGACGCTGATATGGTCAGTCAGGCCCTTGATGGCGCGGAAGATCATGGCGCGATTGGCCCAAGGGCACGCATGCGAAACATAAAGGTGATAGCGCCCCGATTCTGCCTTGAAGCCGCCTTCACCCGAGGGGCCTGCACTGCCATCTTCGGTCACCCAGTTGCGAAACGAGGCCACACTGCGCTGGAATGCGCCGCCTGATTTTTTGGTGTCATACCAAACATCTTGCCATGTGCCATCGACCAAAAGACCCATTGGTTCCACCTCGTCTCGCTGTTTCCTGTTGTCTCAGACCTAATGCGTGTGGCCTTTTCGTCCAACCCTAGGTCATGCAGAGGCACTCTGCGTATATGCACAGAACCCATGTTGCAAATTGGCAACGAATTTGCAGGTTGGTTAACCCGATGTTGACCAAAACCAACCATGATCCATGTTACAGTGGGAATTGATAGGTGTGTTATGAACGATTTTTTGCCCAAAGATGTCGTAGATGGCCTGCGCCACGCGAAGATGCGCGATCTCAAGCGCCGTGCGACCCGTTCGGTTCAGATCGGGGATGATGTTTATGCAATCCTAGAATTCACGCCCTCAGGTTTCGCGGTTGACGCGGAAACCACCCCGCATTTGCGCGGTTTGGTGGATGTTTATGAAGGCTCTCGTCACCAGTGTCAGGCCTTGATTATCGCCTCAGAACAAGATGGCGATTTGATGCGCTATGAATTCAAGCGCAACACCGCTGCCTCTGATCGCGCCGCTTTGGATTTTGAAGAAGTGACGCCACAGGTTTCGGGATACTTGACCTGATTCGACTGAATTGGCGCAATAAGCCACCGATTGTGGCCTGCTTTTCAAGAAATTCGTGCGAAAATTGCGCGCAGGTCGCGTGATTTTGCGAAAGAATTTCTGACGGCT
Source organism: Rhodobacterales bacterium HKCCA1288 (assembly GCA_015693905.1). NCBI lineage: Bacteria > Pseudomonadati > Pseudomonadota > Alphaproteobacteria > Rhodobacterales > Rhodobacterales bacterium HKCCA1288. The sequence goes on along the minus strand of CP065161.1, from coordinate 1,741,805 downwards.
TGGATTATCCTGTGACAAAGCTTCACCTCTTTGTCGGAGTGCCAAGATGATCAAGACCCCTTACCTTTTGTTTTTGGGCGATGCGCCCGACCCTTTGGCGGCCAAAGTGGCGCGAGGTATTCGTGATTGGCGTCCTGAGAACGCAATAGGCCAATTCCGCATGGAAGGGTGTCAGGCCGATATGCGCTTGCCTGATATGACTTTGGCCGAGGCGCGCGCCGCTGGTGCGGAAACCCTCGTGATTGGCGTTGCCAATCGTGGCGGGGTGATCTCGCCCGCGTGGAAAAAGGTTTTGATCGCGGCTCTAGAAGAAGGGTTTGATCTGGCCTCTGGGTTGCACAATCTGTTGCGTGATGAGCCTGATTTGGTCGCCGTTGCCAAGGCGACAGGGCGCAGTCTGCATGATGTGCGGGTGCCAAATGTGCAATATCCCATTGCCAATGGCGTTAAACGCAGCGGCAAGCGTTGCCTTGCCGTTGGCACGGATTGCTCGGTCGGAAAGATGTATACGGCGTTGGCCATGGATGCCGAGATGAAGGCGCGCGGGTTGAAATCCAGTTTCCGCGCCACGGGCCAGACAGGTATTCTGATTACAGGCGAAGGCGTGCCATTGGATGCGGTCATTGCGGATTTCATGGCAGGGGCGGTGGAATGGTTGACCCCTGATAATGACCCAGATCATTGGGATATGATTGAGGGACAGGGCAGCCTGTTCCACATTTCCTATTCTGGTGTGACCATGGCTTTGGTGCATGGGGGTCAGCCTGATGCGTTGATCCTGTGCCATGAACCAACCCGCCCCCATATGCGTGGTCTGCCCGATTATGAAATGCCAAGCCTTGAGGCGCTGCGTGATCTGGCCCTGACACTTGCACGCCAGTCTAATGCAGCGGCGCAAGTGGTGGGGATCTCAATCAACACAGCAGCATTTGGCGAGGATGAAGCCTTGGCCTATCTGGCAGAGGTTGAAAAGCGTATGGACTTGCCTGCTGTCGATCCTTTCCGCCAAGGTGCTGCACGTCTTTGTGACGCATTGGAGGCGATATGAGTTTTACCATCACGGCCACGCCCGAAACCTTTCGCTTGGCCGAGGTTTTTACGATTTCACGCGGCTCGCGCAGTGAGGCGCAGGTGGTCACAGTCCATATCAGCCGCGATGGGATCACGGGGCGGGGCGAATCTGTGCCCTATGCGCGCTATGGCGAAAGCATTGCCTCGGTCGTGGCGCAAATAGAGGGGCTGCCTGCAGGGATTGATCGTAAAAGCTTGCAGGACGCATTGCCCGCAGGGGCCGCGCGAAACGCAGTCGATTGTGCGATGTGGGACTGGGACGCAAAATCAACGGGGCGGCCCGTTTGGGATTTGGCGGGGCTTGCGACCGCGCCGCGCGCTGAGATTACAGCCTATACCCTGTCGCTTGATACGCCCGAGCGCATGGAGGCTGCGGCAGCGCGCCATCAATCCCGTCCGCTGCTTAAGATTAAATTGGGCACGCCCGATGACATGCCCCGTCTTGAGGCGGTGCGCCGTGGTGCGCCACGCGCGCGGATCATCGTGGATGCCAATGAGGGATGGACTGTGGACAGCTACAGCGATCTTGCGCCGCATCTGATCCGTCTCGGGGTCGAGATGGTGGAACAGCCGCTTCCTGCGGGTGCCGATGATCTTTTGGCTGAAATCGCCCGCCCCTTACCAGTTTGCGCCGATGAGTCCGCCCATGATCGTGCAAGCCTGCCTGATCTGGTGGGCAAATACGATATGGTGAACATCAAATTGGATAAAACAGGCGGTTTGACAGAGGCGCTTGCGTTGCGCGATGCGGCTGTGGCGGAGGGCTATGGGATTATGGTGGGCTGCATGGTCGGCAGTTCTCTTGCTATGGCCCCTGCGCTTCTCGTGGCACAAGGCGCGGCAATTACCGATCTTGACGGGCCGCTTCTTCTGGCAGAAGACCGTGAGCACGCTTTGACATTTGACGCAGACGGGGTGCATCCTGCGCGTCCAGAATTATGGGGATGAGTTGAGATGACGCGCATCGTATATGTGAACGGCGAATATCTGCCCGAGGATCAGGCCAAAGTTTCGGTGTTTGATCGAGGGTTTCTGTTTGCCGATGGCGTCTATGAGGTGACCAGCGTCTTGGATGGCAAACTTATTGACTTCGAAGGCCACGCAAAACGCCTTGCCCGCTCCTTGAACGAATTGGATATGCGCGCGCCATGTGACAGTGATCGCTTGCTTGAAATTCATCGCGAACTGGTCACGCGCAATGCCTTGGTCGATGGTATGATCTATCTACAGATCACCCGCGGCGCACCCAATGATCGCGATTTTGCCTATCCTGCCCCCGAGACAGAGCCAACCTTGGTGCTGTTCACCCAGTCCAAACCAGGTTTGGCAGAAAGCCCAATGGCAAAGACAGGGATGAAGGTGATCTCTATCGAAGATCAGCGATGGGGGCGGCGCGATATTAAGACTGTGCAGCTCCTTTACCCTTCAATGGGCAAGATGATGGCAAAGGCGGCTGGCTGTGACGATGCGTGGATGGTGGAAGATGGTGCTGTGACAGAAGGCACGTCAAACAATGCTTATATCATTAAGGATGGCACGATCATCACCCGCAATCTTGGCACTGAAATCTTGCATGGGATCACCCGCGCAGCGGTGCTGCGTTTTGCGCGTGAAGCACAGATGAAGGTAGAAGAACGCCCCTTCACAGTCGCCGAGGCGCAAGCCGCAGATGAGGCATTTATCACCTCGGCCTCAACCTTCGTGATGCCTGTGGTTGAACTGGATGGAACGCCGATTGGCACAGGCAAACCTGGCCCTGTGGCGACACGTTTGCGCGAGATTTACCTTGAAGAAAGCCGTAAAGCGGCAATCTGAACAGGCCAAAAAAGAAGGGCGCCAGAGATGGCGCCCTTTTCAGTTGGAGTGAATTGCACCTTAATTTGTCAGGGTAATTGATCCCGCGGTAATTTGCGTAGGCGTAATGTTTTGCAAGGTCGCGACCAATGTGCCTGGCCCACCACCAAAGGACACAAGAACATTGGTGTTTGCGCCGTCTGCCACCAATTGCAAACTCGCCCCTGTCAGATCAGCCGAAGAACCATCTGCATTGGTCAGCAGCACTTGTAGCGTTTCGTTCGCGGTGAAATCGGTCACAGTCACAACATTTTCTGTCAGTAGCGCGGCCCCTGCCGCTTTGGTCACTTGAACGCCGAAGGCATCAACACCAGAGCCGCCTGTCAGAACATCGCCATTGTCGCCGACCAAGACATCACCCTCAGAGCCGCCATTCAACGTATCCGCATTCGCCGCGCCTGCCCCTGTATTGTATTCGTCCAAGGCGGCCAAGGAATCTGCACCGCCACCGCCGATTAGGGTGTTGCGTCCGATCCCATCCACCAGACTGTCGGAGCCAAAGCCGCCATCAAGGCTGTCATCTCCCACACCGCCAAAAAGCGTGTCATTGCCTGTGAAGCCTAGCAATGTGTCATTGCCTTCGCCGCCCCAAAGAAGGTCGCCATCGCCTTCACCGACAATCGAGTCATTGCCCGTGCCGCCAGTAATCGTGTCCGAACCTGCGCCGCCCGCGAGACTGTCATCGCCGCCATTACCCTGCATTTCGTCATTGCCGAAGCCGCCAAACAGCGTGTCATTGCCAAAAGACCCAAGCAGCGTGTCATCGCCGATATCGCCGAAAATTTCATCATTGCCAGCGCGGCCCGTAACGCTGTCATTGCCGGCGCCGAGGCGAATGAAGTCATCCCCATTTGACCCAGTGATCGTGTCATCACCGTCTTTTGCGAAGAGGGCCCCTGCGTCAGACATGGTTCTGCTATCTGCGCCATCTGTGAGATTGATATTGGGAACACTTGCCGATCCAGCGCCCGCACCTGAGCCCGCACCTGCGCCAGCGCCTCCACCTGAGCTGGCACCAGAACCTGCGCCAGCGCCATTTGATGATCTGTTGTCGTCATCGTTATTTTCATCGGTAAGCACAGCATAGCCGATGCCCGCAGCCAAGATTGGCGCCATCAACAAAAGAGCAAGCATAGCATAAACCCCTAAATGCCATTATTCGGCCACAATCTTATATTTTTAGACATTATTAACCAAATAAAAAAATCCAATCCTTGGAAACGGATTGTTCGCAAATCAGCAATGCATTGAAATTATTTGAGTTTCGCCTTTTAGGTGAAGTCACCCTGAGCAAACCAACCGCCTGTTATCGCGCCCCCATGGGCATAAAAAAGCCATAATCTGGCGCCTTGCTCGGTGGTAATGCACCAATAATCCCGCAATCCAGTGCGCCAATTGGGGTCATCAAGCCACCATTCTGGCGCGATTCTTTCAGGGCCGATATAGGATTTCACAGTGAAATTTTGTCGCCGCCAGGCAAAGCGAAATGGCGGTTCTGGGCTGTCGGGGGCATCAATAAATTCGGGCTTGAATAGGGTTAAAGGGCGCGGAAGATGCGCGCGTGGCCATAGGCCCTCAAACGGGTCTGACCATGCGGCCGCAAGAGACTTCTGTGATTTTTCGGGCAGATGACTGTCCGCAGGATGGGGTCGGGTGATTGCTTCTAGCCCAATCCTTGTGCCAATGCGCGTGATCAGATCGTCCAAGGCGCTGCGCGCCGCATGGGCGCGCGCGGCACGATCCCCGCCTTGATGTGGGATGGCATTGCGCGCTTCGGTTTGCAGCGCCTCAAGGCGGATCATGTCAAAGGCTGTAGAAGGTTCTAAATCTTTGAGGCCTTGTTCCATCTGTAATTTCAACAGGCTGTAAACGGTGCGCGCATCGGTATGGCTGCGCGCAAGCCGCAAAGTGATATGACGGCGCGCTTCGGTCATTTCGGCAAGATCAAGACGTAGGCTGCGCAGATCTCGCCCTGCTTTGTCGAGCTTTTGACACAGCGCTTCGGTTAAACGCAGGATCGCTGCATCAAGATCATCACTTGTGCCAATGGGTTCGGGAAAGCTCATGCGCACCGCGAAATAGGGCGTGCTGCGCGCGGGCGAGACAGGTTCGGCAAGACTTCCCAAAGCTTGGTCAAGGCGCTGGAGCAAAAACGGGCCAAAGCGCCGTGCCAGACCTGCGCGGGGTTGCGCAAGCAGATGGTGAATCTGATGCAGGCCAAGCCGTGCCAACCCGTCTATCGTTTCGTCCCCAAGCCGCAAAGCGGCGATAGGCAAGGGCAAAACTGCCGCGCGGGTTTCCAAAGGGGGGGCGATATGTATGGGCATCTCTTTGCTTTGGTGGGCGGGTGGCGCAAATTTTGGGCCCATGTCACGCCTGCGCAAAGCGGCGCGTGCCCGCGTGGCGCGCGCTTCTTGGCTGATGGCATCACCACGGGCTTGATGCGCTCTGCCACGACCATGTCCAAAGCGGGCCAAGGCCCAAGCTGCCCCGCGCGTATCGGCAAGCCCGATTTCCGCACTCAGGCCCAATGCCGCGAGATCGGCGCAAATGGTCTCGGCCATGGCGGTTTCCCCACCAAAAAGATGAGCGCAGCCAGAAATATCCATCACCAGACCATCTGTCCCCTCCGCCGCGATCCAAGGCGAAAATTTCTCTGCCCATCGACACAGTGCCTTGTGAAAGGCTTGTTCTTGCGCGGGGTTTTGACTGCGGGTGATCAGATTTGCACATAGCGCCATAGCGGCGCTTAACGCCTGTCCACGATAAAGCCCTGCGGCTTGTGCTTTGGGGCAGAGCGAGGAGAGAACTTGCCGATTGCCCGCTTCCGCAATCACGGCAAGTGGTTGCAGGCTCGTGCCGCGATGCAGGCGCAAGATTTGCTCCGCAGCAAGATGCGGCAAATAGATCGACAAAATGCGGCGCGTTTTGGCACGGGCCATTTGGGGGGCGGGGGCGGACATTCGAAATCATCCATCAAATGTTCACATTTTGTTCTTATTTAGTCCGCGCCTCAGAAAGAGTCGAGTCCCACCTATTGAAGGCGGCGTAAAAGATCGGGGCTGGCATAGCCATCAGGTAGGAGGCCGTTGACAATTTGATAGGCGCGGATTGCTGCCACGCTATTGGGGCCAATCCGCCCATCGACCCCGCCTGTATCAAACCCTGCCGCGGTGAGTAGTGTTTGCAATTCTGCACGCTCACTCCGCGTTAGGACGCGGTCATTGCGGGGCCATGTGGCGCGAAACCCGTTTGAACGCCCCACGATCCTATCTGACAAATGACCCAGCGCGATCACATAGCTATCAGCGGGGTTATAGCGCTCTAGGACACCAAAATTATCGTAGACCATAAGCGCCACACCATTCGCCCCAGCGGGGAGGAGCAGCGCAGAGGGCCCATGATCTGGCAAGGGCGTGCCATCCGCGAGGGTGACCGCGCGGTTGCGCCAAAAACTGGCGCCGCGTTTTTCCTCACGGCTGGCAAGGCGATAGTCAAATCCTTGTGGCAAGCGCACCTCTAACGCCCAAGGTTGCCCGCGCCGCCATCCTGCTTCGCTCAGGAAATTGGCGGCTGAGGCCAAGGCATCGCGCGGGTCATCGCCCCAAATATCTGCGCGGCCATCGCCCGTGTAATCCACCGCATAGGCCAGATAGCTGGTTGGCATGAATTGCGTATGCCCCATTGCCCCTGCCCATGACCCTGCAAAGGCGCGGGGGCTGACCGCCCCGAGCTCTAGGATTTGCAAAGCGGCGAGAAGTTCGGCTTCGAAATAGGCGCGCCTGCGCCCTTCCCATGCCAGCGTGGCCAATGCGCGCAATGTGTCTGTGTTTCCACGGAAACTGCCATAAGATGTCTCGACCCCCCAAACGGCGACAACCACCTCTCCAGGAACGCCAAATTGAGATTCGATCTGCGCCAAATCTTCGCGCCACCTTTGATAATTGGCCCGCCCGCCTTCGATGCGTTGTGTGGAAACGGCGCTGTCGAGATAGTCCCAAATGGGGCGCACAAATTCGGATTGATTGCCATCAAGACGCACAACCTCATCTAACGGGGTCATTCGGCCAAGGGCGGCATCTATCACTGCGGGCGAAATACCTTGTGCCACGGCGCGGGATGCGAAATCTGCGCGCCATTGAGAAAAACTTTCGCGGGGTGCAGGGTTGGATTGGGTGCTGAGCGTGGCAGGTCGTGGGTAAGGCAAGGGTGAACTGCTGACCGCTAATCCCTGAGCCAAGCTCACCTCTGCGCCAAGCAATATCAAAATGGCGGCCATAGGCGCGCACCATTGCAAGGCGTTTTGCTTCACCTGCATTTTTCTTCCCCGATACAGACCAGCAACAGCCCGCTGGCGCTTGGTTTTGCCGCTCATGGACAAACCTAGCGCGCAGAATGCATTCCGCCTAGGGGCAATCGAGATTAGGATTTTCGCTTTTTCAATTTGCGCAATTTACGCTTTTTGGCTTCAGCTTGGCCCGATCTGCGCCCGCCAAAGCCGCGCTTGCCGCGTTTGCCGCCTGTGTTGGGGCGGTGTTGCGTGCCGTGAATTTCTAGTAGCTCAAGACCGATGCCGCCTGTGACGGGCAAGGCCTCCGTCAGGCGCACCAAGACGCGATCCCCAATGCCTAAGGTTAAACCCGTATCCGCACCCATCAATGTCTGGGTGTCTGCATCAAAATGGAAAAACTCGCGGCCCAAGCTGCGCACGGGCAATAAGCCGTCTGCGCCTGTTTCATCCAGTTTCACGAATGCGCCGAACCGCGCCACGCCTGAAATGCGACCTGTGAATTCAGCCCCTACGCGATCCTTGAGATAGGCGGCCAGATAGCGGTCGGTCGTGTCTCGCTCGGCCACCATCGCGCGGCGCTCAGCTTCGGAGATTTGTTTGGCGGTGGCGTCCAGCGTTTCGATATCTTCGGCGCTCAAGCCATCCTTGCCAAAGCCGTGAGACGAGATCAGCGCCCGATGCACGATCAAATCTGCATAACGGCGAATGGGGGATGTGAAATGGGCATAAGCCCGCAGAGCAAGGCCAAAATGGCCGAAATTTTCGGGGTGGTAATAGGCCTGCTGCATTGAGCGCAAGGTTGAGATATTGATCAGCTCATCGTGATCCGTGCCCTCGGCCTGCGCCAAAAGCGCATTGAGATGGCGGGTCATCAACACCTGACCTTTCGCCAAAACAAGCCCCGCTGTGGCGGCTGTCTCGCGCAAAGCGTCCAGCTTGTCGGGATCAGGTTCTTCGTGAACGCGGAACAAGAGCGGCGATTTTTTCGCAATCAAAGTTTCAGCTGCGGCGACATTGGCCAAAACCATGAATTCTTCAATCAGGCGATGCGCGTCTAGCCTGTCGCGGAAGGCCACGCTTTCAACCTCGCCTTCTTCGGAGAGAATGATACGCCGCTCTGGAAGATCAAGGTCAAGCGGTTGGCGGCGCGCCCGCGCCGTTTTGAGTGCCTCATAAGCCGCAAAGAGGGGTGCGATGACGGGCTCCATCAAAGTCTCGCAACGCGGGGTTGGGGCGCCGTCTTGGGCGGCCTGCGCCTCTTCGTAGGACAGAGATGCGACCGAGCGCATAAGCCCGCGATGAAAGCTTTGCGCCTTTTTCTCACCTGTTGCATCAATGACCATGCGCACGGCAAGACAGGGGCGCAAAACGCCCTCATGCAAAGAGCAAAGATCCCCCGACAATCGGTCAGGCAGCATCGGCACAACGCGATCTGGGAAATAGGCAGAATTACCGCGCTTTTTTGCCTCGCGATCAAGCGCACTGCCCGCGCGCACATAATGCGCGACATCGGCAATCGCGACCCAGATGATATGACCGCCTTTGTTCTTCGGGTCAGGGTCTGCATGCGCATAGCACGCATCATCATGGTCGCGCGCGTCTGAGGGGTCGATGGTCACGAATGGCAGATTGGTCAAATCTTCGCGACCTGATTTTGATGCTGGTTTGGCTTTGTCAGCCTCTGCGATGACCTCGTCTGGGAAATTATCGCGCAGCCCATGTTCATGGATAGCAATAAGGCTGACCGCCTTCGGCGCGCTTGGATCGCCAAGCCGTGTCACGATGCGCGCCCGCGGCAGGCCCATGCGGGACTTTGGCCCTGCAAGTTCGGCCTCAACCAACTCGCCATCTTTTGCGGATAAGGTGGCATCTGAGGCTACGCGCCATTCTTTGTCTGATCCTTTGGTGACGGGCAAAATACGCCCACCTTCCGAGGTTGTGCGGAAAATACCAATGAATTTGCGGGGATTGGTGCCGATGCGCCGAATAAGGCGCGCGAGGTAATTGTGGTCTTCGCCATGAACCTCTTGCAAACGAGCAAGGATACGGTCGCCTTCACCCAAGGCAGGATCAGCCTCACGGGGAACATATAGAATTTTTGGCGCGTCCCCCTCGCCCTGCCATTCCATCGGACGGCAGAATTGATCCCCTGCGCTATCTTCGGCCAAAACTGTCAGGATGGCCACGGGTGGTAATTTATCGGGGTCGGCATAGGTTTTCTTGGTGCGGCGCAGATGGCCTTCTTCTTCAAGCTCTTTGAGAAGGCGCTTGAGATCAATGCGCGCGGCCCCTTTGATACCAAAAGCCTTCGCGATATCGCGTTTTGAACTGGCATGTGGATGATCGGAAATCCATTGCAGGATTTCGCTTTTTGATGGGATCGCGCTCATGGCACTGCCCTAGCATGGTGTGGGCCTGCCGTCATGGGGTAATCTTAAAGCGCCAAAAGATCGCTGCGGGTCAGGCTAAAGCCTGAGGCAATCCAACGTGCTTCTAATTCAGCAAGGGCTTTGCCCAAGTCTGGCCCCTGCAATTTGGGCATGAGATCGGCTGCGCGAATTGGAAACTCGGCCTGTGCGCCCAATGTTGCGGCTGCCCATTCCGACAGATCAAGCGGGGTTTCAAAGAAGGCATGGCGCAGCATCAGCGCCGCGTGGGCCATTGTCTCACCATGGCGATAGCCCAATTCCGCGCCCGCCATGTTGCCCGTAGCTGTTTCGCGCAAAACTGCCACATTTTGGGCCATAGATTTGGACAGACGGAGTTCCGTTTGCAGATCTTCCCCCCCAATCGCGGCAAGCCTAAGGGCGGGATCAGGTGCAAAGCCGCGCTCGGCCTCAAAATGCAAAACTGGCCCTAAGGCGCGCAGATTTGCGCCTGTGATGCAGTGGTGTAAAATTCCCGTTTGCTCCATCGCGGCCAAGGCGGGTGCGGGGTTCTGGGCGCAGAGAAGCTTGATCATCTCTGCCCCAATCCGTTCGCGCGATAACTGGTCTAGCCCGTCTGCCAGTACCGCACAGGCCGCGAGTATGTCCGGGTCAAACCCTGCATCTGGCGGTGCATAATGCGCATGAAATCGGAAGAAGCGTAAAATACGAAGATAATCCTCACGGATGCGGTGATGCGCCGACCCGATAAAGCGTAGCAGACCCCTGCGCAGATCCTCCATGCCTTGGCCCGTGGGATCAGATATCGCACCGCCCGCATCAACATAGAGTGCGTTGATCGTGAAGTCCCGCCGCATGGCATCCTCGATCAGGCTTGTGCCAAAGGCTACGGTTGCGCGGCGGCCATGGGCTTCGACATCTCGGCGAAAGCTGGTCACTTCATAACTTTCCCCTGATAGGATCAGGGTTACGGTGCCGTGTTCAACGCCCGTTTCCACGCATTTTACAGAGGCCGCTTGCGCCAATTCGATTACCTGCTGTGGGGTTGCATCTGTGGCGATATCAATATCCCCTACCGCGTGACCCATCAGGTGATTGCGCACCGCACCGCCCACAACATAGGCTTGGTGGCCTGCATCGCTCAAAAGTGCCAAGGCTGCTTGCGTGGTGCGATTGGAAAGCCAATCTGCGGATATGATAGGGGATTGGTTCATGTGATCCGATCCGCAAGAGATTTCAATATCCGCGCGGTCGCGCCCCAAATGTAATAGGGGCCATAGGGCACGGCATAGAATTTGCGCCACTGTCCCTGCCAGCGGCGGGCCTCGATACGGAAATTCTGCGGCTCCATCACGAAGGAAAGCGGGACGCGAAACACCTCGTCTACTTCGTTCGCTTCTGGCATTGCTGTAAAGGGCGTGGTGATTTCAGCCAAGATCGGGGTGATCAGATAGCCCGTGACTGTTTCATGCGGCAACAGATGGGACAGCACATTGACCTGTGCCGCAGGCAGACCGATTTCCTCATGCGCCTCGCGCAGGGCGGTATGATCGAGGCTAGCATCGGTTTCGTCCTGCTTGCCGCCTGGGAAAGCAATTTGTCCAGGGTGATGGGCCAAATGCGAGGCCCGTTTGGTCAATACAACCTGTGGCGTGGCCCCAAAGGCTTCGATGCCGAAAAGCACAGCGGCAGGGCGCAGTTTGCGTCCCGCAGGCAATTTGATGTCAGGGTTCAAATCATAATCGGAGGAGGGTTTGGCGGGCCGCTCAAGCGCCGCCATCAACTGATCTAGAGTGATCTTTCCCGCCGCCCCCGCCATTGGCCCTTTACGCCTCTGGCACGGGTTTTGTCGCCTCGAACCCAAGGGTTTCGGGGTCGAATTCATAATGCGCCCCACAGAATTGGCAATCGGCCAAGACCTGCCCGTCTTCCGTGGTCATATGTGCGATATCTTTAGCCGAATAGATCGACAGGCTTTGACGCACCCGCGCCTCTGAACAGGTGCAGCCAAACCGCACTGGCAGCGGATCAAAGACGCGTGGCGATTCCTCATGGAACAGGCGCAGCAAGAGATCCGTCTGGCTGAGAGAGGGGCCAATCAATTCAAACGTGTCTACAGTATCAAGAAGGATATTGGCGCGGTTCCAATTTTCGCCCTCATCCTCATTGAGAAGATCGGTTGCGGCCAAAAGCCCTGCTTCCCCTGATCCGCCTTCGCCAGTCACATGCGGGCTTGCTTTGGGCATATGCTGCAGCATCACGCCGCCTGCGCGCCAATTCTCCCCTTCCTGCCCTGGGGTGGAGGAGCGACCATAGCCCAACATAAACCGTGTTGGTAATTGCTCGGATTGCGCGAAATATGCTTCGGCACAACCGCGCAAAGCATCGCCCGTCAGAGGTGTGATGCCCTGATAGGGCGCGCTACCCGTGCCCTGATCCAAAAGAAGCGCGAAATAGCCCTTGCCCGCCTGTGGAAAGGGTGCGGCGCTGTTGTCAAATTTGTCTTTGTCATAACTTGCATAGGCGCGGATGCGGGCGGGTTTCCCCTCGCCTTCAGGGGCATAAAAATCTGTCGCGATCAAACGCAGCGGCCCATCACCGCGTAATTGCAGCGACAATTTCCAACGCAGTTTTATGGTCTGTCCGATCAAGGCGGTCAAAAGCACCATCTCAGCCACCATAGCCTCAACGCCTGATGGGTAATCATGTTGGCTCAGAATTTGATCCAGCGTCTGGTCAAGGCGCACCACGCGCCCCCGAATATCGGAAGCGTCTAATTGAAATGGTAAAACCACATCATCCCAAGCGGCATCCGCGCCAACAGTCATTCTCTTTCGTCCTTCGCCTAAAATAATCGCGCCTTTTTTGTCAGGGTCAGCCAAAGGCCGCACCCCGTCAACCGCGGTCTGCTTTCATATAGGTCGTCCAAGGGCAAGACCCAAACCACGCTTTGGGCCGCAAAGCCGCCATGCGGCTGCCACAATCTGGGCAAATTTCGATGGTCATTTACGGGCCATAACTTTGATTTGGCTCTCATTGCGCGTGGCTTGCGCAAAATCCGCCTCAGGCTGCGAACGGGGTAAGGCGCATATGAAAATTTTGATGGTGCACCAAAATTATCCCGGTCAGTATCGAGAAATATTGTCTTGGCTGATTGCACAAGGTGGGCATGAAATTGTGTTTCTGACCCAAAGACAGGGCATTGCACCGCGCGATGGGGTGAGAATTGTCAGCTATCCAACCCATCACAGACCCTCTGACGGCGCCTATGCCCTTAGTAAATATTGGGAAGAATGTTGTGGCAATGGCTATGGCGCGGCCGTTGCGATGCAAGCGATAAAGGCCGAAGGGTTCACACCCGACATCATCTTGGGACATATTGGTTGGGGTGAGTTGACCTTTGTGCGTCAGGTGTGGCCCGCATGCCCCGTCATTGGATATTTTGAATATTTCTTTCTCAATGAAGGCGGCAGCGTTGGCTTTGATCCTGAATATCCGTCTTCCAAAGACACGCCCTATATTATGCATGCGCGCAACGCGATGAACTTTGCCAATTTGGAAACGGTTGATCGAGGGGTTACACCCACGAAATGGCAGCACGATACCTTTCCCAAGAGCTTTCATTCTAAATTTTACACCTGCCACGATGGCATCCGAACGGACAGGCTTATGGCTGACCCAGATGCCACAATCGGGCTGTCTCGGCTTGCGAAGAAACTGACGCGAGAGGATGAGGTTTTCACCTATATGGCGCGCAATTTGGAGCCTGTGCGCGGTTTCCACCAATTCATGCGCGCTTTGCCAAAAATCCTAGAGGCACGGCCGAATGCAAGGGCGTTGATCATTGGTGGCAATGAGGCGTCATATGGCAAGAAATCGGATATCCAAGGGGGATATCGCGCGCAAATGGAGCAAGAAGTGGGCAAAGACCTTGATTGGTCGCGTGTCCACTTTTTAGGCCGTGTGCCTTATGCGGATTATCGCACCATTATTCAGCTCTCGCGCTGCCACATCTATTTGACGGTGCCCTTTGTTTTGTCCTGGTCTTTGCTTGAATCGATGTCGATGCAAGCCCCGATTGTGGCCTCTGGCACGGCCCCCGTGCGCGAGGTGATCAAAGATGGCAAGACGGGGCTTTTGGCGGATTTCTTGAACCCTGATGAGATCGCCGAAAAGGCGATCCAACTTTTGTCGGATTACAAACTCGGTGAGAAACTCGGCAAAGCCGCTCGTGCCCATGTGGTGAAGTTCTATGACTTTGAAAAAGTCTGCCTGCCTCAGCATCTGCGCCAGATCAATGCGCTGGTTCCAAAGGCCAAAGCGATAGCGTTGCCCAAGAGCAAATAGTGATCTGGGGTTTGACCGCGCGGGTGTTTTCTGACAGCAGGATTGACAATACCGCAGTTTCCGCACGGGTGATCCATGGCAGAGCAAATTCTGGTAACAGGTGGGGCGGGCTATATTGGTTCGCATGTCGTGGTCGCTTTGCATGAGGCGGGCTATACCCCCGTCATATTCGATAATTTTAACAACGCCCGCCGCGATGTGCCTGTGCGTTTGGCGCAGATCATGGGCACGGCCCCAAGCGTTATTGAGGGGGACATCCGCGACAGTGCCTGCCTTGATCAGGCCTTTCAGGAACATGAATTTGGCGGGGTGATTCATTTGGCCGCCCATAAAGCGGTGGGCGAAAGCGTTGCCAAGCCATTGGCGTATTTTGATAATAACGTGGGTGGTTTTTTGAACCTCCTCGGCGCAATGGAACGGGCAGGGTGTAAGCGCCTTGTGTTTTCGTCATCCGCCACAGTTTATGGTGAGCCTGATGAAACCCCAACACCCGAAACTGCGCCACGCCGTGCGATGAACCCTTACGGGCGCACCAAAATCATCTGCGAAGAAATGTTGCAGGATCTGTGTGCAGCTGATCCAGAATGGGCGGTGGGTGTTTTGCGTTATTTCAACCCCGCTGGGGCGCATGGCTCGGCGCTGATTGGCGAAGACCCTGCGGATATCCCAAACAATCTGATGCCTTATATTGCCAAGGTGGCCACTGGCGCATTGGCAAAAATCTCGGTTTTTGGAAATGATTATGACACTCCCGATGGCACGGGTGTTCGGGATTATATCCATGTTGAAGATTTGGCCGAAGGTCATGTTCTGTCTTTGGCGCAGTTGCGGCAGGGGCACGGGCATTTGGTCAATCTAGGGACGGGGCGGGGGTATTCGGTCTTGGAAATGATCGCCGCCTATCAGCGCGCTACGAACCGCCAGTTGCCCTATGAGATTGTCGCGCGCCGTGAGGGGGATGTGCCAATTTATTGTGCCAAAACAGAAAAAGCCCGCGATCTGCTAGGGTTTGAAGCAAAGCGCGGGCTTGATGAGATGTGCGCCAGTTCTTGGGCTTGGATGCAGGCCCAAGAGTGCGGGAACGATTAACCTTTTAGGCGGCGATTGCGCGCGGCCAACAGTTTCAAGCGCAGCGCGTTCAGCTGGATAAAGCCCTGCGCATCTTTTTGATCATAGGCGCCCGCATCCTCTTCGAAGGTCACATGGGCCTCGGAATATAGGCTGTGATCGGACCAACGCGCCACAGTGCGTGCCGCACCCTTATAGAGTTTGACGCGCACAGTGCCAGATACATGCTCCTGGCTTTTGTCGATCAGCGCTTGAAGCATTTCGCGCTCAGGGCTGAACCAGAAGCCGTTATAGATCAGTTCCGCATAGCGCGGCATGATGGAATCTTTCAGATGGCCCGCGCCGCTATCCAAGGTGATCTGCTCAATCCCGCGATGGGCCTCAAGCAAAATCGTGCCGCCTGGTGTTTCATAAATGCCGCGCGATTTCATCCCAACAAAGCGGTTTTCAACCAGATCAAGGCGGCCAATGCCGTGCTTGCCGCCCAATTCATTGAGCTTGGTCAGGATTGTGGCGGGGCTCATTGCGGTGCCATTGATTGCAACTGCATCACCGCGCTCAAACGTGATTTCCACCATTTCGGGCGTGTCAGGCGCGTCTTCAGGATGGACGCTGCGCTGATAGACGTAGTCGGGCGCTTCTTGTGCGGGGTCTTCGAGAACTTTCCCTTCAGAAGATGTGTGCAGCAGGTTTGCATCCACTGAAAATGGGGCTTCGCCGCGTTTGTCCTTGGCGATAGGAATTTGATTTTTTTCTGCAAAATCCAACAATTTTGTGCGGCTGGTCAAATCCCACAACCGCCATGGTGCGATGACTTTGATGTCTGGGTTCAGCGCGTAGGCGGCCAATTCAAAACGCACTTGGTCATTGCCCTTGCCCGTTGCCCCATGCGAGATCGCATCGGCCCCAGTGGCTTCGGCAATTTCAACCAACCGCTTGGAAATCAGCGGGCGCGCGATGGATGTGCCAAGAAGATAAAGCCCCTCGTAAATCGCATTGGCGCGGAACATCGGGAAAACGAAATCGCGCACGAATTCTTCGCGGAGGTCTTCGATGAAAATTTCGGACACGCCCAGCAATTCGGCCTTTTTGCGTGCGGGCTCCAGTTCTTCGCCTTGACCCAGATCGGCGGTAAAGGTCACGACCTCGCAGCCATATTCGGTCTGCAGCCATTTCAGGATGATGGATGTATCAAGACCACCTGAATAAGCGAGAACAACTTTCTTGGGCGCAGACATCGTTTAGCTCCGAATTTGAAAGGGATTGGCGCGCGATAACGGGTTTTGGCGAGGGACGCAAGTTGGCGCAGTATCCGCTTGGCGCATTGCGCAGGCTAGACAGGGGGCAATCTTTAAGGCAGGCCTAGGGAATGAATGATTTTAAAAATAATGCCAAAGCTGCAGAACAGGCAATGCGCGCCTTGTTTACGCCTACGCCTTTGCAGAAAAATATTTATCTGTCAGAGCGCTATGGCGCAGATATTTGGCTCAAGCGCGAGGATCTTAGTCCTGTGCGCTCGTATAAAATTCGCGGTGCCTTTAACGCAATGCGCAAGGCTTTGGCCGTGGATGCCACGCGCCGGCAATTCGTTTGCGCCAGCGCGGGCAATCACGCACAAGGCGTGGCCTATGTCTGCCAGCATTTTGGGGTTGAAGGTGTGATTTTCATGCCCGTCACCACCCCACAGCAGAAGATCGCCAAAACCCGTGCCTTTGGGGGGGGCAATGTGCGCATCGAATTGGTCGGCGATTATTTTGATGAGACATTGGCCGCAGCGCAGGGATTTTGCGCGCGCGAAGGTGCTCATTTCCTGTCACCTTTTGATGATGAAGATGTGATTGAGGGGCAGGCTTCGGTGGCTGTTGAGATGGTCGAGCAACTGGGCCGCGCCCCCGATTGCTTGGTGCTGCCTGTAGGGGGTGGGGGGTTGTCAGCGGGTATGTTGTCGTATCTCGGGCGCGATCAGGCCGTGACCTTGGTTGAGCCTGTGGGCGGCCCAAGTCTGACCGCAGCACTGACCGAGGGCGCGCCAAAGACGGTCAAAATTGAAGATACGTTTGTCGATGGCGCGGCTGTTGCGCGCATTGGTGAAAAAACCTTTGCGCGGCTCAGTCATATCAAGCCTGAACGCGTGCATTTGGCACCTGAAAACCGAATTTGCGTGACGATTCAAGAGATGCTCAACATCGAAGGCATTGTGCTGGAACCTGCCGGGGCCTTGTCGATTGATGTTTTGCCTGAAATTGCCGATGAGATTACGGGTAAGTCGGTGGTCTGTGTGACCTCTGGCGGAAATTTCGATTTCGAGCGATTGCCCGAAGTCAAAGAGCGTGCAATGCGCTTCTTGGGCGTAAAGAAATATTTCATCTTGCGTATGCCGCAGCGCCCCGGGGCCCTGCGCGAATTTTTGAACCTGCTTGGCCCAGATGATGATATCGCGCGATTTGAGTATTTGAAGAAATCCGCGCGCAATTTCGGATCGGTTTTAATTGGGATTGAAACAAAAGACGCCGCGCATTTTCCGGATCTAATGGCGCGGATTGAGGCGCGTGGATTTGCCTGTCGCGACATTACCAATGACGAGGTTTTGGCTGAATTTCTGATTTGAAAAGCGCGGTCTAAATCTCGGCGCCAAGTTGGGGGATATGGTGCGCCAGCGCCGCAAGACCGGTCGAAAGCAGTCGGGTCAAACTGTCGAGATCGGCCTGTGTTGCGAGCCCCTCACGATGTTCAAGTCTGTGGCAATATTCGCAAAAGCTAGTTAGGCCAAGATTACTGGCCGCCCCGCGCAATGCATGAAATGCACGTGCTGTGGCCATGTTTGGATCAGCGGATAAGGCGCTGAGGTCATTTTTCAATTCGGCGATAAACACCGCCGCCAAGTCGATGAATTCATCTTCGCCCAATTCGCTGCGCAAAATGGTGACATGATCAAGGTCAATGGCATTTGCGGCCAATCGAGATTGAATTTGACCCAGATGCGAGCGCGCGCCGTGATTTGTGGAAAATGCGGTCATCTTGCTGCCTTCGCCTTTTGCCTTGCCCCTCGATACGCCCCTAGCGGTTAAAGAAGTGTTTACGGCAGGGCTGAAGTTTACAGCCTGAGCGCCTACTCGCGTTTACGTTGTATTAGGAACAGGGCGCTAAGAGGGTCGGGCAAAGGAGATTTCCGTGACGATTCACGCCCTGACCAATCATAGGATTGCTGCGCGGCCCTCACGGTTGCCAACCCTCGCAGATATGCCTTCTGCGCGGGTATCGCCTTATGCGGGACACCCAATGCCTGTTCTGGTGATCGATGACAGTGCCGCGCAACGGCGGTTGATTTGCCATATGCTGTCCCAGTGGGGCTATGACCCAGTGCCATGCGAGACAGCAACCCATGGGCTTGAGGTGTTGAAACAGCGGCAAATGTCGCTGGTCGTCTGTGATTGGGTGATGCCAGAAATGTCTGGCCCAGAATTCTGCGCCCATCTGCGCAAGATTGAGACGGACGGGTATTCTTATGTCATCCTGCTGACCTCAAAAACAGGACGGGACGCGATTACGGCGGGTTTGGACTCGGGTGCGGATGATTTTCTTTCAAAGCCCGTGCATCCGCCCGAATTATTGGCGCGGTTGCGCGCAGGCGAGCGGATTTTGCAAATTCACAGCGAATTACAGCAGAAAAATGCGCTGCTCAGCCAAACCCTTGAGAAACTTAGCGTTCTTTATGTTGATCTGGATCGTGACCTTCAGGCGGCGCGTGATATGCAACAGGCCTTGGTGCGCGAACCATCTGTTAGCCTGCCTGAGGCACAGCTGTCGTTGATGCTGCGCGCATCGGGCCATGTTGGCGGTGATCTTGTCGGTTATTTTCCTGCAGGTGAAGACAAGATCGGCATGTTCTCTTTGGATGTCTCGGGTCATGGCGTTTCAGCAGCGATGATCACCGCGCGCTTGGCCAGTTTGCTCTTGCCGCATTCGGCTGAACGAAACCTCTGCCTGCGGCGCAACGGTGGCGCGGTGCAGGCCTTACCCCCTGTTGAGGTGGCGCAAGCCCTTAACCGTCTGATGCTTCGCGAGGATATGGGGGGGCATTACTTTACGTTGTGCTATGTGCTGTTCAATCTGAAAACTGGAACGGGCCGCTTTGTTCAAGCGGGCCATCCCTTGCCCTTCGTTTTACGCAATGGGGGCAGTGTGCAGGAAATTGGCACAGGTGGATTGCCCATCGGTCTTTTGGAGGACGCAGATTGGGTTGAGCAAGAATTCACGCTCACGGGCGGGGATTGTCTGTTTCTATATTCGGATGGATGGGTCGAATGCCCCAATCCGCAAGGGCAATTGTGGCAAGAGGCCGGTTTGGCTACGGCCTTGGCGCGCCATCAGGAGCGGCGCGGCCATGACCTACTTTCCGCCCTGACCTGCGATCTTGAGGCCTATGCGGGTGGTGATGAATTCGTGGATGATATCTCTGCCGCCATGTTGGCCTATCGGCCATAATGGGCCAGGAGTTGCCGCACAAAATGCCGATCCCCTGACACGGCCAATAGCGTTTCAGCCTCGTCCCACGGCAGGAAAATCGCGCTATGGCCTGCCTCTGTTGGTTCCCCCATGCGGCGCCCCAGTTGGGCATAGAAGATGTGGCACTGCTTATGTGCGTGATAGCCATAATCGGGCATGAATGTATGGCGATGAAACATCCCCAAGCGGCGAATTCCATGGATGCGATATCCCGTTTCTTCCAAAACTTCGCGATGCAAGGCTTGGATGGCGGTTTCGCCTGCGTCAATCCCGCCCCCAGGCAATTGAAATTCGGGGTCTGGATCCTCTTGGAATGTGGCCAGAATGCCATCACCTGCATCAATAATCGCATAGGCCCCCGCGCGGGGGCGGTAATATTGGTTTGGATCTGGCCAATTGCCAAAACGGCGGTTCATTTTATCCCCCTCAGGTGCGACTTGCTTTGAGCACGACTTTGACAGGTGTATCCCGTTCTCAAAACCCCTCAAATGCATGTCAGACCCTGTGCAAAGCTTGATTTTTTGTCTAAGTCAGACCACAGCACGCCACACCAACCAGATCGGGCAAGAGATTATGACACAGCAGGATAAATTGGCCGCGATCCGCGACACCGCCGCCCGCGTTTTGAAAATTGAGGCGGATGCGGTGATGGCTTTGGCCGCGCACTTGCCTGCTGATTTTGACGGCGCGGTTGAGGCCATGTTGGCCACGAAAGGCCGTGTGATCCTATCTGGTATCGGAAAATCGGGGCATATTGCGCGCAAGATCAGCTCAACCCTTGCTTCGACTGGTACACCTTCGGCTTTTGTCCACCCTGCTGAGGCAAGCCACGGTGATTTAGGTATGATCACCCCTGAGGATTTGGTGATTTTGATCTCAAACTCAGGTGAAACGGCTGAATTGGGCGATATCGTTGCCCATGTGGCGCGGTTTTCAATCCCGATGATTGGCATATCAGGGCGCGAAGACAGCACATTGATGCGGGCGGCGCAGTATCGTTTGACCTTGCCTGCCGCGCCTGAGGCTTGTGTGATTGGGATGGCGCCGACAACCTCAACGACCCTAACACTTGCCTTGGGCGATGCATTGGCCGTTTGTGTCATGGAGCAGCGCGGTTTTCGACCCGATCAATTCCGCACCTTTCATCCCGGCGGGAAATTGGGCGCACAATTGTCAAAAGTTGCGCAATTGATGCATGAAGGGGCGGCCTTGCCCTTGGTTCAGGTGACCACCCCGATGCCTGAGACCCTGTTGGTGATGACCGAGAAAAGCTTCGGTATCGTGGGGGTCTTGGACGGCGAAGGTCGCCTTGATGGGGTGATCTCGGATGGGGATTTGCGGCGCAACATGGCGCGGCTAATGTCCTGCACGGCTGGTGATGTCGCCACCAAATCCCCCCGCGTGACCGCCCCAGATGCCCTTGCCGCCGAGGCCTTGGCGGTCATGTCAGCGCATAAAATCACAGCCCTTTTCGCGTTGGATGATGAACAACGCCCTGTCGGTCTGTTGCACTTGCACGATTGCCTGCGGGCGGGTTTGGCTTAAACCTTTAGCGTCCTATCGCGTCATAGGTGGCAAAGCCTGCGGCTAGCGCATCTTGGCGGCTGTATATATTGCGCAAATCGGCCATGCGCGCCTGCGCCATGCCCTTGGACAAACGGGTTAAATCCAGCGCGCGGAACTCGTTCCACTCGGTTAGGATCACCAAAAGATCGGCGGCTTCCGCAGCGGTATAGGGGTCATCGCACCATGTCACATTTGGCAACAGATGCTCCCCTTCACGGCGGCCTTGCGGGTCGACCACACGCACGGTCGCGCCACCGCCCACAAGAGCGGGCACAATGGTAAGCGAAGGCGCATCACGCATATCATCGGTGTTTGGCTTAAAGGTTACGCCCAGCACAGCGATTTTCTTGCCATTGAAACTGCCATCACACAGATCACGCAGTTTTTCGATCATGCGCAGTTTAACTGCGTCATTCACGCGGATCACTGTTTCTACAATCTGTTGGGGGGCTGCAAAATCCTGACCGATCCGCGCCAAGGCTTGGGTGTCCTTGGGGAAACAAGACCCACCATACCCTGGCCCTGCATGTAGAAACTTATTTCCAATGCGCCCATCAAGCCCCATACCTTTTGAGACTTCCTTCACATCCGCGCCGACTTTTTCGCAGAGCGCGGCGATTTCATTGATGAAGGTGATCTTGGTCGCAAGAAAGGCATTGGCCGCGTATTTGATCATTTCCGCCGATTCCAGATCGGTGGTCACGATTGGAAAATCGCGCAGATACAGGGGGCGATAAATCTCTGCCATAACCTTGGCTGCGCGCTCTGATTGCACGCCAACCACAACGCGGTCTGGCTTCATGAAATCGTCAATCGCGGCCCCTTCCCGAAGAAACTCAGGGTTTGAGGCAACATCAAACTCCGCCTTTGGATTGGCCTGTGCCACAACCTCTTGCACCTTGCGGTTGGTGCCAACAGGCACAGTCGATTTTGTCACCACCACGGCATAGCCTGTCAGCGCGCGCCCGACTTCTTCGGCGGCGGCCATGACATAGGTGAGGTCAGCATGGCCATCGCCCCGCCGCGTGGGCGTGCCAACAGCAATAAACACAGCATCTGCCCCATCTACAGCGTGCGCCAAATCCGTTGTAAAGGACAGCCGCCCCGCCTCGACATTGCGGGCCATCAAATCCTCAAGGCCGGGCTCATAAATCGGAACCTCACCCTTATTCAGTTTAGCGATTTTTTCTGGGGCCTTGTCGACACAGATCACCTCATGCCCAAAATCCGAGAAGCAGACCCCCGAAACCAAGCCAACATAGCCTGTGCCAATCATTGCAATCCGCATGGTTTAATGTCCTTTTTTGGCCAATCTTGTTCTCGTCCTAGCAGCGATAATAATCGCGATACCAGTCCACAAACGCGGCAACCCCGTCTTGCACTGCGGTTTGTGGCTTGTAGCCTGTTAAGCGCATCAAAAGGCTTGCATCGGCCCATGTGGCAGGCACATCGCCTGCTTGCATATCCATGAAATTCTTTTGCGCCTCGATCCCAAGACGCGCTTCTATCGCGGCGATGAATTCCATCAAAGGCACTGATTGTGAGTTTCCGATATTCACAATGCGATGGGGCGCAACAGGTGAAAGGCTATCGCCTTCAGCAATCTCAGAGGCCGCGTTGGGGCGGGTCGGTATGGCATCAATCAGACGCACAATCCCATCAACCAGATCTGTGACATAGGTAAAATCACGGGCCATTTCGCCATGGTTGTAGACATCAATTGGCTTACCTTCGAGGATCGCCTTGGTGAATTTGAACAGCGCCATATCAGGCCTGCCCCATGGGCCGTAGACCGTGAAAAACCGAAACAATGTGGTGGGGATGTCAAAAAGATGGGCATAGGAATGCGCCATCACTTCGTTGGATTTCTTGGTTGCCGCATAGAAAGACATCTGTGTGTCGCATTTTTGCGTTTCGGCATAGGGCATCGTCTCATTCGCGCCATAGGCGGAGGAGGTCGAGGCGATTAGTAAATGTGCGGGCTTGTGATGGCGCGCGGCCTCAAGCACGCGGAAGGTTCCGATCAAATTGGCTTCGACATAGCTTTCGGGATTGTCGATGGAATAACGCACCCCCGCTTGCGCGGCGAGGTGGATCACCGCGTCAGGATGGAAATCGGCCATGAGCCCATCCATGACACCCGCACCCTCAACCCGATCATGCACAACGCGGAAATTGGGCGACTGGTTCAGCATCGCCTCGCGGCGTTCTTTGAGGGTGACATCATAGTAATCGGTCATGGCATCTAGGCCCAGAACCTCCCACCCATCGGCCAAGAGACGCTGCGACAGGTGAAACCCGATAAAACCAGATGAACCCGTTACCAATGCGCGCCGTGTGGCCATGTCATGTCCTCGATTGTCGTTTGGGTTTCCCTAACAGGGAAAGCCTTGAACCTCCAAGAGACAAATCCGCGCTTTTGGGGGCTATGTGATATTTGGCGCAAAGGCACAGGTTGCAAAATGATCATTCACAAGCCCACTGGCTTGCATGAAGGCATAAACTGTTGTGGGGCCGCAGAATTTGAACCCTGCCTGCTTTAGGGCCTTGGACAGCGCCGCCGAGGTTGCGGTTTGTGCTGGAACATCACCAAGGGTTTGGGGGCGGTTTATCTGCGGGGTGTGATCCACAAAACCCCAGATAAATTTTGAAAAGCCAATCTCAGCCTCAAGTTTGAGATAGGCCTGTGCATTTGTAAGGGTGGCCTCAATTTTACCGCGGTGGCGAATGACGCCTTGGTCTTGCATCAATCGCTCAATATCCGCCGAACCCCATTTGGCGAGTGCATGGGGATCAAACCCTGCAAAAGCAGCGCGAAAATTCTCGCGCTTTCGCAGGATCGTGATCCAACTTAGGCCTGCTTGGAACCCTTCAAGACACAAGTTTTCAAACAGCCCGCGGCTGTCATAGAGGGGCCGCCCCCATTCTTGGTCGTGATAGGCGATATAGTCGGGATCGCCCAAGCACCATGCGCAGCGAATTATCGTTGGATCATCCATAATCTGCCCCTTTGTTCACCTCACATTAAGAGTTGGCACGGCACATCTACAAGGCAGCAATTGGAGATGACCATGACCGTGCCGCGCAGTGATTTTGCAAATCCTGATTTGGCCAGCCCTTTCGCGGTTGCCATGACCGATATGCGGCGCGGGGCAATCGCCCTAGTCGAAGGGGCTTTGAGGCGGGGGGATGTCGCCTTGGCATTTCAGCCGATTATGCGGGCCCATGGGAAAGGCCCTGCCTTTTACGAGGGGTTGGTGCGCGTATTTGATGAGGCGGGGCGGCTGATCCCCGCCCGCGATTTTATCATGGAGGTTGAGGCCACAGAACTTGGCCGCAGGCTGGATTGCGCGGCCCTTGCGATGGGGCTTGCAGCTATACATGAAGCGCCGCATCTGCGTCTTGCGGTGAATATGTCAGCCCGCTCTATCGGCTATGCGCCGTTTCATAAAATTCTGGCCGCTCATATTGCCGCCCATCCGCAAGATTTGGAACGTTTGATCCTTGAGATCACTGAGACAAGCGCGATGCAGATGCCTGAATTGGTGACGCCGTTTATGCGGGATCTGCACGCGAAGGGGGTTAGCTTTGCCTTGGATGATTTTGGGGCAGGGAATACTGCCTTGCGCTATTTGCGGGACTTCTCGTTTGATATTCTGAAGGTTGATGCGCAATTCGTGGCGCATGTCGCCGATGATCCCGACAATCAGGTTTTATGTTCTGCGATCCAATCCGTGGCACGCCATTTTGATATGCTGATTGTGGCGGAAGGGATTGAAAACCCTGCCGATGCCGATTGGCTGTCGCGGGCGGGCTTTGATGGGTTGCAAGGATATGTATACGCCGTGCCCAGTTTGGAAAAGCCGTGGCTGAAGGAAACCGCCCCTAGTCATCCCTCTATTGCTGCGCCACGGCGGGTGCGCCCTGGGTCGCGTTAATCTGTCAATTGCGCAGATGTCTAGCAAGCGCGACAACAAAGTCTGTTGTCGGTTGAGCGATGAAGGCCTATCACTAGACCTTGAGGAAAGAATTT
Source organism: Rhodobacterales bacterium HKCCA1288 (assembly GCA_015693905.1). Taxonomy (NCBI): domain Bacteria; kingdom Pseudomonadati; phylum Pseudomonadota; class Alphaproteobacteria; order Rhodobacterales; species Rhodobacterales bacterium HKCCA1288. Next base: position 1,716,682 of record CP065161.1, on the reverse strand, counting down.
CGGCCCCGCGGCCCTCTCCTCTCCGCCACGGGGTCGGCAGGGATAGGTCAGGAAAGGACGTCTAATGACCAACGTGGTGATTGTTTCTGCTGCACGCACAGCGGTGGGTAGTTTTCTGGGATCATTCGCAAATACGCCTGCCCATGAACTTGGGCGCGTTGTGCTTGAGGCCATTGTGGCCCGCGCAGGGATTGATAAATCCGAAGTGTCCGAGACAATTTTGGGTCAAGTTTTGACAGCGGCACAAGGTCAAAACCCCGCGCGTCAGGCGCATATTAATGCAGGTTTCCCACAGGAAGCGGCCGCATGGAGCATCAATCAGGTCTGCGGTTCGGGCCTGCGTTCAGTCGCAATTGGGGCACAGCACATTATGCTGGGTGACGCTGCAATCGTTGCCGCTGGTGGTCAAGAAAATATGTCGATGAGCCCCCATGCAGCCTGCCTGCGTCAGGGCCAGAAAATGGGTGATTTGGCCTATATCGACACAATGATTCGTGATGGTTTGTGGGACGCGTTTAACGGCTATCACATGGGCCAGACCGCCGAGAATGTCGCCAATCAATGGCAAATCAGCCGCGAGGCTCAGGACGAATTTGCGGCTGCGAGCCAGAACAAGGCTGAGGCAGCGCAAAAGGCAGGTAAATTCGTGGATGAGATCACCCCTGTTACGCTGAAAACGCGTAAGGGTGAAACTGTTGTTGATAGCGATGAATATATCCGCCATGGCGCAACAGTCGAAGCGATGGCAGGCTTGCGTCCTGCCTTTGCAAAGGATGGCTCTGTGACAGCGGGCAATGCCTCGGGCCTCAATGATGGCGCTGCCGCGGTGTTGTTGATGTCAGAAGAAGACGCGCAGAAGCGCGGTCTAACCCCATTGGCGCGCATTGCCTCTTATGCCACTGCGGGTCTTGACCCTTCGATCATGGGTGTTGGCCCGATCTATGCGTCACGTAAGGCATTGGACAAAGCGGGGTGGGCTGCTGCTGATCTTGATTTGGTTGAAGCCAACGAAGCTTTTGCTGCGCAGGCCTGCGCTGTGAACAAGGATATGGGGTGGAACCCTGATATTGTGAACGTGAATGGCGGCGCTATTGCCATTGGCCACCCGATTGGTGCGTCTGGCTGTCGTATCCTGAACACGCTTTTGTTCGAAATGCAGCGCCGTGATGCGAAAAAAGGTCTAGCGACCTTGTGCATCGGCGGCGGCATGGGCGTGGCCATGTGCCTTGAACGCCCCTGAGGCAACTTATTGGGGTATTTCGCAAGGGGCGCTTTCGGGCGCCCCTTTTTGCATCCGCAAAATCATATGCGAAACAATGTTGCGCGCGCAGCATATCTATCGTAACAACGTTACACAGACCTAGGCCTGATCGGAGGAAGATATGGCAAGAGTAGCATTAGTAACAGGTGGCAGCCGCGGTATTGGGGAGGCAATCTCCAAGCGTTTAAAGGCCGAAGGCTATGAGGTTGCTGCAACCTATGCGGGCAATGATGAGAAAGCTGCGGAATTCACCAAAGCCACAGGCATCAAAACCTATAAATGGAATGTTGGCTCTTACGAAGATTCCGCTGCGGGTATCGCCAAGGTCGAGGCTGATCTTGGCCCAATTGATGTTGTTGTCGCCAATGCGGGTATCACCCGCGATGCGCCTTTCCACAAAATGACGCCCGAACAATGGCATGAGGTGATCGACACCAACCTGACGGGTGTGTTCAACACGGTTCATCCGATTTGGCCTGGAATGCGCGAGCGCAAATTTGGCCGTGTCATTGTGATCTCTTCGATCAATGGCCAAAAGGGCCAGTTCGGCCAAGTGAATTACGCCGCGACCAAGGCGGGAGATTTGGGGATTGTGAAATCTCTGGCGCAAGAAGGCGCGCGCGCAGGCATTACGGCCAACGCGATTTGCCCCGGCTATATTGCAACCGAAATGGTTATGGCGATCCCAGAAGAGGTGCGCGCGAAAATCGTTGCAGGCATCCCAGCGGGTCGCTTGGGTGAACCTGACGAAATCGCCCGCTGCGTGGCCTTCCTTGCATCTGATGATGCAGGGTTCATCAACGGGTCTACCATCTCCGCCAATGGGGCGCAGTTCTTCGTGTAATCACGAGGCTGATGAAAAAACCGCCCCTCACTCTGGTGGGGGGCGGTTTTCTTTTGGCTCAGCCGTTTAGGCGGGCAATTTCTTCTTTGATTTTCAGCTTTTGCTTTTTCAGATCGCGGATTTCTGATCCATCCATGCTTGGACTTCGTTGCGCTTCTTCCACGCGTTTGGAGAGGGTTTCGTGCTTCTTCTTGAGTTGCTGCAAATGTCCGTTCAGTGACATGGTCAAATCTCCTCTCGTTGATGTTCGACAAGGTCAGTGCACCACGGATTGTGAGTCGTGTCACGCATTCCCTTCATAAAACTGTCATGATGCGCGGCAGTTTGCCGATGCTGGTCTTATGGCCAGTTGATCGCCGCACCTTGGCGCAGAACAGTGCGGGCGGCATCCGAATAGTCATCGCCATCCTTTTCATGGGCCGCGCCCGCATGAATGATGAAGGGCGGGCAGAGGGTGGCAGGTGTTTTCGCCAATTTGCGCGCGCGGATCACCACGCGCTTTGCGGTTTGCCCTGCGCGGGATTGCAGGGGCAAAATGGAAATCGCGCCAAATTTCTCGGCCTGAAGGGCCGCTAATATTTCTGGCAGACGTTCAGCGATGTGGATGAGGGTCAGCCATCCTTGTGGCTTTAGGCGTTTTTTTGCGCAGCTGATCCAGTCGTTTAACCCTGTTTCCTCGCGCCGTGCTGCTTCACGCCCTGCATCCTTGGCCCCTGTTCCATCCCCTGTCGCGAAAAAAGGCGGGTTGGCCATGACATGATCAAAAGTTTCAGTGAGATGCCGTGACAGCGTGGTTAAATCCGCAACCACGACCTCTAAGGGAAGGGCGGCATTGTCGGCATTGCGCTGTGCAAGCTGGGCATAGTTTTCCTGGCGCTCAACCCCGACCATGCGTAAGTCAGCAACACGCTTTCCCAAGGCTAGGCTGGCTGTGCCAACCCCGCAGCCCAATTCCAACACCGATTGACCCGCGCGCGCCGGACAGGCTGCCGCCAAAAAGATCGGGTCTGTGGCGGCGCGATAGCCTGTGCTTGGCTGGTAGATCTGAAGCGCACCATCCAAAAAACCATCGCAGGTCAGATCATCGTCCGAGAAAGGCACGCTCATGGGCTGACCTCTAAACCATTATCGCGCAATGCGATGCGCGCCATGTGCAAATCCTGCCGCCGCACCATCAATCGGCGCGGCAATATGCCAATGGAGCCTTCAAGCAGGCTCATATTTACGTCAAACTCGAACACCTCTATACCCTCGCCAGATAAGATGACGGAGGCAAAGGCGATGACCGTTGGATCGTTGCTGCGCAGAACTTCATGCATCAGGTTGACTTAGGCCCCCCGATCGCGTCTGTCGAGAGAGGCTGCGGGTCACGGGAGAAAGAGAATTCATGTCGCTAGACCATGCCAGTGCAAAACCGCATGAGCGTTTGGCCGCCCATCTTGAGGCAGAAATGGGCGCTGTGGATCAGTTGATCCGTGAACGTATGGCTTCGCGGCACGCGCCACGCATTCCCGAGGTGACGGCACATTTGATTGATGCAGGCGGAAAGCGTATCCGCCCGATGCTGACTTTGGCGGCGGCCAATCTGTGCGGATATAAAGGCGAGGGCCATATTAAATTGGCCGCGACCGTAGAGTTTATCCACACGGCTACGCTGTTGCATGATGATGTGGTCGATGAAAGCAACCAGCGCCGTGGTCGTCCGACTGCGAATTTGCTTTGGGACAATAAATCTTCGGTCTTGGTCGGCGATTATCTATTTGCGCGCGCATTTCAGTTGATGGTCGAGCCGCAAAATTTGGATGTTTTGGAAATTCTCTCCAATGCGGCGGCAACGATTGCAGAGGGCGAGGTTCTGCAGATGACCGCCGCGATGGATATCACCACCAGCGAGGACACCTACATGCAGGTGATCCGCGGCAAGACTGCCGCCCTGTTTCAGGCGGCCACCGAAGCGGGCGCCGTTCTGGCCGGGCGCAGTGATGCAGATCGTGAGGCCCTTGCCCAATATGGCGATGCGTTGGGCGTTTCCTTCCAGATCGTTGATGATCTTTTGGATTGGGGCGGTGCTTCGGGGGCCATGGGCAAGAATACGGGCGATGATTTCCGTGAGCGGAAAATGACCCTGCCCGTCATTCGTGCGATTGCTAAGGCCGATGCAACCGAGCGTGAATTCTGGGCGCGCACGATTGGACGCGGGGATCAGGGCGAAGGGGATTTGGAACAGGCCTTTGCCATTTTGACCCGTCATGGTGCGCTTGAAGAAACCCGCGTTGAGGCCTTGCGGTTTGCGGATCACGCAAAGACATCTTTGGCCGGCCTTCCTGATCATCCCTTGCGCGATATGATGCGCGACTTAGCGGATTATGTGGTTGCGCGGATCGCGTAATCCTTAACGAAGAACTGCACCCGTTTTGACCCACCAGTGCGGCTTGTTGGCCGCGAGGTCTGCGGCTGCTTTTTCAGCGGCAACGGCGCTGTCATAAAGGGCAAAGCAGGTGCTGCCTGATCCGCTCATACGGGCCAGACGCATATCTTTGGTGCGGCGCAGTTCTGCCAAAACAGTGCCAATCTCTGGGCAAAGGTCGATGGCGGGGTCTTGTAGATCATTGCGTTGCGCGGCGATCCAAGTCCAAAAATCATCATGCCATGCCGACAGTGCGGGATTGGTCTTGGTGGTCAGCGCGGCAAATACAGATGGTGTGGCCAGTGGCAGATTGGGATTGACCAAAACCGCCCAAAGCGGTGGCAGCGTGGGCGCGGCGGTGATTTCATCGCCAATGCCGCGCATATAAACGGGCGCAGTCTCAAGGCACACTGGCACATCTGCGCCCAAAGATAGGATCGCATCGCGCGGGGGCAGATCGCATCCCCATAGGTCTGCAAGCCCCTGCAAAGTGGCCGCCGCATCAGCAGACCCACCGCCAATTCCAGCGCCATGGGGCAGGTTTTTGACCAGATGGATTGCAGCACCTTGGCCCTTTATGCGCGGGAAAAGACCCGCCGCTTTAAGCACCGAATTACGCTGATCTGTGGGCACACCCTGGGCAAAAGGGCCTGAAACTGTGAGGGTAAGTTCCTCTGCTGGGCTGATTTCAAGGTAATCTGCTACCTCAACAAAGCACACAAGCGAGTCGAGTAAGTGATACCCATCCGCCCTTTGGCCCACCACATGCAAAGCCAGATTGAGCTTGGCTTGTGCGGGGCGCAGGGTCATTTCCCTTCGACCTCGCGTTGCTGAACCGCATCCAGACCGAGCTCAAGTTTCAGTCTGATCCGCTCAGCATCTTCTTCGGTCGGTTCAAAGGACAGCGCGCGTTCCCATTGGAACCGCGCTTCGCGTTGACGACCAACCTTCCAATACACATCGCCCAGATGATCATTGACGATCGGGTCAGTGGGCAGCAATTCGACCGCACGTTCCATTGGCGCGACTGCCTCCTGATAGCGACCAAGGCGGAAATAGACCCAAGCAAGGCTGTCTACGATATAGCCAGACTCGGGTTCTAGCGCGACCGCACGTTCGATCATCGTCAACGCCTCGTCTAGATTGCGGCGTTGTTCCACCAAAGAATAGCCCAAGTAATTCAACACGGAGGCTTGGTCAGGGCTTAGGCGCAGCGCCTTACGGAAATCTGCTTCGGCTGCATCCCATTCATCGGTTTGTTCATAGCAAATCCCGCGCGCATAAAACAGGAACCAGAACCTTGGATCTTCTTGATCAATCAGCTCTACCGCTTGGCTATAGGCCGCTGCGGCCTCGGTGAACCGCTCGTCACGGCGCAGCAAATCGCCAAGCTGTGCATGAACGGCAAAGGGCTGTGGCTCTGCGGCAATCAGGTCTTGCAGGGTTGTGATCGCTTCATCACTGCGGCCTGTGCGGGCAAAGGCATCAGAACGGCCAATCGTTGCCTCAAGGGCTAAGGGGTGATCTGCAGGCACGGCACCATAGATCTCAACCGCCAGCTCAAACTGGCCCGTTTCCACCAACAGATCACCGCTTAAAAGCGCGGCCTCCAGATGGTTAGGGTCAATGTGATAGGCCGCTCGTGCGTAAATCAGCGGCAGGGTTGGCCCGCTCTCGCGCCCTAAGGCCTCGGCCAATGTGAAGAAAACCTCCGCTAAACCTTGTTGCGGGGTGACGACAAAATCATAGCTGCGGGTTGGATTGGTCGCGATGTCATCCCGCAGGGCCGCAAGGCTGGGATCACGATTTTGGGACAAGATGCCGTCCAACATCGCCACAGCGTCATCCGCGCGGTCAAGTTGCACCAAGGTTTGCGCATAGGCCCGCAGGATGCGTGATCCTGCTGCGCCCAGATTGAATTCCACGCCCTCATAAATCTGTGCGGCACCCTCAAAATCGCCGACCGCACCACGGGCGAGGGCCAAGTGGTAATAGGCGAGATCGGCAAGCCCCTGATCCCCCGCAAGCCCATTAAAACTGTCGCTTGCGAGATCCATTTGGCCCTGTGCAAGGTAAAGCCAGCCCGCAATCAGATCATCCACCAATAGACCCGCGCCCCGCTCAGCACGGATGCGGGTGAATGCGGCCTCAACATCGCCTCTCTGCAAAAGGTCGACCAAGATCGCCAAATCTGCCAATTCACGGCTTGGATTGTCGTCCTTGATGGTGGTTGAAATCTCGGCGGCTCGTGACCAATCCCCCAAGGCCGCATGGGAAAGGATCGCATTGATGGCCAAATCCCCGTTCGTGCGATCTAAGGCTAGCAATTGATCCAGATAATTCGCTGCAACCCGATAGTTGCTTTCGTTCAGCGCATGGCGCGCAGCGAGATAGGCCCCCGCGCTTGTGTCACGGTTCACAATCTGCGCCTCGGCCTTGTGTATTTGCCCGCCGAGAGACAGGGCAAGGATCAAGGCTGAGGCTGTCAGGTGACGCATAGGGTGGCTCCCGTTTATATGTGACTGAGATTAGGGGCTTGATCGGATGAAAACAATGGCGCGACACCCGATAAAGATGCCGCGCCCTGCTGAATTAATCCGATTTTCAATCACATATTCGGGTAATTTGGCCCATCCCCACCTTGCGGTGTGACCCAAGTGATATTTTGCGAGGGGTCTTTGATGTCGCATGTTTTGCAATGCACACAGTTTTGGAAATTGATCACAAAGCGCGCGTCTTTACCCGCTTCCTCCACAACTTCGTAAACCCCTGCGGGGCAGTAGCGTTGTGCAGGTTCGGCATATTCGGGCAGATTAATTGAAATCGGCACCGAGGCATCCGCAAGACGCAGATGCGCGGGTTGGCTTTCTTCGTGATTGGTCATTGAGAAACTGACATTGGTCAGCCGGTCAAAGGACAAAACCCCATCTGGTTTTGGATAATCGATTGGCGCGAAATCCTTGGCTTTGCCCGTTGCGGCGGCATCGGTTTTGCCGTGACGCATTGTGCCAAAAAGATTGAGCCCCGTCAGGTTCGCAACCCACATGTCCAAACCACCAAAGCTCAGGCCGCCCAAAAGGCCAAATTTTGACCAAAGCGGTTTGACGTTGCGCACACGCTTTAGATCTTTGCCAATCGGGCCATCGGTGAGTGCCGTGGCGTAATCGTCCAGCCTGTCACTTGAGCGGCCCGCCTTGATCGCGCTATGCGCCGCTTCGGCGGCCGCAATGCCCGAGAGCATCGCGTTATGGTTGCCCTTGATACGCGGCACGTTCACAAGGCCCACGCCACAGCCCAAAATCGCAACACCTGGCGCGACAGGGTTTGGCATAGATTGATAGCCGCCTTCGGAAATCGCGCGCGCGCCATAGGCAACACGTTTTCCACCCTTCAACAACTCAGCAATCATCGGATGATGCTTGAAGCGTTGGAATTCCATGTAGGGGTATAGATGCGGGTTCTCATAGTTCAAATGCACCACGAAACCCACATAAACTTGATTGTTATCAAGGTGATATACAAAGCTGCCGCCGCCTGCATTATTTCCAAGCGGCCAACCCATCGTATGGGTCACAGTCCCCTCGCGGTGCTTGGCGGGGTCAATTTCCCAAATTTCTTTCATCCCAAGGCCGAATTTCTGCGGTTCTTTGCCCTCGGAAAGGCCGAATTTTGAAATGACCTCTTTGGTCAGTGAGCCGCGCACGCCTTCGCCCAAGAAGACATATTTGCCGTGCAGCTCCATCCCCGGTTCAAAGCCGTCTGAGGGGGTGCCATCCGCATTCAGACCAAACACGCCCGCAACGACCCCTTTGACAGACCCGTCATCCGCATAAACCAATTCAGAACAGGCCATGCCGGGGAAAATCTCAACGCCCAAGCCTTCGGCTTGCTCAGCCAACCAACGGCAGACATTGCCCATCGAAACGATGTAATTGCCGTGATTGTTCATCAAGGGTGGCATCAGCATATTGGGCAAACGAATGCCGCCCGCTTCGCCGAGCATATAGAAATTATCTTCGCGCACTGGCACTGTAACAGGCGCACCTTTGGCTTTCCAATCAGGGATCAGCGCGTCAAGCCCTGCGGGGTCAAGCACCGCACCTGACAGGATATGCGCCCCAACCTCTGACCCTTTTTCAAGCACGACCACACTGAGATCGGGGTCAAGTTGCTTGAGACGGATCGCGGCAGATAGGCCTGATGGGCCTGCGCCAACGATGACGACATCATATTCTACGGATTCGCGTTCTATATCCGCCATGGGTCTCGTTCCTTCCGACAGTCGGGTGGTCTGGGCGTAAAGTGTCAGGAACAGGTAGCGCGATCTGGGTCAGGGGGTCAATTGATACGCGACAATATATTGTCGCGTTACGACTGAATAATTTGCAAAACTTGCGCGCGTGCTATCTGCTGCGCAGAAGATGGGTAAAAGGGGAAGCCGAATGTCGAAACTGCGAATGATCTACCTAGGCTTGGCTATTTTGGGAACGATTTTGCCAATGCAATATTTCTTGCCATGGTTGGCCGCGAATGACTGGTCGATTATGGCGATGGTGGATGCGTGGCACGCCAATGATGCTTCATCAGGTCTGGTCTGGGATTTGACCATTGCCGCTGTCACCCTGACCGTTTGGATATTGGTTGAGGGGATTGCGCGGCGCGATTGGGTGTCGCTTTTGGCAATCCCCGCGATTTACGGGATCGGGGTCAGCTGCGGCCTGCCGCTTTATTTGTTCTTGCGCTCCCGCCACGAAGTCTGAGGCCTAGTCCAACGTCAGGATGGTTGATCCTGTGGTGGCCCGCGCTTCTAGCGCATCATGGGCTTTGGAAATCTCCTCAAGCGCAAATCGCTGATCAATGCGGATTGTCACATCGCCTGCCGTGACCTTGTCGAACAACTCGCGCGCCATGGTTTGGCAGGTATCGTGATCCGCGATATGGGTGAACAATGTGGGGCGTGTGATCTTGAGCGATCCTTTGCCCGCCAATGTCGCGAGGGATACGGGCGGCACAGGGCCTGAGGCATTGCCGAAGGAAATCATCATCCCCAAGGGGCGCAAGCAGTCAAGCGAGCCTTCAAATGTGGCGGCGCCTATGGAATCCATCACAACATCAACGCCTGTCCCGCCAGTGATCTCGCGGGTCTGCGCGGTGAAGTCCTCGGTGCTATAGTTGATGCAATGGGTCGCGCCATGTGCAAGCGCCAGCGCGCACTTTGCGTCAGACCCTGCAGTTCCGATCAATTCGATCCCTTCGGAGCGTGCCCATTGGCAGGCAATCAAACCAACACCGCCTGCCGCCGCGTGGAACAACACCCGATCCCCGCGCTTGATCTCGGTGGTGCGGCGAAACAGGTAATGCGCGGTCAGACCTTTCAGCATCATTGCCGCGCCCTCTTCGAACGAAATCGCATCTGGCAGAGGGCAGACTTGCGCGGCAGGCATGACGCGGGCCTCGGTATAGGCCCCGGGCGGTTGCGCTGCATAGGCCACGCGGTCGCCTTCTTTGAGATGGGTTACACCTGCGCCAACCGCCTCGACAATCCCTGCGGCTTCCATACCCAAAGCATGGGGCAGCGCCATTGGATACAAGCCAGAGCGTTGATAAACATCAATGAAATTCAGCCCAACGGCTTTGTGGCGGATTTTAACCTCGCCCGCCTGTGGGTCACCCACGGGCCGTTCAACCAATTTCAAGACCTCAGATCCACCATGTGCCTCGATGATGACGGTTTTTGCCAGATCGCTCATATGCGTTTCCCTTTGGAGAAATATCGTTGCACGGAACCTAGGGCGCAGCCCCCTGCCCGTCCAGAGAGGGTTTGAAACCGCGCGCAAGGGTGATAAGCGCGAGGCGCACCCAAAAGATGCCGCGCGGAGGTCGGGCAATGGATCATTTTCTGTATAAGAACGGCGAGCTTTATGCCGAGGATGTTGCCGTGCGCGAAATCGCCGCTCAGGTTGGCACGCCGTTTTACCTCTATTCCACAGCCACGCTGACCCGCCATTACAGTTTGTTCAAAGACGCGCTTGCGGGCTTGGACAATCTTGTTTGTTTCGCCGTGAAATCCAACTCAAACCAAGCGGTATTACGCCATTTGGGCAATTTGGGCGCGGGTATGGATGTTGTGTCTGGCGGCGAATACGCCCGCGCACGCGCTGCGGGTGTTGATGGATCGAAAATCGTGTTTTCTGGCGTGGGTAAGACCCGCGCAGAGATGCGCACTGTTCTCGAAGGTGGCATTCGGCAATTCAACGTGGAATCGGAGCCTGAATTGGCGGTTTTGTCCGAGGTCGCACAAAGCCTTGGCGTGACGGCACCGATTACCATTCGTGTTAATCCCGATGTTGACGCGAAAACGCACGAAAAGATCGCCACAGGCAAATCTGAAAATAAATTTGGTATCCCCATCGCCCGCGCCCGCGAGGTCTACGCCTATGCAGCAAGCCTGCCTGCGATAGATGTGATCGGGGTTGATGTGCATATTGGCAGCCAGCTTACCGACCTTGCCCCGTTCGAGTTGGCTTATAACAAAGTGGCCGATTTAACGCGCGCTTTGCGTGCGGACGGGCATAATATTCGCCGTCTAGATTTGGGGGGAGGCTTGGGTATCCCCTATGAGCGGTCAAATTCTGCGCCGCCTTTGCCCGTTGAATACGGGGCTTTGATCAAGCGCTGTGTTGGGGATTTGGGTGTTGAGGTTGAAATCGAACCTGGCCGCTTGATTTCAGGAAATGCAGGGATTTTGGTGTCCGAGGTGATCTATGTGAAATCGGGCGAGGGGCGCGATTTCTTGATCTTGGATGCGGCGATGAATGATCTGATCCGCCCTGCGATGTATGGCGCGTGGCATGACATCATCCCCGTGATTGAGGCCGAAGCCGCCGCCGAGCAGCGCCCCTATGACGTGGTTGGCCCTGTCTGCGAGACAGGCGACACATTCGCCAAAGCCCGCAATCTGCCGAAACTTGTCGCAGGGGATCTTGTGGCCTTTCGGTCGGCAGGGGCCTATGGCGCGGTTATGTCGAGCGAGTACAACACGCGGCCTCTGATCCCAGAGGTTTTGGTGAAAGACGATCAATTCAGCGTCATCCGCAAACGTCCAGAGTTTGACGAAATCATCAACCGCGATATCGTTCCTGAATGGCTATAATGCCAGAACCCGCCTGATTGGGTTGGAATCAGGCCGCAGATGATGGGGCTGATGGACGAGATCGACAAAACCGCACAGGTGATACAGCAGATCCGCTGGCCCCTGCGCCTGACATGGGCCGCCATGATCTGGGAGCGCGGCTTGGGTGCCTTTTGGCCGTTTTTGTCCCTTGTTGCGCTGTGCTATGCGGTTTGGGTTTTCGCGGGGGCGGCTCTTTTGCACCCTGCGATTTGGATTGTTTTGGCGGGCTTATTTGTCACAACGCTGTGGCGCGGGGTTGCCGCATTTCAATGGCCCCGCCGCGATGCAGCCCTTGCACGGCTAGACCACAGCCACCCTCATCGCCCGATTAGCGCATATTTGGATGAAATATCGGTCGGCCGTGGTCAAATCCGCACTGCGGCCCTGTGGCAGGCGCATTTGGCGCGGATGCAGCGTGATCTTGCGGGGCTCGAGGCGATCAAACCCGCTCCACACTTGGCCCGCCGTGATCCTTATGCGCTGCGCTTAATTGCGCTGACCGCTTTGGCGATGGCGCTGATTTTTGGCGACGCCGCGCGTGAGGTGCAACCGTCTCAAGGATCAGAGATTGCAGTAGGCCCCAGTTGGGAAGCATGGGTTGAGCCGCCGCGCTACACGGGGCTGCCCACGCTTTACCTGCAGGATTTACCACATGCGGATGCAAGCGCGATTGAAGTTGTCACGGGCACGCGTCTGATTTTGCGCATATATGACAGCGCAGATGCGATGGAGGTCACCCATAGCTTTGGCGATCAGGCAGGTGCTTTAGCCGATGATCTGATCATCTCGCAATCAGGGGATGTCGCGATTGGTGACGCAGCATGGCGTTTTATCCTGACCCCTGATGCGCCCCCAAGCGTCACGATATTAGGGGCGCCGCAGCTTGAGGCACCGGATCAAACGGCGATTGCCTATCGCGCGCAGGATGATTTTGCGATTTTAGGCGGTGCCGCCTCCCTATCGCTTGATCTAGAGGCTGTGACTCGGCGCTATGGGTTGCGCGTTCCGCCTGAACCCCGCGATGATTTGGTCTTTGATTTGCCGATGCCGTTTTCGGGGGATCGGGCGGCTTTTTCGGAAACCTTGATCGAAGATCTCTCCAAATCCGTTTTGGCGAACTTACCCGTGACCCTCACTGTCACAGTCGAAGATGATTTGGGCCAAACGGGTCGCGCGACCTTGCAGGTGGCACGTTTGCTATCCCGAAGATTTTTTGACCCGCTCGCGGCAAGCCTCATTGAACAGCGCCGTGACCTTTTGTGGTCGGTTGAAAATGCGCCGCGCGTGGCGCAGGTTTTGCGCGCCATCACCTATGCGCCGCAGACCTATTTGGAGGATGAGGCAACCTATTTGCCCCTGCGCAGTGTCATTCGCCGCATAGAGGCGGCCCCTGCGCCCTTGGCTCGTGAAATCCGTGATGAATTGGCGGAAATCCTCTGGCAGGTGGCGGTAGATCTCGAGGAGATAGATTTAGATGATGCGTTGGCGGCCCTGCGCCAAGCGCAAGAACGCTTATCCGAGGCGATGCGGCGCGGGGCCAGTGACGAAGAAATCGCTCAGCTGATGGAAGATTTACAGCGTGCCATGGATGATTACATCCGTGAATTGGCGCAATCTGCCGAACCCAGTGACACCCCCACGGACAGCCCCGATCAAGGGCAAGAGGGGATGGAGTTGTCGATGAATGATCTGTCCCAGATGATGGATCAAATTCAGGAGTTGATGGAGCAAGGGCGCATGGCCGAGGCGCAGGCGATGCTAGATGCCTTGTCACAAATGCTTGAAAATATGGAAGTGACCCAAGGGCAGGGGCAGGGTTCCGCGGGCGAACGCGCGATGGAAGATCTGCGCGACACGTTGCGTGAACAGCAGGGTTTGGCGGATGATAGTTTTCGGTCTTTCCAAGATAGTTTTGGTCAGGGCGAGCCTTCTGACCAAGATGGGGAACAATCCCTTGCCGATCGCCAAGAGGCTTTGCGCGACAGCTTGCGTGAGCAGGCAGAAAACTTGCCCGGCCAAGGACGTGAAGAAGGCCAAGCGGCGCGGGATCGTTTAGACGAGGCGGAACGCGCGATGCGTGATGCGGCGCGCGCTTTGGAAGAGGGCGATGTGGCGGGTGCTTTGGATCGTCAGGCGGACGCTATGGATGCATTGCGCGAGGGTATGGATCAGTTGGGGCGCGCCTTTGCCGATGAGGGCGGCACCCCCCGCGAGGATGATGCGCCACAGATGGGTGAGGCGCAGCAAGGTGGGCAGCAGCAAGGATCTGCGCGCCCATTGACCGACCCGCTTGGTCGCGCCACGGGGGGCGAAGGGGCGGGTGTGGCAGGCGGGCCATTGTCCCGCCAAGAGGCCGCGCGGCGTGCAGAGGAATTGCTTGAGGAACTGCGCCGCCGTTCTGGTGAAACCACGCGCCCAGACCAAGAGCGTGATTATCTCAGACGTTTGATTGAGCCTTACTGAGTGAAAGAGGCGATCAAGGCTGTAATCTGTGCCTGAAGCGCAGGCAAAGTTTCGCGCAGCCAGTCTAGGATTTGGTCGCGCAGTGCCTCTACACCATTGGCATATTGGATGAGATAAGGCGCGGCGGTTGGCACAGCTTCGCCCAACTGGGCGGCATTGCTGTAAACGCCTATTGCAATCATGCCCACTCCCAAGCTCAGCAATAGACCTGCATTGCGACCCTTGCGGCGTGCGGCGTCAGGTGACGTTGCTTGGCTTGCGCTTTGCTGTTTCGGCGCGGGGCGTGGCGCAGCCTTTTGCGGCTGAAGCGAGGCGTTGATTTCCTCAATATCTGGCAACAGCGTTGCGCGATCTTTGGTTTGCGGTTCTGGAGTTCGCGGCTCTGGCGCGGCGGCATTGGTCGGCGCAGGGTCTTGTAGCGCCATTTCATCTTGCCGCTCCAAACCTTCGGCTTCTTCGCGGCGCAGGCGCTCTTCGCGCTCCGCCTCTTCGCGCAAGAGTGCCCTCAAGCTTGGATCAAGCTCACGGCGCGGGGCTTCGGGCGCGGGGCTTGAAGGTTCAGGGCTTGCAGGTGCAGCGCTCAACGGGTCAACCGCAACCGCACCAGACTGGAACCAATTGGTCGAACAATTGGAACATTGCACATCCCGCCCTTCAGCAGGGATTAGCGCGTCATCAATCTCGTAACGCGCGCCGCAATTTGGACAAGTCAGGCGCATATGGGTGGTATAATCCCTTTGAGTTCAATCTTTGCACGGGGGCCGCGTAACGCCTCTATATGGCGGTATTCTTCCCCATTTAGCAATGCTGCATGGGCAATCCAAGGCCGTGATGCGCAAGTATTTGTTGTAGTGCGATTGCAACAGAACACAGCATCGGGCATCAAAGGAAGGTGCTGGCTGTGCTGTGGGGAAATTCGTGATCGAATTACAAGATGTGTCTTATGGCTATGGATCTGACATGGTTCTGTCGCAAATGTCTTTGCGCTTGGCCAAAGGCTCGTTCCATTTTCTGACGGGCCCCTCTGGGGCAGGCAAGACCACCTTTCTCAAATTGTGTTACGGCGAATTACGCCCGCTTTCTGGGCAGGTTCGTTTGATGGGGCATGACAGTGCCACAATGGCCCGCGATGATCTGGCGCTTGCGCGTCAAAAGATCGGTGTTGTGCATCAAGATTGCCAGTTCTTGGATCATTTGGATGTCGCACAAAATATCGCGTTGCCGCTTTATGTGGCGGGGCGTGATATATCCGAGGCGGAGCGGCGCAATCTCACGCAATTGGTGAATTGGGTTGATCTGCGTCACCGCTCTGCCGCGTTGCCCCCTGAACTATCGGGCGGGGAACGGCAGCGCGCGGCATTGGCGCGGGCGATTATCATGGACCCTGATGTGATCTTGGCGGATGAGCCAACGGGCAATGTCGATTGGGAAATGGCGATGCGGCAGTTGCGCTTGTTGGTGGAGTTGAACCGCCTCGGCAAAGCGGTTTTGGTGGCGACACATGATCTCGCCTTTATCCGCGCGGCAAAGAAACATGTGGCTGCGCGGGTGTTGCGGATTGTGGGCGGTAAGCTGCAATTGGCGGGGGCAGATTTGTGAGCTTCCTCCTGAATATGCTGGCTGTTTTGTTCGGCGATGCAGCCTCGGATCGGGTAGTGCCCTCCACAGGCACGGCGGCACGCCTTACGATTTTTGCATCTGCAGCGATGGCCTTTTTGGCCGTATTCGCTTTGGCCCTATCCTTGGCGGCGGGGCGCGTTGCGGCGCGATGGTCTGAGGATTTAGCGCGCAGCAGCACCATTCGCGTGGCTGCCCCTTTGGCGGAGATGGACGCGCAGGTTGATGCAGTGCTTGCGGCCCTCGCGCAAACGCCCGGTGTTGCCTCTGCGCGAGCTTTATCCTTGGAAGAACAACGCGATCTGCTTGCCCCATGGTTTGGCAGCGATATGCCCCTTGAATTTTTACCTTTGCCACGGATCATAGATGTGACGGAAACGGCAGAAGGCTATGATGTCGAGGGCTTGCGCCTGCGTTTGGAAGCTGAGGCGCCTGATGCTGTTTTGGATAATCACGATACATGGCGCAGGGCGTTGATCTCGGCGGCGGGGCGGTTGCGCATGATGGGGTATCTGGCGCTGGCTTTGATCTTTGCCGCAACGGTTGCAATGGTCAGTTTGGCGGCGCTTGCGGCCAATGTGCAGGTGATCCGCGTCTTGCGATTGGTTGGTGCCCGTGATGCCTATATCGCGGGGGCCTTCGTGCGAAGATTTGCCTTGCGCAGTTTGATTGGTGGTGGATGCGGTGCCGCGCTTGGGATAGGCGCGCTGTTGGTTTTTCCAAATCAAGCAAGCGCGCAAAGCTTTATGGTGGGTCTGAGCTTTTCGGGTCTTGAGTGGCTCTTGCCCTTGATTATTCCCGTGATGATCGCTTTTGTGTCTTTCCAAGCGACCAAGGCTGCGGCCTTCCGAACTTTGCGAGGCATGCCATGATCCAATGGTTAAGATCCCTGATCTTTGTTGGTCAGATGTATCTGATGATCCCGTTTGTCGCGCTAGCCTTCGCCCCATGGGCGATTGTCTCGCGCCAAGGCGCTGTGGCAGGCGTGCGGTTTTATGCGCGCTATGTGCGGTGGACGGCGGCCCTCTTGGTTGGTCTGCGCTCAGAGGTGCGGGGAGATGTGCCTCAGGGTGAGGTGATTGTGGCCTCAAAGCATCAAAGTTTTTTTGATATTATCATCTTGACCTCGGTGCTTCCGCGCCCGCGATTTATCATGAAGAAATCCCTCAAAAACGCGCCTTTTTTGGGCTGGTATGCAGCGCGGCTTGGCTGTGTTGCGGTTGACCGCGGCAAGCGGGGGCAGGCCATTCAAGCTATGGTCGATGGTGTGCTGGCGGGCATGGGCGATGAGGGGCAGTTGATCATATTCCCGCAAGGCACACGTGTGGCCCCACGTGTCAGTAAGCCCTATAAGGTTGGGGTGGGCGTATTGGTTGAACGCACAAAAATGCCATGTGTGCCCGCGGCCACCAATGTCGGACTGTTCTGGCCCCGCATCGGTATTGCGCGCAAATCTGGTCTTGCGGTGGTTGAGTTTTTGCCACCGATCCCCGCAGGGCAAGATGTGCAGCAGGTGATGGCACATCTCGAACGCGAGATTGAGACCGCCTCAGATGCACTGATGGACGAAACGGGGCTTTAAGCCGCCAAGCCCTTCGAGCCCAAATCAAGATATTTCTTGCGCCGTGCAGCAATCAGCTTTTTGCGATCCATGCCCTTTGTTGCGGCAAGCATTGCCTCGATGGCCTGACCAACGGCCGCGATGGTTGCCGCTTTGTCGCGCTGCGCGCCGCCCATTGGTTCGGGGATGATGCGGTCGCAGACGCCCAGCTTTTGCAAATCCTGTGCAGTGAGGCGCAAGGCCTCTGCGGCTTCGCGCATCCGTTCGGCGTCTTTCCAGAGGATTGAGGCGCAGCCCTCGGGGCTGATGACCGAGTAAATCGAATGTTCCAACATGGCGAGGTGATCTGCGGTGGCAAAGGCCACGGCGCCGCCTGATCCGCCTTCGCCAATAATCACGCTGATCAAAGGCACGCCAATTTCGAGGCATTTCTGCGTTGACCGCGCAATGGCCTCAGATTGGCCGCGTTCCTCAGCCCCTTTTCCAGGATAGGCGCCAGGGGTGTCGACCAAGGTGACAACAGGCAGGCCAAATCGATCAGCCATATCCATCAAACGCACGGCTTTGCGATAGCCTTCGGGCCGCGCCATGCCAAAGTTATGTTCAATGCGTGATTTGGTGTCATTGCCCTTTTCGTGACCAATCACCACAACGGGGCGATCATTGAATCGTGCAATCCCCCCCATCACGGCGTGGTCATCGGCAAAGTTCCGATCCCCGGCAAGCGGGGTATATTCGGTGAACAGCGCGTTGATGTAATCGCGGCAATGTGGCCTGTCGGGGTGACGCGCAACTTGGCATTTGCGCCAAGGGGTGAGGTTTTTATAGAGATCCTTCAGGATATCATGCGCCTTTTTATCCAGCGCTTTTGCCTCTGCCTCGACATCCATTTCAGAATTGCCACGCGCCATTGCGCGCAACTCTTCTGCCTTGCCTTCAATCTCGGCCAAGGGTTTTTCGAAATCGAGATAGTTCATCACACCTCCGCAGGGCATGGCCGCATCAGCGGCATGGGTCGTTAATGGCTTATGCCTATATGGCTAAGCCTGACCAAAGATGCAACGAACAAGCGCGCTTGATTAGCCTTGCGCAATCATCTGTGCTTGTTTGACAATCACCTCAGCCTGTTTGATCGAGGCGATATCGACCAAGCGGCCCTTATAGACAGTCGCCCCCGCGCCGCTGCGCTTAGCGTCTTCCATAGCGGCCAGAATTTCCTGCGCCTCGGCCACCGCGGCCTCGGATGGGGTGAACACCTCATTGGCGAGCGCGATTTGCTTGGGATGGATGGCCCATTTCCCAACCATGCCCAAAGTGGCCGAGCGGCGGGCCTGCGCGCGATAGCCTTCATCATCCGAGAAATCGCCAAATGGCCCATCTACGGGCAAGACGCCATGGGTGCGGCAGGCGGCGACAATCGCGGTCTGTGCCCAATGCCAAGGATCAGAATAGTGCCGCGCCCCATCGTGCAGCATATAGTAATTTTCCTGCGTGCCGCCGATGCCTGTGGTCTGCATGCCCATCGAGGCCGCGAAGTCCGCAGCCCCTAGGCTCATGGCTACAAGGCGGGGCGATGCGGCGGCGATTTCTTCGACATGAGCAATGCCTGCCGCAGATTCGATGATCACCTCGAAATTGATCCGCTTTTGGCGGCCTTTGGCGGATTCAATTGCCGAAACAAGCGCATCGACCGCGTAAATATCAGCGGCATTTCCCACCTTTGGGATCATGATCTGATCCAGACGGTCAGACGCGTTTTCCAGCAGATCAACCACCTCCCGATACCAATAGGGCGTATCAAGCCCGTTGATCCGCACGCTGAGGGTCTTTTTGCCCCACTCAACTGCACCGATGGCCTCGATCACATTCGCACGGGCCGCCTCTTTGTCACTGGGGGCAACGGAATCTTCGAGATCCAAGTTGATGACATCCGCTGCTGAGGCCGCCATTTTCTCAAAAAGTTTCACATTCGAGCCAGGCCCGAAAAGCTGACAACGGTTTGGGCGGGCCACAGGTTGGGGCTGGAGACGGAAGCTCATCAGATGTTCCTTCGGCGGATAATGCGCTAGGGTCGCGCAAGGAAGTTTCGTTTTTTGCTGATCTTTGGGTATGATATTACGCGGAGTTTCGCAAGTGCTGCACTGCGGCAAAATAGAAATTTCTGGAAATTAGACCCCGTTTGCCCCCGTGCCGTTGCCGCTGACCCCGATCAGGCCTATAGCGGCGAAGTAAAGATTTTGCGGAGCCACCTATGAAACAGCATCCTGCATATGGCTTATTGCTTGCACTGACGGGCGCGTTGATCATCGCGCCTGATACGTTGCTGATGCGCTTGTCTGGTATGGGTGGGTTCGAGATGTTGGGCTGGCGCGGCACCGCGATGGGTTTGGTGCTGATTGCGGCTTGGTTTATCGCCGCGCGTGGGCGGCATCTTGTTGAAGTGTCAGCCCTTGCCACGGGCGCAGGCGCTTTGTTGGTTTTGTGTCAGGCGTTGAATGGGGCGCTTTTCAGCGTGGCCATCGCGGTGGCCCCTGTCACTGTGGTATTGATGGGCGTGGCGACCGTCCCGATTTTCTCGGCGGTGTTGTCTCATTTGATGTTGGGCGAGCCTACGACCCGCGCCACATGGTTGACGATTGCGGCGGTTCTTTTCGGGATTGCTCTGGCGATATTCGGCAAATCCGATGCAGGCCTGCCCTTTGATTTAGCCACGCTTTGGGGCGGCTTGATGGGCCTGTCTATGGGTGGGTTTCTGGCCATGACCTTTGTTCTGATCCGCAAACACCATCAATTGCCGATTTTACTCGGTATGGGCCTTGGGGCTTTTGTGTCGGGCATGGTGGGGTGGGCCTTTGGCGTGCCAAGCGGGGCAAGCAGCTTTGATGTGTTTTTGATCTTGGTGACGGGCGCGGTGATTTTGCCTGCCAGTTTCTTCCTGCTTACGCTGGCAAACCGATATACGGCATCGGCCAATGTCAGCCTTTTGATGCTGTTAGAAACTGTGCTTGGCCCGATCCTTGTCTGGGTTGGCGTGGGCGAGGCACCGACCCCTTTGATGATGGTGGGCGGTGCGATTGTGGTGGCCTCACTGGCAACATATTTGCTGCATATGCGCTTTGCGCGGGGGCGTGCGGCCCGCGCTGCGTGACTATTGCAAATCAGCAAAAGCCTTTTGCATCCGCGCAACCGCCTCTTCAATCTGCGCATGGGGCATGGCGAGATTAAATCGCAGGAATGGCGCGCCACCCAAGCCGAAGCTTGACCCGTAATTGGTGGCGATCCGCGCGTCCCCTTCCACACGGGCTATGGATTCTTCATGGCTCATGCCAGTTCCCGAAAAGTCGACCCATGACAAATAGGTCGCCTCTAATTTCATGGGCTTTAGGCCTGGAATTTTGGCGATGCCTGCATCAAAGGTTTCTGCGTTTTTTGCGAGATAGGCGCAAAGTGCATCGACCCATTCTGCACCTTCGGGGCTATAGGCCGCCTCGGCCATTGCGAGGCCAAAGGAATTGGCCGAAATCCCCAAAGCGCCCATGCGCGCGGCAAAGTGTTTGCGCAGCTCCGCGTCAGGGATGATCACATTGCCCGAATGGCCACCCGCAATGTTAAAGGTTTTGGTGGTCGCGGTCATCATCACCAAACGATCCATGATCCCGTCAATTTTCGCCATTGGCGTATGGGTATGGCCTGGCATGATCAGGTCATGGTGGATTTCATCTGAAACCAAGATCAGATCATGTCTCCGCGCGAAATCGGCAATTGCCTGCAATTCTTCAACAGTCCAAACCCTGCCGCCTGGATTATGGGGGGAGCAGAGGATCAGCATTTTTTCGCGCCCTGTCATCGCCGCATCCCATGCGGGGATGTCGAGGTGATATTTGCCTTCAATCAGTGCAAGCGGGCATTCGACCACCTGACGATTGGCGGCGCGGATCACACGGGCAAAGGCATGATAGACGGGCGTCATTAGAACCACGCCATCCCCCTCTTGCGTATAGGTATCCACGCAAAGGGCCGTTCCGTTCACCAGACCATGGGTGGTGAAGATCCAGTCGGGCTCAATCTCCCAACCGTGGCGGTTTGCCATCCACCATCCAATGGCGGCGCGATAGGCGCGTTCATCGCCGTAATAGCCGTAAATGCCATGATCGAGCATGTTTTGCAGCGCGGTTTGCACAGATTGAGGGGGGCGGAAATCCATATCTGCCACCCACATGGACAACCCATCTTCTGGGCCAATCCCATAAATTGACGACATCATATCCCATTTCATTGAATGGGTGTTTTGGCGATTGATGATTTCGTCAAAGTTCATCGGTGTTATCCATTCTTTGGCGCATATGCTGCGCGTTCTTTGATATACCATATAAATGGACATATGTTCCAAATCAATAAAATTTACTAGAACAATGTCTTTATATTTCGCATATTGTTAGAACTTTCGTTCTGCATTTATAGGATTTCTCACATGAGCCTATCAGGCGCGCCTGCCCTGTGCAAATCCCAGCCGCGCTGGTTGCGCGGGGCGCAGAATTCGCTTATGGCACAGGCCATGATTTACCCAATATTAATCCATCCTGATCCTCGTCTGAAAAAGGTCGCACAAGATGTGCCCGACCTCTCGGATGAGTTGCGCGCTCTTGCAGATGATATGCTCAAGACGATGTATCACGCGCCCGGTATTGGTCTGGCTGCGCCACAGATTGGGATTGATCAGCGCGTGATCGTGATGGATTGCGTCAAAGAGGAAGGGGCAACACCCCGCCCGACCGCGATGTTCAACCCCAAGATCGTGGAATCCTCGGATGAAAAAAACATCCACGAGGAAGGCTGTTTGTCGATCCCAGATGTTTATGCTGATGTCGAGCGTCCGCGCGATGTGACCGTGGAATGGTTGGATCGCGATGGCGTTTTGCAGCGCGAGACATTTACGGGGCTATGGGCCACTTGCGTGCAGCATGAGATTGACCACCTCGATGGGGTTCTCTTTATCGATTATCTCAAGCCCTTGAAGCGGCAATTGATTACTCGAAAGATGCAAAAGCTTAAGCGCGACATCGCGCGCGATAAGGTGTAGATTTGCGTATTGTTTTCATGGGCTCGCCCGAATTTTCTTGTGCGCCTTTGCGCGCCTTGATTGCGGCGGGGCATGAGATTGCTGCGGTCTATTGTCAGCCCCCCCGTCCCGCAGGGCGCGGCAAAAAACCCCGCGCGACCCCTGTTCAGGCTTTGGCCGAAGATCTGCACGTGCCGGTGCGCCATCCCGAAACCTTGCGCAATGCCGAGGCACAGGCCGAATTCACGGCATGGGCTGCCGATATTGCCGTGGTTGTGGCTTATGGTTTGATCTTGCCTCAGGCGGTGCTTGACGCGCCGCGCTTGGGCTGTGTGAATATCCATGCTTCGCTTTTGCCGCGTTGGCGTGGCGCGGCCCCTATTCATCGCGCGATTATGGCGGGGGATGATGAGACAGGCATTTCCATTATGCAAATGGAAGCGGGGCTTGATACGGGGCCAGTTTTATTGACCCGCACCCTGCCAATCGGCGCGGAGGATACCACCGCCGCACTGCATGATCGTCTTTCGCAGCTTGGCGCTGAGGCGATTGTTGCCGCGCTTGCCGATTTTGACAGTCTCACCCCTGTTCCGCAGCCGCAAGAGGGCGTGACCTATGCCGAAAAGATCGACAAGGCCGAGGCTGCCATAGACTGGTCGAATGATGCCGCAGAGATTGACCGCCAAATTCGCGGCCTTTCACCCTTGCCTGGTGCATGGACAACGCATTCGGGGCGGCGGTTAAAATTCCTTGCCTGCCGAAGGGCGCAGGCGCGGCCCGATGGGGCTGTGGCAGGGTCGGTCATTGATGGCCTGACAATCGCGTGCGGCAGGGGCGCGATTGAGATCACCGAACTGCAACCCGAGGGCAAGCCGCGCATGGCCGCTGCCGATTTCTTGCGTGGCACAGACCTGCCTGCAGGGACAATTTTGGGCTTGTGATTATTTGAAGGGGGCCATGCCCGCACGGGCCAAGGCATCCGCGCGTTCGTTCTCGGGATGGCCTGCATGGCCCTTGACCCATGTCCACGTTACCTGATGGCGCGCTGCCGCCTCATCCAAACGCCGCCAAAGGTCTTCGTTTTTGACAGGCTTTTTTGTGGCGGTGCGCCAATTATTGCGTTTCCAACTGCGCAGCCATTCGGTGATGCCGCCTTTGACATAGGCGCTGTCTGTCACCACAGTGATCGTGCTTGGACGCTCCAGCGCCTCAAGCGCGTTAATCGCGGCTAAAAGCTCCATTCGATTATTGGTGGTGTCTGCTTCACCGCCTTTGAGCTCGCGTTCCTTGACAACGGTATGGCCAGCCTTGGCCTGCAGCAGCGCACCCCATCCACCAGGGCCAGGGTTGCCTGAACAGGCCCCATCCGTATAGGCGAATAGCTCAGGCATAGAGCACGCCCAGTGTTAGGCACAAAATGACAAGGCTGCTCAAAAGCCCGCGCAATCGCAGCCACCAGTTCGGTGCAAGGCCCGCACGCATCGCCCATGCATCAAGGGGCAAAAGCGCCAAGAAGCCCATGATCAGGATGGGCAAAGCCTGATGGGTTGGGCCAAATCCAAGGAAAAACGCCACCAATGCGGGGATCGTGGATGCCGCAAAGCCATATCCCATCATCTGCGGTGATGGCGCATGCACAGCAAAGCCCCATATGACCCCCGCCATAAAACACAGGATCACGATCCCATAATTGCGCAGCAGTATATCGGGTGCGAAATTCGGCAGAAGCCAGTCGCCAAGGGGAGCGGCGGAAGGGACGATCAAGCACAGCGCGGCGTAGGCAAAGGGCAAAACCCCCGCCAAGCCTAAATATAATGCCGCCTTTGGTATGTGATCCCTGCTGCTCATATCTCAGCTTGTCCCGCATCTTTGCGCAGCGCGCAAGCGCATTTGGGCCATCTATGGCTGAGCATTCGATTGCCAGTGGCGGGCATCGCGCAGCTTTTGGAATTCTTTGAAACTTTGAACAAACCCATTGTTCCATCGGCACCGCTGTCTCTAATCTGACCCTATCTGCCGAACGCTTATGCGGCGGCGTGATGGGTTCAAAATCGGAGAGGGCGCTCTGCGCCCAAGAAGGGGAAAGATATGTTTGCAGAATTCAAAAGCTTCATTGCCCGTGGCAATGTTATGGATATGGCTGTGGGGATTATCATCGGGGCAGCCTTTACCGCGATTGTAACGTCACTCGTGGGCGACTTGATCAATCCATTGATCGCTATCTTCACGGGCGGGATTGATTTCTCAGGTTGGTTCTACGCCTTAGACGGAAATGACTATGCCTCGCTTGCCGTGGCGCTCGAAGCAGGCGCGCCTGTTTTTGCGATTGGGAAATTTGTGATGGCGGTCATCAATTTCTTGATCGTAGCTTTTGTGGTTTTCATGCTGGTGCGTTTGGTCAACCGCATCAAATCTATGACAGAAGCAGAGAAGGAAGAAGCCGCTTCAGCCCCCGCAGGCCCAAGCGAATTGGACATTCTGATTGAAATCCGTGATGCTCTGGCCAAGAAGTAAGCACGAATAAAACATGCGTCCCCGTCACCATGGCGGGGCGCAAGCCGTTTTAGCGAGAGATGATATGGGTTTTGAGTTGGACATCACGGATCGCAAAATCTTGGAAGTTTTGCAAAAGAACGGCCGCATCACCAATGCGGAGCTATCCGAACAGGTGAATTTGTCCGCCTCGTCCTGTCATCGGCGGATCGCGCGCTTGGAGCAGGAGGGAATCATCCGAGATTATGTCGCCTTGGTGGATCACCGTGCGATTGGTCGGATGACAACCGTCTTTGTGGAAATTAGCCTGTCAGGACAGGCGGACGAGGTTTTGCAGGCCTTCGAGCAGGCTGTGAAGCGGGTGCCAGATGTGTTGGAATGCCATCTTATGGCAGGCAGCGCGGATTATCTTCTAAAGGTGGTGGCACGCGACAGCGAAGATTTCGCCCGCGTGCATCGCGAATATCTGGCCCGTTTGCCGGGGGTTTCGAAGATGCAATCCAGCTTTGCTCTGAAAAACGTATTTTCAACAACTGCCTTGCCGATTTAGCCGAGGAAATAACCCACGCCGTATAGCGTTGCCATGCCCGCAAAGACAGCTGCAATGGCATTTTTGCGCCAGACCCCCACGCTCAAGGCCACGATTGCCGCACTCAATCGGGGGGCATCTAGCGCGCCGCCTGTCGCTTGCGGCCATAGCACCAAGGGCGTGATCAATGCGGGCAGGATCGCCACGGGCGTATAGCGCAAATGGCGCAAGACCCATTCTGGCAGATCGCGGTTGCCCAAAATCCCCAAAAAAGACAGCCGCACAAGATAAGTGCCGCAGCCAAGCGCAGCGATGATCAGCCAGACCGTGGTTTCGGAATAGGCGCTCATGTCAGCTTCGCCTTTGCAAGGCTCATGCGCCGTTCCACCTCTGCGCCAACGATCATGGCGGAGATCCCTGCGACCATCAACCAAAGGTTATAGGGCATCCAATTTAGCAAGACCGCCATAACCACCGAGGTCATTGCCGCCGCGATATGCGCAAGTGTGCGCAAGGCGGGGGCCACCAATGCAAGAAAGGTAATCGGAACTGCGAAATCGAGTGCAAATTCAGGTGGTATGGTTGCTCCTAAGACTGCGCCTGCATAGGTCGCGCCATACCACAGGGGGCAGATCGGGGTCGCGAGTCCGAAGAAATAGACCACTTTCCATCTGACCGAGCGTTCAGGCTGTGCCTCATAGGTTTGCATGGCCATTGCATAGGTTTGGTCGACCAACATGTAGGATAACAGCGCGCGCTGCCATAAAGGCGCGGCCCCTAAATGTGGGGTGATCGAGGCTGAATACATCGCCATGCGCAGATTAACAGCCAAAGCAGAGGCCAAAACCACGAGGACGGGTGCATTTTCCGTCATCAGCTGCAGCGCGGTGAATTGGGCTGAGCCCGCAATGACAAGGAAAGAAAATCCCATGACTTGCGACAGGGGCAGACCCGCTTCTGTGCCAAGAACCCCAAATAAAAGACCAAATGGCAGGAGCACCAACAGGAACGGCAATCCACCAATGATCCCAGAGAGATAGGCCGAGTCTGAAGGGGTTTTGCGCATCTTGCACCATTGTCGTTTCTGCTCATGCGATCTAGCCTTGATGGGCGAAGGATGCAATCTGCGCGGATGGATAAGGGCAAAGCAATGATCTGTGGCGTGATCTTGGCAGGCGGGGAAGCGCGCCGTATGGGCGGGCAAGACAAGGGACGGCTGCTGCTGCGGGGACAAAGCCTCTATGCGCATGTTATTGCGCGCGCGCGCCCGCAGGTGGATCATTTGATCCTCTCCGCCAATGGCGACCCCGCGCTTTATGCGGATCTTGGACTTGATGTGGTTGCTGATGGCGCATTCGCCGCGATGGGGCCACTTGGCGGCGTTTTGGCGGCCTTGCGCGCAGCCAAGATGCTTGGGGCGCAGCGGGTGATGAGCTTTGCCTCGGACAGCCCGTTTTTTCCAAGCGATATCGTGGCGCACTTATGCGCCGCACAAGGGCATGACGCATTGGTTTTTGCTGAGGATCAAAGCGGGGGCATACATCCAACATTTGCGCTTTGGGATGTGGATTTGGCCGATCCATTGGCAGCAGAATTGCGGGGGGGTGGCCGCAAAATGCGCGAAGTCATGGCGCGATTGGGCGGGGTTTCTGCCCCTCTCAATGCACCTGAACAGGCGTTCTTCAACATCAACACAAAGGCTGATTTGGAACAGGCCGCTGAGATGGCCTTATGAGCGCGGGACGCTTTGATCATATTGTGGTGGTCGATTGGTCGGCACGAGCCACCCCAAGCCCCAAAGCCCCCACGAAGGACGCGATTTTCATTGCTCATTCGGCGCATGGTGCAACGCCACAGGTGAGCTATTATCGCACGCGCGCTGATGCGATGGCCGCGCTTGAGCAGGTGATGACAGACACCCTTATGCGGGATGAACGTATCTTGGCGACCTTTGACTTTTCCTTCGCCTATCCTGCGGGCTTTGCA
Organism: Rhodobacterales bacterium HKCCA1288; assembly: GCA_015693905.1. Classification (NCBI taxonomy): domain Bacteria; kingdom Pseudomonadati; phylum Pseudomonadota; class Alphaproteobacteria; order Rhodobacterales; species Rhodobacterales bacterium HKCCA1288. The sequence goes on along the minus strand of CP065161.1, from coordinate 1,689,288 downwards.
CAGCATCTGACAGGCAAGGCCGATGCGCTATCGGTTTGGCCGCTTTTTGCGCAGATGGTTAAGGATGGGCCAGACAATGCGAATAATCGGTTCGATGTGGCCCGCGCGCTTAATCGCCGTTTTCCAGGGGTTGGCCCCTTTTGGTGCGTGCCCAAAACACAGGCCTGCCCTGATCTGCCCGCGCGCGACCTGCGCCACGGACATCATCTGCCAGAACGGCGCAAAGTTGAATTGGCCTATGGCAAAATGCAGCCGGGGTGGAAGCTTTACACCACGGGATCTGTGGGATCACAGGCGATCCTTGGGATCGCAAGATTGCAGTCCTTGCGCGGGCGGTTTGGGTCGGCGCTTGCCGTGGCACCTTATGACGGGATCGAGCGGCCTATTGTTTTGGCAGAATGTTGGCCTTCGTTGATGGCGAAAGAGATCGCACATTATGCTTTGGCGGGCGAAATCCCAGATGCCGCACAAGTGCGGGTGATTGCCGCGGGTTTGGCCGCTTTGGCCCCTGATGATCTTGCAAAAATGCTTGTCGATGGTGATGCCGAGGAGGGCGGTGTTTTGGGTGCGGGGCATGAGGCACTGTTGCGCTCTGCGATCCATGCGGCCTTGGGGCCTTAGTCAAAAATCCCAGTCACACGCCCGAGCAACATAAAGGCCCGCGCGCTGCGGGTGGCACTGAGTTTGACAATATCTTCATCGGTTGCAGCCTGCTCGAACTGACAGAAAACGCGATCAAATTCGCGCAAATACTGATGAACAGCTTCGCGGAAGGCTGTGTCTTGCCGCATCCGGCCAGTGGAAAGCGCGATGGAAGACCGATCTCGAATACCGCCAAGCGATGCAATCGCGCGGCCCCGCTCGCCTTTCGCGAATTTGCGCCAAATCTCAGGGCGGGCGCGGTCTGGATTGAGATCATCCATGAAAATCCCGTCTTGCGAGAGCAGGGTCAACACATCTTGTGCAGCGCGGATCAAAGGACGGGTTGCAGGGTCTTCTAGGGCCGCGCGAAGGGCGCGAAAGCCCTCCTTGTCCTGATCATTATTCGGGAAATGGAGCGCACGAATAAAGTCAGCGGGCGTGACCGGATGGTTCAAGGCGGGCTCGGCTGCGATAAGCGATAAATCCGATTGTGGCCGATCTGGGGCAGGGGGCGGGCTTAGGGGCACAGCCGCCCGCAGGTCAGGGTCTTGCAGGCGCAAAGATGTAAAACTTGCGAGCTTGGTATCGGTGGCCAATTGTGCCTCTGCCAAAGCCTCTATGCGGTTTTGTGTCTCTCGCAAATCAGCAGGCACAGCCCCGCCGTGAAGCGCGTCCTCAATATTGTTGAGCCTCAGGCGCAGATCTTGGGCCTGAAGACGCAGGCTTTGCGTGATGCGCAGGAGGCTTAGAACAATCCATAACAAAACAAGCGGCAAGATTGCCCCAACCGCAACCATGAGCCCGCTCAGCATCTCGGCCATATTCGGGGTGTCACCGCCAAAGCCCAACGCCGTGAGGCTGAGTGCCCCAATCCAAAGCAAGGCCAAGGCCAGCGCGATGCCTTCGCGCAGTCCAAAGGACATCGCGCCATCGGCGCACTGAAGAAAACCAACCGCACGGCCTACCCAAATCTGCTTGTCCCGCGTGAAGCGATGCGCAAGCGTCAATCTGGGGTGAGGCAATGCTGCGGGGATCATCACACGTAGGTCACCTTCGTGATCTCGTAATCCTTGCTGCCACCGGGCGTTTTGACCTCTACGCTATCGCCTTCATCTTTACCGATCAAAGCGCGGGCCAAGGGCGATTTGATATTGAGCAAACCTTTTTCGATATCGGCCTCAGATTCGCCGACAATCTGGTAGGTTTTTTCTTCCTCGGTATCCTCATCAATCAACACAACCGTGGCGCCGAATTTAATCGGGCCAGACAGGGTCTTGGGGTCGATGACCTGTGCAAGGCCCAAAATCCCCTCTAATTCCTTGATGCGACCTTCGATGAAGGACTGTTTTTCGCGGGCCGAGTGATATTCGGCATTCTCCGACAAATCCCCATGCTCGCGCGCTTCAGCAATCGCCTTGATGACAGAAGGGCGCTCAACACTACGCAGATGCTTCAGCTCGGCATCAAGGGCGCTATACCCTGTCGGGGTCATCGGTATTTTTTCCATTGGAACTCGGGGCCTCAAACTTAGGTCTTGGAATGGTCAATCGTCTTAAAATGAGCAGTCTGACCCCAGACGTTAGGGGCTCTTTGCCCCAGTTTCAACGGGCAAGACGCAGAACGCCACACGCGGTGCAAGAAAATGACCCAAACGCCACGCAGGCTTAGTAGGTCACTGCATTTTCGCTTGGCGGTTCAGGCGGGCCATCTGCGCCGCAGGCGGCCAAAGTTCCACCCAAAGTCAGGGCCAATAGCCCCAGCTTAATCCATGATGCAAAAGAGCGCCCCATCACGCCAACCTTTCTTTCCATCGTGCAATTTGCAGGCGCACCTGATCGGGTGCGGTGCCGCCGTAGGATTGACGCGAGGCAACCGAGTTGTGAACCCCCAAAACATCAAACACGGCCGCAGTGATGTTGGATTGCACTGTTTGCATATCCGCAAGGCTGAGATCAGGTAAATCACAGCCCCGATCTTCGGCCATTTTGACAAGCGCGCCTGTTACATGATGCGCTTCACGGAATGGCAGACCCAATTCGCGCACCAACCAATCGGCGAGATCAGTTGCGGTTGAAAAGCCAGATGCGGCGGCGCGCTCTAGTGCGTCTTTATTGGCGCTCATGTCGCCGAGCATCCCCGCCATTGCGGCCATTGCGATCATGAGGTTGTCGGCGGCATCAAAGACTTGCTCCTTGTCTTCCTGCATATCCTTGGAATAGGCCAAGGGCAGACCTTTCATGACCGTCATCAAGGCCACATTCGCCCCCATGATCCGCCCGATTTTGGCGCGGATCAATTCCGCCGCATCAGGGTTTTTCTTTTGCGGCATGATGGAGGAGCCTGTTGAAAACCGATCCGACAGGGTCACAAAGCGGAATTGTGCCGAAGACCAGATCACCAATTCTTCAGCCAATCGCGACAGATGCATCGCGCAAATGGAGGCCGCCCCGAGATAGTCTAGGGCGAAATCGCGGTCTGAAACGGCATCCAAGGAATTCGCCATAGGCCGATCGAAACCTAGGGCTTCTGCAGTCATGTGGCGGTCAATTGGAAAAGATGTGCCTGCAAGGGCGGCCGCACCAAGCGGGCATTCATTCATCCGCGCGCGCGCATCTTGAAAACGCGATAAATCGCGGGCGAACATCTCGACATAGGCCATCATGTGATGCCCCCATGTTACGGGCTGCGCGGTTTGAAGATGGGTAAAGCCAGGCATCACCCAATCAGCGCCCGCTTCGGCCTGCGCCAATGCCGCGCGGATCAAGGCCTGCAGCCCCTCAATGGCCGCATCCATTTGATCCCGCACCCATAGGCGAAAATCGGTGGCGACCTGATCATTGCGTGACCGCGCCGTATGGAGACGTCCTGCGGGCTCACCAATCAGGGTTTTAAGCCGCGCTTCGATATTCATGTGAATATCCTCAAGGGCGGTGGAAAATTCGAATGTGCCGCTCTCAATTTCTGACAAGATCGTGAGCAGGCCTTCCCTGATCGTCTCGGCATCTTTACTGCTTATGATGCCTTGGGCGGCGAGCATTGCAGCATGGGCGCGTGAGCCAGTGACATCTTGCGCGCTGAGCCTTTGGTCAAAGCCGATAGATGCGTTAATCGCCTCCATCAAAGCATCTGGCCCTGCGGCGAAGCGACCGCCCCACATTGCGTTTGAAGATTTCTGTGCCATGTTCTGTTTTATCCGCCGATCAAAGAAAGGATGCCGCTAGGATGCTCTCGCGCCGTATCATTGCTCTGCTCTACATTGCCTTGGGTTTCTGTGCAAATGCCGCCTTTGCGCAAGATCTTTCGCAGCTGCCCCGTGATGGGGATATGCGCGGTCTGGTGATCGCCTCAGAGCCTGTGCCTGTGTCGGATTTGCCTTTTGTTGATGAGGATGAAGTTGAAGGGCGCTTGAGCGATTATCGCGGGAAATATGTGGTTCTCAATTTTTGGGCCACGTGGTGCGCGCCCTGCCGTGAAGAAATGCCAAGCCTAGAGGCATTGCAACGTCAGTTTGGCTCAGATCAGTTTGAAGTGGTCACGCTCGCCACGGGGCGCAATTCCCCGCAGGCGATCCGCAGGTTTTTTGAGGAAATTGGCGTAGAACATCTCCCGATGTATCGTGACATCAACCAACAGATTGCGCGCGAAATGTCGGTGATGGGCTTGCCGATTACGCTGGTGATTGATCCCGAAGGACGCGAGATTGCGCGGCTGATGGGGGATGCCCATTGGGACAGCCCCGAGGCATTTGCCTTTTTCGAGGCACTTTTGGCGGAAGCAATCTAGGCTAAAAGCCGTCCGTCTTTGTGGCCTGAAATTGTAGCAGTGATGATCTGACCTGTTTCTTGCGCCTCATTGAGGCTGACTTCAGTGAAGTCTTCGGTGCGGCCAAGATGGGGATTTTCCATCAAAATCTGATGGGTTTTGCCAATCTCGCCCGATAAATGTTGGGCGAGGGCCCGATCCCCAGCGGCGCGCAATCGTGCCGCGCGGTCTTTGATGGTGGCGCTTTGCAATTGTGGCATCCGTGCCGCTGGCGTGCCTTGGCGCGGTGAGAACGGAAACACATGGAGCCATGTTAGCCCGCACTCCTCAACCAATTTGAGGGAATTTTCGAAATGTGTTTCGGTTTCTGTCGGGAAACCTGCAATGATATCTGCGCCAAATTTGATCTCAGGCCGCAGGCGGCGCGCCTCCTCGCAAAAGGCAATGGCATCTTCGCGCGCATGGCGGCGCTTCATACGCTTGAGGATCAAATTATCGCCATGTTGAAGGCTCAGATGCAGATGAGGCATCAGGCGGGGTTCGTTGGCGATGGCCTCCATCAACATCGGATCAGCTTCGATGGAGTCGATAGAGGAAATCCGCAGGCGCGCCAGATCAGGAACAAGTTTCAAGATACGCATGACCAAATCGCCCAAATGGGGGGCTTGCGGGAGATCCGCCCCCCATGAGGTCAGATCAACCCCCGTGAGCACCACCTCTAAATAGCCGCGGTCGACCAAGCGTTTGATTTGATCCACTACCACACCCGCAGGCACGGAGCGTGAATTACCGCGCCCAAATGGGATGATGCAAAAGGTGCAGCGATGATCACAGCCATTTTGAACCTGCACATAGGCGCGCGCGCGGGTGCCAAAGCCGTCAATCAGATGCTCGGCTGTTTCGCGCACGGACATGATGTCATCGACCATGACCTTTTCGGTTTGGCCGATGAAATCAGGGCCGCTGAGTTTGGCCCATGTTGCAGGTTCCATCTTTTCGCGATTGCCAATGATGAGGTCAACTTCGCCCATTGCGGCAAAGGTTTCGGGCTCGGTCTGTGCTGCGCAGCCCGTCACCACGATCCGCGCGCTTGGATTGTCGCGCTTCACCTTGCGGATTTCTTGGCGCGCTTTGCGCACGGCCTCGGCCGTTACGGCGCAGGTGTTAATGATCACCGCATCCCTGAGGCCCGCTGCGGTGGCCATATCGGTCATCGCTTCGGTTTCATAGGCATTGAGCCGACACCCAAGCGTTCGAAATTCAGGTGGCTTTGTCATGGGTTTTGTAGGCGACTTATGAAATCTGCGGTCAATTCAGCGGTGAACACATGGGCCGTTGGCCCTGTCATCCAAACGCCATCCTCGCGCCACTCAATCCAAATATCACCCCCATCAAGGGTCAGTTTCACTGCACGACCTGTCAGGCCCCGCCGCGCCGCGGCAACCGCCACCGCACAAGAGGATGATCCTGAGGCAAGCGTGATGCCCGTTCCCCGTTCCCAGACCCGCATCCTCAGATGATCTGGCCCGATGAGTGAGGCGAATTGCACATTGGTGCGCGCAGGGAACAGCGGATGATGTTCCACTTCGGGGCCGCGGGCAGCCAAATCCACCGCTTCGGCATCGTCCACAAAGAAACTGCAATGAGGGTTACCCATGCCTGTCCCAACAGGATCCCCGTCTAGGGGCAGATGCAGCGTGTCCATCGCCGTGGCTAAAGGGATATCTTGCCACTCCAACAGCGGGGCCCCCATATTCACAGCGGTCAGGCCGTTGCCGCGATCCTGCGCAACCAGAATCCCGCGTTCTGTGCGCAGGCGGATCTGATTAAGGCCCTGTGCCGCCATTTCATAGGCAGCGATGCAGCGTGTGGCATTGCCACAGGTTGCAGAGAGGGATCCATCGGCATTGTAAAAGGTCAGTGCTAAATCCGCCTCGTTATCGTTTTGGATCAAGGCCAATTGGTCAAACCCCACCCCACGATGACGATCTGCAAGCGCGCGCGCCAAATCAGCGGTCACGGTGACCTCGCGCTTGCGCGCGTCCATGACGACAAAATCATTGCCAAGCCCGTGCATTTTCATGAAGGGCAGGCCGATATATGTGTGCGGCTCAGACATGGATGCGCCTATAGCGCAAGCGCGCGGTGAATGGGACTCGAATCTTTGTGCGGATTAGTAGCGGCGGGTCAAACGCAGCATGACCATATCCATTCCAGGGTTGCGATCATTTAGGCCACCGTTTGAGATATGGCTGAACGCGAATGAAAGCGCAGCGCTGTCGGTGATATTGGTGCCAATCCCAAGGGTGCTGCGAAAATGCATATGGCCCCCCAAATCAACGTCACCCTCTTTGTAATATCCAGGCATAAAGCTGGCCTCGATGAAATTTTGACCGCTGATCTGATATTCCGCAGAGACGCCAAACCCCACAAACCCGTTGTGATTGTTATCGGCCAAAACTGAAGTAGCCCAACCTGCGGTAAAGCGATCACCCTCGGCTAACGCGCCTGTCCAATGATACTCGGCCACAATGCCTGAGCCTCTGTTCGTGCCGTCACGCGTCAGCCCGATCACAGAACTATCCGCTAGGGCCGATCCAGGCAGACCAAGGCCACAGGCGAGTAATGAAATGAGGTGCCGTTTCATATCTGCCCCTAGATTATTATGTTATTTATTTATGATAAATAAACGCATTTTTCAAAAGAAAAGAGCGAGCCGAAGCCCGCTCTTTCCCAAGCAAGTAATCCGTGAGGATTAGAAGCTCATGTTCAGACCCAAGTCCCACTTCGTGTCGTCGCCTGCGGAGCCTACACCGCCAGCGAGGCTCAAGCCGCCGCCGAGGTTCATGCTTGCGCCCAAGCCGTAAGCGGCTTCGACTGCAGTGTCGTTGTCGGCGTAAACAGCAGTGATGGTGGTTGCATCGTCAAGCGCGAACGAAGCAGACAGGCCGAAGCTGTCGGTTTCAGTGTTGCTGCCGTCATCGTCAAATACGCTGTAGTATGCAGTCAGACCAACACCGTTTACGTTTGTGCTTGCCTGAATTGCAGTTGTTGTGTCGGTGTCGGCTGCGCCGTTGCGATCGTTTGCAACACCCAAGGACAATGCAACTGTGCCTACGTCAAAGCTGAGGCGTGCAGATGTGTCTTCGTTCACAGAGCTGTAACCAACCAAGATGCTCAGACCGTTTACCGAGTATGCCCAGTTTACGTCTGCGGAACCGATTGCTTTGTTGAGTTCTGCAACGTCATCAATGCCGATGCCCTGATGACCCGCGTCAGCGATACCCATGCCATCGGTTGCTGGGTCAACGCTGCCCATGGTGAGCGTGCCGAAAGAGCCAGAAACGAATGCAGTTGCGTCTTCGGCTGGGCCAGTCGCTGTGCCAGTTTCGCCGTTAACCTGGTTATCAACACCGACTTTAGCGCCGAATGTCCAACCATTGTCTGCAGTGCCGGAGCCAACGATGTTGAAGTCTAGTTCAACGTCATTAACGGTCTGGTCATTCGCGTGGGTCAGACCCATGGAAGCAGAGCCAGTCAAAGTGATGTCTGCAGATGCAACGCCTGCGGTTGCAATCAAAGCAGTAGTAGCGAAGAGAACCTTTTTCATGGTTTTTCCCTCGTAATTGATTTCTAAGGTGCACCTCAAGACGGGGAAGTCCGAATTGAGTATGGCTTTCTCTCTCGCATCAAGCCGCGCATTGCAACGAAGCCGTGACAGACATCTTCATCTTGGGCCAACTCTGATGCACAGATGCCACAGTGTGTTATTTAGGTCTAATTTGACGATAATATCAAAGTCCTTGCCGCAATGGCGGGGCTAAGTTACCAAGAGGCACGCAACGGGCGCAGTCATTTGCCCCCCGCGTTGCACGCAGTGCGCAATATGGACGAAAGGGCAAAGTCACATGGCATTTTCGAGCTTTGGCAAAGCTATCTTGGTTGTTGCGACCGCACTGGCGCTTGCGTCTTGCGGGCGGTTGGGTGGCAGCTTGGGCGGGTCTGAGGCCGCCGAAGAACAGCGCGCCGCGCTAGACGCACAAGAGCCACAGCGCGAAACCATCTGGGATTTGTTCCAGAACGTGGATGACCCGAATGTCACCGTTGAAGTCAATCGATACATCTGGAACGCCACGCTTGAAGTGTTGGACTTCTTGCCGATTGAATCAGCTGATCCATTCTCAGGCGTGATTGATTTTGGCTATGGCACGCCACCAGGCGGCGGCACAGCCTATCGCGCAACCGTCTATGTCAGTGACCCCGCATTGGATGCGCGTGCGCTGCGCGTTGCATTGGCCACGCGCGGTGGCCCTGTCAGCCGCGAAACCACGCGTCAGATCGAAGATGCGATCTTGACCCGCGCCCGCCAATTGCGCATCCGCGACTCGGGCCTGTAATCAGGCGGCGAATTCACGCCATACCCCTAGACCTCTTCAAGCGGGCGGCTTAAACACGCGCCCGACTATACCCGTTTGGCCCGAAAGCCCCATGTTTCAGGAGTTCGCAATGTCGCGCTACGATCCGTCCCAGATTGAAGAGAAATGGCAGCAGGCATGGGATGCGGCCGCAATCTTTCAGGCCAAGCGCGATCCTGCGCGTGAAAAATACTATGTGCTTGAGATGTTCCCTTACCCATCGGGGCGCATCCATATCGGCCATGTGCGCAATTACACGATGGGTGATGTGATCGCACGCTTCAAATCCTCCACTGGATTTAACGTGCTGCATCCTATGGGGTGGGATGCCTTTGGGATGCCTGCCGAAAATGCCGCAATGGAAAATGGCGGCCACCCTGCCGATTGGACATATCAAAACATCGATACAATGCGCGGCCAGATGAAACCCTTGGGCCTGTCGATTGATTGGGATCGGGAATTTGCCACCTGTGACCCTGAATATTACGGACAGCAACAAGCGCTGTTTCTTGATATGCTAGAGCAGGGTTTGGTCTACCGAAAAAACGCGGTGGTGAATTGGGATCCGGTCGATATGACGGTTCTTGCCAATGAACAGGTCATCGATGGCAAAGGCTGGCGTTCGGGTGCTGACGTAGAACGGCGCGAGTTGACGCAATGGTTCTTTAAAATCTCCGACATGGCCGATGATTTGCTTGGCGCGCTGGATGGTTTAGACGATTGGCCCGAAAAAGTGCGCCTGATGCAAGCGAATTGGATCGGCAAATCCCGCGGGCTGCAATTTGGCTTTGAGCTGACCGCACCTGCGCATGGTCACAGCACGATTGATGTTTACACCACCCGCCCTGATACGCTGATGGGGGCCAGTTTTGTGGGTATCTCCCCCGATCATCCCTTGGCCAAAGCACTCGAAGCAGAAAACGCCGAGATTGCGGCATTCTGCCAAGACTGCCGCAAAGGTGGAACAACTGCCGAAGCCTTGGAAAAGGCCGAGAAAAAGGGCCGCGATACGGGCCTGCGTGTACGCCACCCGCTTGATCCGTCTTGGGAATTGCCCGTTTGGATCGCGAATTTTATTTTGATGGATTATGGCACGGGCGCAATTTTCGGCTGCCCTGCCCATGACCAGCGCGATTTTGAATTTGCGCGCAAGTTCGATCTGCCGATCACCCCTGTTTTTGTGGCCGAGGGCGCGGAAGAAGCCCACTTGGCCGAAGCCTTCGTGCCAACCAAAGCCGAGCGTGTGCGCTATATTCGCGGCTTTGCAGGCGAGGCAGTGCAAACAGGTGACACCGCAGTGGATGCCGCAATTGATCTCGCTGAGGCGAGGGGTTGGGGCCAAGGCGTAACCAAGTTCCGACTGCGCGACTGGGGTTTGAGCCGCCAACGTTATTGGGGCTGTCCAATCCCTGTGGTGCATTGTGCCACCTGCGGGGTTGTTCCAGAGAAAAAGGAAAACCTGCCCATCGAACTGCCGCGCGATGTCAGTTTCGACATTCCAGGCAACCCGCTGGATCGTCACCCGACTTGGCGCGATTGCGCCTGCCCTAGCTGCGGTGCGCCTGCGCAGCGTGAAACCGACACGATGGACACATTCGTGGACAGCTCGTGGTATTACGCCCGCTTCACCGCGCCGCGCGCGGCAACGCCCACCGATGCCGCCGAGGCCGAATATTGGATGAATGTAGATCAATATATCGGCGGGATTGAGCACGCGATTTTGCACCTTCTTTATTCGCGCTTCTTCGCGCGTGCGATGCAAAAGACGGGGCATTTGCCCGCAAAATGCGCCGAGCCGTTCAACGCACTGTTCACGCAGGGGATGGTGACGCATGCAATTTACAAAATAAAGCGTGTGCAGGGTGACTTAAAGGAGCCTGGCGCTAAATTGCGTAGCGAATATCTTTATCCAGAAGAGGTAATCCTGTTCAACGATTCCGGAAAGGAACGAGCAGTAGAACGGAAATTTGCTGAAGACCTAGGGTTGTCCGATAGCCTACCGGAAGCACACAGGATTGCCGTAAAGAACGGCCGCGAGGTTGAGATCATCCCTTCCGCCAAAATGTCGAAATCGAAACGCAACGTGGTCGATCCTGTGGCGATCATAGCCCAATATGGCGCCGATACCGCGCGGTGGTTCGTCCTCTCTGACAGCCCGCCCGAGCGTGATGTGGAATGGACGGCTGCGGGGGCCGAAGCCGCATTTAAACATTTGGGCCGTGTCTGGGCCTTGAGCGAAAAAATCGCGGATATGCCGAAAGATGCGGCAGGCTCAGGCGATCAAGACCTACTGCGCGCCATGCATCGCGCCATTGTTGATGTGACAAACGGCATTGAAAGCTTTGGCTTTAATGCGGCGATCGCCAAACTTTATGCCTTTACCAACACTTTGGCGAAATCGAACGCCTCGGCCGCCGCACAGCGTGAGGCGATCCTGACCTTGGCGCAGCTCATGTCACCAATGACCCCACATTTGGCCGAAGAAATTTGGGCGCGTCAGGGCGGGTCTGGTTTGGTAGCTACCGCACCGTGGCCCAAAGCCGATGAGGCGATGTTGGTGTCCGATACCGTCACCTTACCCATCCAGATCAACGGCAAACGCCGCTCGGAACTGACTGTTGCGAAAGATATGCCGCAACAAGAGGTTGAAAAATTGGTTCTGGCGGATGAGGCTGTGGCGAAGGCGCTTGAAGGTCGCGCGCCCCGCAAGCTGATTGTTGTGCCAGGGCGGATTATGAATGTCGTTATTTAAGGCAATGTAACCCGATGAAGCTTTCCACCTCAGAGGCGGCGCGGTTTATCACCCGCCCCGATACAGGGGCGGCAGGCGTTCTGATTTATGGGGCAGATGCGATGCGGGTGGCGATTAAGCGCCAAGACCTGCTTGCCAATCTTTTGGGGCCAGATGCCGAAGGCGAAATGCGCCTTACCCGTATGATGGGGGCATCTTTGCGCAGTGATCCTGCGGCTCTTTTGGACGCGATTAAGGCGACAGGGTTCTTTCCAGGCCCGCGCGCTGTCTTTGTCGAAGATGCAACAGATGCCGCCGCCGCCGCAATCACAAGCGCCATAAACGAATGGGCTGCAGGTGACGCCCAAATCATTGTGACGGCGGGGCAACTGACACCACGCTCGGCGCTGAGAAAATTGTTTGAAACCCAAAAATCGGCTTTTTGTATCGCCGTTTATGATGATCCGCCCAGTCAGGCTGAGGTCGAGGCCGAATTGAAAAAGGCGGGGCTATCTGCAATCGCGCAAGATGCCTCTCGTGACTTGGCCGCCCTCGCCCGCGCGCTTGATCCTGGCGATTTCAGGCAGCTCTTGGAAAAGCTAGCCCTTTATAAACTAGGCGATGAGAGCCCTCTCTCTTCGGCGGAGGTGGCAGCATTGGCGCCTGCCACGATTGATGCGGAGATTGACGAAATCTTACACGCCGCTGCCGAAGGCGCCCATGCGCGTGTTGGTGCCCTGATGGCAAGGCTTGGTGGTCAGGGGGTCACGGCGGTTGCACTTTGTATCGCGGCCTTGCGCCATTTTCGCACGCTCCATATGGCCGCCTGTCATCCACAGGGGCCAGCGGCTGGGTTTTCCCCGAAAACAGGGGTCTTTGGCCCGCGCAGGGATCGCATGGTCAAACAAGCGCAGGCTTGGGGCGTTACACGCCTTGAGGATGCGGTGCAAAGCCTGATCGAGACGGATTTGACCCTCCGCTCAAGTTCACAAGCCCCGCAATTGGCAGTGATGGAGCGCAGTCTCATCCGCTTGGCCATGATGCCGCGCAACGCCCGCTAGGCTGCTGCACGCGCCGCCCAAAGGCCCGTAGCAAAACAGGCTGTCAGCAAATAGCCACCCGTAGGCGCATCCCAATCGACCATCTCGCCGATACAATAGACATTTGGTAGGGCGCGAAGCTGCAAAGTCTCGTCTAGCGCAGACCATGCGACCCCGCCCGAACTAGAGATTGCGCGGTCCAATCCAAACGGGCCGCTATGGGGGATGGGCAAGGCTTTGATGCGCTCTGCCAACGCTTTCGGCGCAGTGGGCAGGGATTTGCACATTTCGAACAAAACTGCGCGCTTTGCCCCGTCTATCCCAAGGGATTTGCGCAGGATATTCGACAAACTGTCCTTGCGCCTGCCCCCTTTCTCAAGACGCGCCGCAACATCGTCCAGACTGCGGTCAGGGCAGAGGTCAAGGCTGAGCATCGCCCCCTCTCGCATCTCGCGCGAGAGGGCGTAAACCCCGCCGCCCTCAATACCTTTGGCGGTGATCACGATCTCACCCGCCACAGATTTTTCGCCCACGCGCAAGATCAAGGATTTGAGCGGATGACCAAAATGCGGGCGCATATGGTCTGACCATTTGATATGAAACCCCATATTCATTGGCTGAAACGGAACCGTTTCGACCCCGCGCGCGCTCAGATATTCAAGCCATTCGCCGCGCCCGCCTAAATTCGGCCAGCTTGCCCCCCCAAGGGCCAAGAGTGTTGTGGTGGCTGTGATCTCGCGCGGCCCTTCTGCTGTAGAAAAACGAAACGCCCCGTCTGGCCCCCATCCATCCCATGTGAAATTGCGCCAAATCTCCACGCCTCGCCCGCCCAAGCGCTGCAACCAGGCGCGCAGCATGGGTGAGGCTTTCATCGCCTTGGGGAATACACGCCGTGAGCTGCCTGTAAAGATCGGCTGCCCTAATGTATCGCGGGTAAAGCGTATAACTTCTTCAGGGCCAAACGCGCGGATCATCGGCGCAAGCGGCGCAGCCGAAGGCCCATAGGCCGCAAGAAACGCCTCAAGCGGTTCGTCCATTGTGAGGTTCAACCCTGACTTTCCCGCCATGAGAAACTTACGCGCAGGGGAGGCTTTGCCCTCCATCAAAACAACCCGCCGCCCAGCATGGGCCAAATAATCGGCAGCCATCAGCGCGCTCGGCCCCGCGCCGATGATCATCACGTCCAATGTGATAGGGTCGCGTCCGCCCGTCATGCCGTGCCGTCAGGGATCATCGCCTTGATGGCGCGCAGCACCTCGGCTTTGCCCGAAATCGCGGCTTCGGCCATATTTTGCGCCTCCTGCCAAAGCGCCTCTTGCGGCACGATCTTGTCAATCAGCCCAAAGGACAGGGCCTCTTTTGCGGTAAATTTTGCGCCTGACAGCAGCAGCAATTTTGTGCGCGCAGGGCCTATGAGCGCCGTCAGACGTTTGGGGTCTGAGGGCTGCGGCAAAAACCCAAGCTTTGCGACTGGGTAAAAAAATGAGGCGCGATCAACGCTGAGGCGCAGATCACAGGCCAATGCCATCCCCATAGCGCCGCCTGCCAATGTGCCATTCAGAGCCGCAATCGTCAGGCAGGGCAGCGCGGCAATCGCGCCTGACAACGCCTCCCACAGGGGCGAGTTGGCCAGACCCGCGCGGGCCGCGTCCAAATCCGCACCCGCACAAAAGACCTTTTCGCCCGCCCCTGTAATAACCAACGCGCGCAAGTTTGGGTGCGCCTGTGCCTGTTTGGCGATGCTGACCAAGGTGGCAAGCATATCTTCGGTCAGGGCATTCGCTTTGTCGGGACGATCAAGCGTCACGCGCCACAGCGGTGCTTGGCTTTGGGGCATGCTTTCTGGGAAACTCTCTAACCTGATCATCGCAAAATTCCTTTTCGCCTCACACAAGCCCCAGTTTGCTCCGCAAAGCGGGATCGCGCAGGCTGATATCTTGGCCCAGATGCCCATCCGCTTCGGATGTGGTCATCTACAAGAGCGCGCGCGCCACCCAATGCGGCGCGATATGGTCAGCCCAATCAATCTGCGACACGGGGTTCATCCCACTTGCCCGAATATCGCGTTGCATCTGCGTGGCGACAGTCCCCGGTGACAGCCCAAGCGCACGGATACCTGCATCACGATATTCCAAATCAAGGCTTTGTGTCAGCATCGCCACAGCCGCTTTTGACGCACAATAGGCACTCCACCCCTCATAGGCATTTTTCGCAGCCCCTGACGAAATATTGATGACGGTGCCTACGCCGCGCGCCACCATATCGGGCAAACAGGCCTGTGTGGTTGCAAATAACCCTGTGACATTCACCCGCATCAGATTATCCCACGCTTGCAAATCTGCCTCCCCCATGCGGGCGATGGGCGCAATCAGCGCGCCATTGTTGATCAAGATATCAATGTGGCCAAGCTCGGCTTTGATCTCGTCAAAGAGCGGGGCAATCTTGCCTATCTCACCTAAATCACAGGGATAGGCCCGCGCCCCTTCACCGATTGAGTTTGCCACGTTTTTTAAATCCGCCCCTGAGCGCGCCAATAATGCAACTTTTGCGCCTGACTGCGCAAAGAGCGCGGCCGTTTCTGCCCCAATCCCACGGCTTGCGCCTGTGATTGCAACGGTTTTTCCCGATAGGTCGGTTTCAAAGAGATGAGACATGATCGCGGGGCTTTCTATTTCTTGGGCAGGCGGATCGGCGCTTGACCTTAAGCGCAGGGGACGAAACATTGGGACATACTGTCGGTGTCGCCGTTGGGCCTGTGAATGTCAAAGATGAATTCAAAATATATTTGGCGTCCAGCTCTATCTTTGGCTTTTGTCCTGTCCTCTCTGCCTGCCTTTGCACAAAGCCTCGCGCCCGTTGACATGGCGCTTGAGACCTTCCGCGAAATCGCCGCAGATGCAGGGCATGAGTTCCGCTTTGACGCGCCACAGGTAATCGGCACACAGGTGTTGATAGAGAACCTGCAAATTATCGAAGTGGATGATCCACATTCGACCGTAGATACAAGCATAAGAACGGCCCGCGCTTTTTTTGCCCTAAACGCGGAAGGTGATGTGGTGATCACGCTGCCTGAGGCGATTGTGATCGCGCTGACCCCTACAGAACGGCCCGCGCGGGATCTGGTGGTGGATCTGCCTGCATTGCCTGAGGTGACGGTGCAAAGTGCAAACGGCATCACGCTAACGTGGGATGCAGAAACAGAAGAATTGGCCTTTCAGGCTTTGGGCGGCGTGTTGATCCAAGCGGGTGAATTTGCCCTGCGCAGCAGCACTTTTGAAGGACAATCTGTATTTTCGGCAACACCCATTGCGCATCGTTTTGGCCTTGGCACAGTGCAAGGCGCAATCGCGGAAGGGGCTTTGGCCCAATTCGCGCTTGAGGGGGCTGCGCTTACCCTTGATGGCTGGGGCGAGACAGCTTCACTTGGGTTTGAGGCGGCCAATGGACTGGTGGCCACCGATCCGATTTCTGCTTTTGCAAAGCCGATGGGGCTGGATCAAGCAGGGCGGCTTGGCTTCGCGCTTGGGGCGGGCAATCTCAGCTACAGGGAAACAGACGAAAGTCTTGGCGCAAGCCTCAGCACCGATAGCGTGCTTTTGGGGGCCGAATTTGGCGAAGATATTCCCATTTTGTGGCGCATTGGGCCAAGCCGCTTGGCCGCTAATCTGCCATTATTGAACCGTGAGGGCGGGCCGTTTGCCATCACACTGTCGGTGGCAGATGCCATGCCCGAACCCCCCGTTTGGGATTGGATAGATCGCGCAGGTCTTTTGCCCCGCGAAACTGGTGCGATTGATCTCGATCTTGCAGGTGATCTGGGGCCTGCCCCCGAAACGGGAATGCGTCTGCCTTTGTCATTGGCTCGGCTGCAAATCAACAGGGCCACCCTCACGGGTGCAGGCCTTGATTTCCGTGCGACAGGTGGGCTTGATCTGACATCTGGCGCAGGGCCATCGCGGGTGGATATCAGCGCGCGCGGCCTTTTCACCTTTCTAGAGGCGATGACCCAGTCGGGCCATCTTGATCCAAGCCAATTTGCGATGATCGCAGGCGCAATTGACCTTTTCGCCACCCGAACCGAAGGCCAAGATCAGCTTGAAAGCGCAATTGATCTGACCCAAGAGGGAAAGATCATGATTGGCGGAATGCCTTTGCAATAAAGGTTAAGGGTTCTTGCGCTGCGTCCTTGCAGCGCTTAGGTCACGCATAGCCCCTGACGGGCTGTTTTGGCCAGAAAGGATGCTTTGCGATGACAGACAGCCCTTCGAACACAGCGGCGCTGCGGGATCTGGCGGAACAGATTTTGGACATTGCCAAATCTGCGGGTGCGGATGCGGCAGATGCGATGGTGGTGCAAGGGATCTCGCAAACAGTGAGCTTGCGCAATGGCGCGTTAGAGCAGGCAGAACGATCCGAGGGCACGGAAATGGGCCTTCGTGTCATGGTGGGCCAACGGCAGGCTTGTGTTTCGGCAGCAGATTTACGCCCAGACACACTACGTGACATGGCCGCGCGCGCGGTGACTATGGCGCGGCTTGCCCCCGAAGACCCAACCGTTGGCTTGGCCGATCCCGCGCAACTCAGCTCAATGCGCGATGCATCAGGTCTTGAGTTGAGCGATGACGGCGCGGCACCTCTGCCCGCCGAGATGGAGGATGAAGCCCGCCGCGCCGAGGCTGCGGCCCGCGCCGTTGCCAAAGTCACCCAAATTCAGTCCTCAAATGCAGGCTACAGCCACCGCACGATCTTTCTTGCGGGCAGCAACGGGTTTGCAGGCGGCTACGCCCGCAGTGATTATGGCCTTTCCTGCGTGGCAATTTCAGGGGAAGGCACAGGCATGGAGCGGGATTACTACGGGGATGGCCGTATTTTCCGCAGTGATCTGATTAGCCCCGAAGAAATAGGGCGCGAAGCTGGGATGCGTGCTGCTGCGCGCGCAGGGGCGCGGAAGCCAAAAACAGGGAAATATCCCGTTTTCTTTGATGAACGTGTCTCCTCAACCCTCATCGGTCACATCTTGGCCGCGATCAATGGCAGCGCGATTGCACGCGGGTCGAGTTGGTTGCGCGATGCATTGGGTGAGGCGGTTTTGCCTGTTGGGTTTGATCTGCTGGAAGACCCTTTGCGCAAGCGTGCAGGCGGCTCGCGCCCCTTTGACGCCGAAGGTTTGGCGGCACAAAAGCGCGCCTTCATACAAGATGGCAAACTGGCCTCATGGGTGCTTGATCTGGCGACTGCGCGAAAATTGGGTCTGGAAAGCACCGCCAATGCCGCGCGCGGGCTCACTAGCCCGCCTTCGCCAAGCGTTGGAAATCTCGCCTTGGTCGGGCCAAAGGTCGAACGTGAGACGCTGTTGCGTGAGATGGGAACGGGGCTATTGGTGACATCCTTGATCGGCAGTTCCATCAACCCAACCACAGGGGATTATTCGCGTGGCGCGTCAGGGTTTTGGGTTGAAAACGGCGAAATCACCTATGCGGTCAATGAATGCACCATTGCAGGAAATTTGCGCGACATGCTTGGCACGATCCGTGCAGCAAATGATGCGCGCTCGCATCTGTCGCGGGTTATCCCCTCGCTTCTGGTAGAGGAGATGACGCTTGCAGGGGCCTGAGCGGCAAGATCGCGAAGATCTGACCCTATTGGTAGAAGCGGCCCGTGCCGCAGGCGAGATTGCCCTGCGCTATTGGCAAAATGACCCCAAGGCGTGGGAAAAATCCGAAGGGGCAGGCCCCGTCACAGAAGCGGACTTGGAAATCGACAAGATGTTGGCGCGCGATCTTCAGGCCGCGCGTCCCAGTTACGGGTGGTTGTCGGAAGAAAGCCAAGATGACCCCGCCCGTCTGGCCGCGAAGCGGGGTTTCATCATTGATCCCATCGATGGCACCCGTGCCTTTATGGATGGCTCTGGTGATTTCTCGCATGCATTGGCCGTTGTGGAAGATGGGCTCGTGCGTGCGGCGGTGGTCTATCTGCCTGCTGTCGGCAGGCTTTATGCCGCTGCGCGCGATGGGGGGGCGCTGTGCAATGAAACGCCCTTGCGCATTTCAGGTCATGCCGAAGAAGCGGGCGCGCGCATCCTGACCACCAAGGTCAATTTTGAACCGCGCTATTGGCCACATGGCGCGCCACCTGTGAGCCGCCATTTTCGTTCCTCTCTCGCCTATCGTTTGGCCCTTGTGGGCGAAGGGCGCTATGATGGAATGCTGACCTTTCGCCCAACTTGGGAATGGGACAGCGCCGCAGGCAGTCTTATTGCCGCCGAGGCAGGTGCCAAGGTCTGCGACCGAGAGGGGCAGGATTTGCGCTTTAACCGCCCCGACCCGCGAAGTGCGGGCGTTTTTGCAGGATCACGCGCCTTGGTGGATAAATTCATGGCGCGGCTTTCGGGTCAAACTGGCTTGACCGCCTGAGCCAAAACCTTAGGGTGCGCGCAGGTTTTCAAGGCTTCTTGTTAAGGAAATAATCTATGGCACAGCGTCTGCATTTGGTGTTCGGGGGCGAATTGGTCGACCCTGCCCGCACGGAGTTTCGCGATGTGAACGATATTCATATCGTGGGAATTTTCCCTGATTATGACAGCGCCTATAACGCATGGAAATCTGAAGCGCAGCGCACAGTAGACAATGCGCATATGCGCTACTTCATCGCCCATTTGCATCGCCTGCGCGATGAGGAACAGGCCAATTCCGCGCAAAGCGAGTAAGGGATTGCATCGGATGCGGTCACGCTCCTTGCTGCTTTGGCTTTATCTTCTGTTTTCGCGTCATGCTACGGGTTTGGCGGAACGGATTTTGGCGGGCCGTTTGGCGCGCGGCAAAGAGGACGCAGCGCGTATCAATGAGCGGCGCGGTATTGCCAGTCAAGCGCGGCCCGATGGGCCATTGGTTTGGTTTCATGCGGCCTCTGTCGGCGAGGCGCTTTCCCTTCTTGAGCTGATCCGCCGTATCCGTGAAGAGCGCGAAGATCTCACGATTCTGGTTACGACAGGCACCGTGACATCTGCGGCTGTCATGGGGCGGCGTTTGCCTGCTGATGTAATCCATCAATTCGTGCCTTTGGATATTATAGGTTTTGTTCAATCTTTTCTGAACCATTGGCAGCCAGACCTCGCCATCTGGACAGAGTCCGAATTGTGGCCTGCCATGATCGTTGAGACGCATCGGCAAGGATGCCCGATGATGTTGCTCAATGCGCGCATCTCGCAAGGGTCAGCGCGCAATTGGCGGTGGTTGGGCGGAATGGCCCGCGCGCTGCTGTCGCGCTTTGATTTGGTGCAAGCGCAAGATGATCTGACCGCCTCTCGATTGCGGTGTTTGGGCTTGTTGCCATCTCGCATCGAAGTGACAGGCACCCTCAAGGAAGGTGCGGCGGCGCTTCCGCATGATGAGGCGCAGCGCCAAGATCTTTCGCAGCGCCTTGGCACCCGCCCCGCTTGGGTGGCGGCCTCCACCCATGCGGGCGAAGAGGACTTGGTCTTGGCCGCGCATCGGGCCGTGTTGCGGTCAAACCCGCGGGCCATTCTGTTGCTCGTGCCACGCCATCCTGAGCGTGGCGCAGATATTGCGAAACTCTTAGAAAGCGATGGCTGGACATTTGCGCAGCGCAGCACTGGCGCTCTGCCTGATCGCGACACCCAAGTGTATCTTGCCGATAGTTTGGGCGAGTTGGGCCTTTGGTATCGACTTGCCCCGATTTCCTTTTTGGGGGGCTCTTTGGTTGATATCGGGGGCCATAATCCATTTGAACCTGCGGCCCTTGGGTCGGCCATTCTCTATGGGCCATATGTCAGCAATTTCACCGATATTTTCGATCGCTTGCAGGCGGTCGATGCCGCGCGGCAGGTGCGCGATTCCGAAAGCCTCGCCCGTGCAGTGGATGAGTTGATGAACCCAGAACGGGCAGCCGCTATGGCCAATGCCGCATGGGAAGTATCCTCAACAGGGGCTGCGGTGACGGATCGTGCCCTCAATGCTATCCTAGAGCGGTTGGAACAACGCGAAGCGGATCAGCGCAATGCAAGCACCTAGATTTTGGTATCGCGCGCAGCCTAATGCAGTGGCCTATGCCTTGCGCCCACTGAGCGCGCTTTATGCGGCAGGCACGGCGCGCAAATTGGCAACAGGCGCTCGGACGAAACTTGGCGTGCCTGTGGTCTGTGTTGGCAATTTGACCGCAGGCGGAACTGGGAAAACGCCCACAGTGATTGCCCTATGGGAAATCCTAGCAGGGCTTGGCGCCACCCCCCACATCCTCAGCCGTGGGTATGGTGGAACACTCACCCAAACAACACGCGTAGACCCGACCCGTCACAGCGCAGCTGACTGTGGTGATGAACCCTTGCTTTTGTCAGCTTTTGCGCCTGTATGGGTGGGCCAAGATCGTCTGCAAAGTGCCAAATCGGCCATTGCGGCGGGGGCCGATATTTTGATCCTTGATGACGGGTTTCAAAATGCAAGTCTGGCTTATGATCTGTCCTTGATTGTGGTGGATGCCGCGCGTGGATTTGGCAATGGTCTGGTCATCCCCGCAGGCCCGCTGCGTGAGCCGATTGCAACAGGCCTTGCGCGTGCGGATTTTGTTCTATCCATTGGCGAGGCAGATCAGCAGGCGGCGTTTTCAATGCGCCATCCAGACCTTCCTTGCCCCCATCTTACGGGCCATCTGGCGCCGTTAAATATGGGGATGTCCTTCCAAGATATGCCCGTTTTGGCCTTTGCAGGGATCGGTCATCCTGAAAAGTTCTTTGCCACATTGCGCAAAATGGGGGCGCGTATATTGCGGGCTGAGGCCCTCAGCGACCACCAACCTTTAAGCGATGCCTTGATGGCGCGGATTTTGCGCGATGCGCAAAGCCTTGGGGCGCAGCCTGTCACAACCGAAAAAGATGCGGTGCGCCTGCCTGATGCGCTGCGGCGTGAGGTGTTGACGGTGCCCGTGCGCCTGCGATTAGACCAAGACCACGCTTTGCGGGATCGCCTTAGCGGGATTTTTTCGAAAAGCCCGTGATACTATCATCCTCGCCCAATTTTGGCGCGGGACGTTCAAGCGCCAAATCAGCCCCCGAAAAATGAAAAGGCGGCCGCGTGCTTGGCACGCCCTCAAGATCAAGGCGAAACCCGCGCGCCACGGCCTGTGGATCGGCGAAGGTTTCTGCAAGTGAATTGATCGGCCCCGCAGGCACAGATTTCACTTCGCACGCCTCCAATAGGGCAGATTTGCTGAAGCTGCGCGTCTTAGGTTCAAGCGCGGCGTTCAGGCTGTCACGGTTCTTCACACGATCTGCATTGGTGCGATATCGCGGATCCTGTCCCAACTCCGCACAGTCCAAAATCTCGCATAGTTTTTGAAATTGCCCATCATTGCCAACCGCGATGATGATCCAGCCATCCGCGCATGGAAAGGTTTGATAAGGCGCGAGATTGGGATGGGCATTGCCCATACGATTGGGGGCTTGCCCCGTTGCTAAATAATTCATGGCTTGATTGGCCATCATCGCGGTCGCGGCATCAAAAAGCGCCATATCAATATGCTGCCCTTGGCCTGTGCGCGCGCGCATATGTAACGCTGCCAAAATGGCGTTTGAGGCATAAAGACCTGTGACAATATCCGTAACGGCAACGCCAACCTTTTGGGGATGATCCTCGGGGTCGCCTGTGACAGACATTAGGCCAGACATGCCTTGGATGATGTAATCATAGCCCGCGCGATGCGCATAAGGCCCATTTTGGCCGAACCCCGTGATCGAGCAATAAATCAATGCAGGGTTTTCGCGGGCCAGACTTGGGTAATCGAGGCCAAATTTGGCCAAGCCACCAAGTTTGAAATTCTCAATCAAAACATCCGCTTCGCGCGCCAAAGCAATCACGCGATCGCGGTCTTTGGCAGATTTAAAGTCCGCGATGATGGATTTTTTGCCGCGATTGGTGCCATGAAAATAAGCCGCGCTTTCATCCCCCTCACGAGAGATAAAGGGCGGGCCCCAATGGCGCGTATCATCACCATCGGGGCTTTCGACCTTGATCACTTCGGCGCCCAAATCTGCCAAAACCTGCCCTGCCCATGGCCCTGCCAAAATACGGGCAAGCTCTAGAACTTTGACACCTGCAAGGGGGGTGCTGTTCATTGGTTACGGGCAAGCGCGTCTTCGATCCGCGCCGCGATGTCCTCATAGGCCATATTGCCATACAGCGTGCCATCAATGACCAAGGCGGGTGTGCCCTCAATCGGATATTCTACGCGATTGGCTTCGTAATTATCGATCATGGCCTGCGCGGTTTCGGCATCCTGCATGCAGGCGTCCAATTCTGCATCCGTCAAACCCGCAGAAAGACCTATGCGCCGCAGATTGCCCGCGATGGTCGCAGCATCACCTTGGGTCCATTCCCGCTGCGTGCGGTAAACAATATCGGCCACGCCAAAATAGCGCATTTCGCCTGCACAACGCGCCACCATGGCCGCCCACAAGCCTGGGCGGTCAAAGTAAACTTCACGATAAACCAATCGCACTTTGCCTGTTTCAATGTAATCGCGCTTTAGCTGAGGCAAAACTTGTAGGTGAAAAGTGGCGCAATGCGGACAGGTGAATGAGGCATATTCGATCAACTCGACAGGCGCATTCGGATCACCAAGAGCAAAATCCACAATCTCAGGGGCGGCGCTTGCGTCTTGAGCCATACCAAATCTGGGAAGGGCGGATACAAAAGCCGCTGCGGATGCTGCGATCAAGGCCTGTCTGCGATCCATAATATTCTCTCTCTGTAAATTAGGATGTCTGTTTTCTTATGACGCGCTGCGCCAGACGTTCAAGAGCATCGCGCAACCCCTCATCGGTGATGTGCGCTGCGGCGGCCTTGGCCTTGGCGTTCACGATTTCTATTGCCTCTTGGGGCAATTCTGACCGGGGGCGTGGTGCGATGAAGTCACGCGCAAGGCTCTGTCCCGCCGTTTGGGTCAAGGATATTTTGGACACAGCATTATAACCATAAGCCGCGTTTACCTTTGTTCTGATATCTTCTTTGCGCATCTCAAGAATTGGGGCATGCGCCCCGCTCGTCAAAAGCACTAAGGTGGCTCCAAACCCATCACGCCCATGCGAAAGTTTTACAGGGCGCGCGATATCTGCAATCTCAGGCCCCATGATCTCCCGCCACTGGGTGATCAGCCGTGCCTCTGCGAAACCACGCCGTTCTGCGGGGCTTTTTATTTGCGCCATAACAAGCTTGGCCGCGGGTTCAAACCCACGGTTACGGCGGCTTGCCTCTTTGGGCGGGATATGATCGCTTGCTTTTCTCATCTGCGGGTCAATTTAGGGGGTATGAAACAGATTGACCAATCAAAACCGAAGACAGGGTGATAAAGCTTGCGTGACGAGATTGAAATAACGGATGACCTCTCGCGTGACTTGTTGGCGTGGTATGATGACCATGCGCGCGATATGCCGTGGCGGGTCGAGCCCGCGGCGCGAAAATCAGGGCAGCGGCCAAACCCATACCATGTGTGGTTGTCTGAGGTGATGCTACAGCAAACAACTGTGGCGGCTGTGCGTGACTACTTTACCAAGTTCATCTCTCTCTGGCCTCGGATTGAGGATCTTGCCGCAGCGCAAGATGCGGATGTCATGGCGGCTTGGGCGGGGCTTGGCTATTACGCAAGGGCGCGCAACCTGCTCAAATGCGCGCGCGTGGTTACTGATCAACACGCGGGGATATTCCCGACAACCGAAGAGGCGCTTTTGACGCTTCCCGGAATTGGCCCTTACACCGCAGCTGCGATCGCGGCGATTGCCTTTGACCGCCGCGCAGTCGTCATGGATGGCAATGTCGAGCGTGTCATGGCGCGCCTCTTCGCCGTGGAAACCCCGCTGCCCCGTTCAAAGCCAGTGTTGAAAGCCCATGCCGGCGCCCTCACCCCTGCGCAGCGGGCGGGGGATTACGCGCAAGCCGTCATGGATTTGGGTGCCACGATTTGCACACCACGCAGCCCTGCCTGTGGCATTTGCCCGATCATGACCCAATGCGCCGCCCGCAAAGCGGGCATTGCGGCGGACTTGCCACGCAAGGAGCCAAAACAGCCCAAACCAACGCGGGTTGGTCATATTTACTTGGCCTTTCGGCCCGATGGTGCGGTTTTGGTCGAGCAACGCCCCGAAACGGGTCTTTTGGGGGGGATGCTTGGCTTTGTCACCAGCCCTTGGGTGGGGGTGGATCATCCCGCGGCGCCCATTGTGGCGGCGCTTGCGCCTCCCGTTGAGGGCGAATGGCAGGACACGGGCCAAGAGGTGCGCCATACCTTTACCCATTTTCACCTGCGCCTGCGCGTGCATCTGTGCCATGCCTCTAAAAACGCGAGCCCGCAGCAAGGTTATTTCCTGCCCCGCGCCAAGTTCCGCGTTGCGGATATGCCAACAGTGATGCGCAAAGCGTTTGACCTTTGCCGCATCGACTCGCGGCCTTCACCCTGAGTCTAATTATATATTTTCATGTATAATATTTCGCCATATCTACGTTTAGGATGACAGAATGAGCTGTGAGGTAGAGGCATGTTCGGGTCAAATTATTTGGCATCGCTTCGTGATGTAGCCCCGTTTTGGGTCTCGCTTCTGCTTATCCCTCTCATGGTCGCAGTCAGCCAATGGGGCGGGTGGAGCATCCTTTTGGTGCTTGCGGCCACATGGTGGTTGTTTCCGCTGTTGGATCAAGTATTCGGCCGCGATCCAACCAACCCTGATGAGGCCGCGCGTCTCAACTCGCTGTTTTGGTATCGCGCAATCACCTTGATTTGGACACCTTTACAATTCGGATTGGTCTTTGGGTTGATTGCATATCTCGCCACCAATCCTGAACATCTGACGCTTACCGAGCAATTCGGGTTGGCCGCCTCTTTGGGTGTTGTCACGGGAATGATTGGCATCAATTACAGCCATGAATTGATGCACCGCCCCACGCGGTTGGAACGTGGCTTGGCCGATATCCTACTGGCGATGACGCTTTATTCGCATTTCAAAACCGAACATCTTTTGGTGCATCATATCCATGTGGCCACCCCGCGTGACCCTGCTTCTGCGCGATATAATGAGGGGTTTCACCGCTTTTTCCCGCGTGTTTTGATCCAGTCGTTCAAATCTGCATGGCGGGCCGAAGCGCAGCGCCTCGAAAAGCGCAGGCTTGCACTATGGCATAGAAGCAATCCGTTCTGGCGTTACGGGGGATTGCAGGCGGGCATGATGGGATTGGCCTATGCCATTGGCGGGAAATGGGGCCTTGCATTCTTCGCTGTGCAGGCCTTTGTTGCAGTGTTCCATTTGGAAATCACAAATTACATCGAACATTACGGCCTCACGCGGGCCTACAAAGGCGCGGGAAAATATGAACATGTCAAACCCCGCCATTCGTGGAATGCGGATCATCGGGCCACGAATTGGTTGCTGATCAACTTGCAGCGTCACTCAGACCATCATTATCGTCCAGATCGGGCCTATCCGCTGTTACAAACCTATGATCACGATGCCGCGCCGCAACTGCCTTATGGCTATCCCGTGATGGGGATTTTGGCCCTCTGCCCGCCTGTGTGGCGGCGGGTTATGAACCCCAAGGTGCGCGCTTGGCGCAAGCAACATTATCCGCAAGTCAAGGATTGGACGCCCTATTCGAAAGGGCTGCTTCAAACGGAATAAAAAACCCCCGCCCGATGGGCGAGGGTAAGGTGCGTGCCCCCGAGGCAAAAGCCACAGGCACGGGCGGTATATCGAAAGCTGTCTTGGAGGTGGCGTTACTCGCCCAACTCGGAACGCAATTGTTGACGAAGGTGATCAATAGGCACGGTTTTCCCGTCACGGCGGAAATGCCAATATGTCCACCCGTTGCACGAAGGTGCGCCTTCAAGTTTCGCCCCCACTTGGTGGATCGACCCTTTGGTGTCCAAAGCGACAAGCGTACCATCGGCGCGAATTTTTGCACGATGGCGGCCATTACCGCTGTGCAATTCCTCACCAGGCCGCAGCAAGCCCCGCTCGACCAATTGACCGAAGGGAATACGCGGTTCTGATCTTTTGCTGAGGCTGGTTTCAAGCGCATCACTGTCAAAACGGCGCGTGTTGGCGATACGCTTTTCTGCGATGTCGCGATACTCTTCCTCACGCTCGATGCCGATGAAATCGCGCCCCAATTTCTTTGCAACGGCGCCCGTTGTCCCAGTGCCAAAGAAGGGATCAAGAACCACATCACCTGGATTTGTTGAGGCAATCAAAATGCGGTGCAGCAGCGATTCAGGCTTTTGCGTTGGATGTGCTTTTTCGCCCCGCGCGTTCTTCAAACGCTCACCGCCATTACAAATCGGCAAAAGCCAATCAGAGCGCATTTGAATCCCCTCATTTAGGGATTTGAGCGCCTCATAATTGAACGTGTATTTCGCAGTTTCAGATTTCGAAGCCCAGATCATCGTTTCATGGGCATTTGTCAAACGCTTGCCGCGGAAATTGGGCATCGGATTGGATTTGCGCCAAACAACATCATTCAGCAACCAATAGCCTTGGTTTTGCAGTTCGGCCCCCACGCGGAAAATGTTGTGATACGAGCCAATCACCCAAATCGCGCCATTCGGCTTGAGGATACGGCGCGCCGCAGCAAGCCAGTTTTCCGTGAATTCGTCATAGGCACGGAAGCTATCGAATTGATCCCAATGATCATCCACCGCATCTACAAGCGAATTGTCGGGGCGATGTAAATCACCCTTGAGCTGAAGATTGTAAGGCGGGTCGGCGAAAATCAGATCGACCGAACCTTCAGGAAGGCTGTTCATCACATCAATGCAATCACCAGCCAATATCTGGTTAAGCGGCAGGGCATGCGCCCCCGCGGGATTGGTTTTCGTCTTCATTACTGCCTCTGACTTTTAATCGTCACGGCGCCATTTTTTGACGCTCATCTTGAGGCCTAAGATGAGTCGAAACTGATTCGCCGTCAATTTATTTTTTGAATCAACGACTTATAAGATGACGTTGATACAAGATATTGTGGACGGGCTTGAAGGAACGTCTATGGTGCGGGGTCACCCCAATATCTTGAAGGGCTTGAAGATGGGCTTTTGAGGGGTAGCCCGCGTTTTTCTCCCAGCCGTAGCCCGCAAACTGTTGCGATAATGTCACCATCAGCCGATCCCGTGTTACCTTGGCCATGATAGAAGCCGCCGAAATCGAAACAGAACGGGCATCACCTTTGATGATTGCAGTGGCAGGGCAGGGCAAATCAGGAGGAATGGCATTGCCGTCAATCAGCGCATGATCTGGACAGCGGGAGAGACCAAGCACCGCACGGCGCATGGCCAAAAAAGTGGCGTTGCGAATATTCAACTCATCAATCTCGGCAACGCTCGCCTCTGCGATACTGACCTCTGCCCGCGCGGCGATCTCATCGAACAGCGCCTCGCGCCGCTTTTGGCTGAGGGTTTTGGAATCATGCAAACCTTCGGGAATATCGCTTGGGTTTAGGATAACGGCTGCGGCCATAACAGGCCCAGCCAACGGGCCGCGCCCCACCTCATCCACGCCCGCGACAAGGCCGCCGATCTGCGTCTCAAAACTGAAATCTGGCGCGAGATTGGGTTTGGTCATAGTCGCGAGATTACGGATTACGATCCTCGCGCGCAATCTCGGATGATTTGGGGCCCAACCCATAGCGCGCGGCAAGGTGCCAGACATGGGCGGGAACCATATTCTTCATCTTGGCAGGATGACTGCGGCGCAAATGCAAGATGGTTTCAATCGCCTTCATCTCGACCCGCGCGCGGGCAAATTCCAAGCCACGCGGCCCAAGACGAGGCTGCAGATAAGCCACCAATGGCCGCAGCCAGTTGGGCATCCTCCGCAGGGGCAAACCGCCCGCCGCGCGCTCCGTATTGGCCAAAAACCCTTTGACCGCGCTTGTGCGATCCCCCTTATCGGTCAAGGGCGACAGGCAGATCCGATCTTCGATGCCATCAAGCATCTCTGCGCCACGGGCATTGCGCACCAAAATCCACTGCGCCCCATCGCCGCCCATATAGCCCACCGTGATATCGGCCAAGCGGTTCGTGTAATCGACACAGGTCTTGCAGGTCATCGGAAAGAAATCCGCAGGCAATTGCGAGATTGGCAATTTCAAAAAAGGTATGAAACGGGGCGGGCGCCCATCTGAAAAGCGCAGCTCGACTGAGTAATCCGCGCGAAACTCAAGATAACTGATGCTATTTGGCTTGGCGTCAAGCAGCGCAAGGAAATCATGAAATCGCGCGGTTGTGGTGTTGTCCGAACAGGGCGTGCCGATGACATAAAGCCGCTCGAACCCATACTCGGCCTCAAGCGCACGCAGGGCATAGGTCTGACAGGGGATGCCGATAAAGGCCAAGCGCGTGATCCCGCGCGCCTTTGCGAGTTCTAACAAGGCCACGCTTGGGGCAAAGCCCATGCGCATCCCGCGGCAGGCGGATAAGTCGTCTGGTTCGGTGACCAACACAGGCACAGGGCGCCACTGATCGTCTGGGTCAGGCGCCACTGTGATGACCGCCTCAATCGCCCCCGCCCGCAATAAGGTTTCCGCGAGCGCCGTGGTAATGCCCGTCCACTGCGCGCCTTCGGCCACAGGGGTCAGCCTTGCGCGATACATCGCTTCGGTCACACCAAAAAACGCTTCTTCATGACGCGCAGGGTCACTGATACGCCCATGAATGCGGGCTTCGGCGTGCGGATAATCTGGGGCGATAAACTGACAGGCCCGCCCGCAGGCGCGATCATCAGACATGCGACTGACCCCGCAATCGGTGCAAAGCCCTGCACGCGGCCCTTTACCAAGTTTAGGCGCGAGTGTTCCCCGCTGCGCATCCAACATGATTTTGGTCAACTTTCCTTTGGTCCAAGATCAATGATCAGACGCGACAGCTAGACTGTCAATCAAAATAGACATATTGCATGGTGACCCCGACAGGACTCGAACCTGTAACCTATCCCTTAGGAGGGGATTGCTCTATCCAGTTGAGCCACGGGGCCACAGCCCGATAGCTATCACACTCGTCAGAATTGGCAATTTCAAAGCCACTCTAACGCTTTAGGATGTTGGACATGATTTCCGTGTGCTGCTGTAAGAGATTGGGCTGAAGATGCGCGTAGCGTTGCGTCATCTGCAATGAGCTATGCCCGAGCAGCGTCTGCACCTCGTAAAGACTGACGCCCTGATTGATCAAGTGGCTGGCATAGGTATGGCGCAGATCATGGAACCGCAAATTCTCAAGCCCTGCGCGATCGCGCACCTTATACCAAGCATTGTAAAAGTTGTCATAGGGCTTCTGGGTCTGTGGATTTGTGAACAGATAGGCCAGGTTATCTGTATGGGGATGATAATTAACGTCCTGCAACTTTATATCCCGCAACACCTGAAGTGCAGCTGAATTCAAAATGATCCGCCGCGAGCGGCCATTTTTACTTTTGGGGACGATCCACAGCTTTTTCTCAACATCGATATGCTGCCATTTTGCTAAACGCGCCTCACTGTTGCGCGCGCCTGTCAGCAAAAGAAAACGAACGAAGAGCGACAGATAAGGGTGATCTGATTTTGCGCATTCTGTGAGAAGGGTTTGGATCTCATCCTCGGATAGAAATCGCTGCGCGTAATCACCAAGACGGAGCGGTTCAAGCTCTTCAAGATGCGCGCTGTGGGGGGGAAGAAAACTCCAACGCTTTGCGAGGCCGATCACCCGATTGATGGCGAAAATATGCTTGTTAATTGTGCCTGGCTTAAGGCCTTTTTTTCGCTGGCCAGCGATCCAACGATCCAAATCTTGGTTCGCCAAATCCACAAGCTGCACAGAGCCGATTTCATAGCGAATATTGTTATTGAAAATCGAGATGATCGTGTTGTCGGGGCTCTTTGCATTCAAATATGGCACGACTTGCTCATCGAAAAACTGGTTGAGGGTAGGCCCGCTGCTCTGCCCCTTCGATTCGCGGAAAAAGAGCCAATTTAACACTTTATTCATTGCTATTTCCTCCCCCCATCAGTGGATTATCACTGTTTATTTTAAGGGCTATGCTACCATTAGGGCGCAAAAAATGAAATAAGTTTCAATATGAAACTTATTGCCCAATAATTCATCAATCGGTGAAAAACCTATCACAGAAGTCTCTTCGCTACTTCTGCACTGGTTGCCTCCGCAGGCATCGCATCTGCAGACGTCACTCTATCTGGCTCCGCACAGATGGGTGTAATCTACGTTGAAAATGACGCAACTGACACCGATTGGCAGGTTCAGCGCGAAGTCGATTTGGGCGTTGCAATGTCTGGCACAACTGACGCTGGCTTGGCATTTGGCGCGGACTTCAACATCGCTGGAGACGCCGGTAAAAATGAAGACGCGAACGTGCACATTTCTGGCTCTTTCGGCACACTAACCATCGGTGGTGGTATCACCGAAGCCAACGAGTTGGGTGGCATTGGTGACGTAGGTTACGACGGCTTGGGTGTTGACGACGTTGTGGAAGGCAACGCCGCAATTACTGATCCAAACGTACACTACACCCTGTCTGTTGGTTCTCTGACAGTGCATGCGTCCATGTTGAGCGATACAAATGAGGCAGCGCCTTATGCGTTGGGCGCATCGTATTCGGTAAACGGCTTCGACATCAACGTTGGTATCGCTAATGAAGATGACGCTGCAGACACCAACACTACATTGTTGGCAGTTGGTTACACTGCTGGTGCATTGACGCTTGACGCCATCATGACCACAAGCGAAACCAACAATGTTGAAACCGAAGCAACCGGCGTTTCGGTAGCATACGCAATGGATGCTGCAACAACAATCACGCTTGCCGCTTCAGACATTGATGGTAGCGCAGACAGCTCCATCGGTCTTGGCGTCGCTTACGATTTGGGCGGTGGCGCAACATTCCAGGCAGGTGCGGCATCTGTAAACGATGTAAGCAAAGCTTCTGCTGGTATTGCGATGGCATTCTAATCCTAACGGATTATTTGCTAAGGGAAGGGCGCACTTCGGTGCGCTCTTTTCTCGTTTTGGGCGGTGCCCTGATCGCAACGCTTGGCAAGTGGCGATGGTTCGGCGTATCAATAGGAACCGGACGACCGAAGACAGGATACCAGACGTGCGCGGACGCAATCCCTTTGATGGCAAACCCCAGATGACCTTGCGCGATGTGGCTGAGGCAGCGGGGGTGTCGGAAATGACCGTCAGCCGCGTCTTGCGCAATCGGGGGGATGTCTCCGAGCGCACGCGCAGCAAGGTTTTTGAAGCTGCCCGCACCTTGGGATATGTGCCCAATAAAATCGCGGGCGCTTTGGCATCGAACCGCGTCAATCTGGTTGGCGTGGTGATCCCGTCTCTGTCCAACATGGTTTTCCCAGATGTGCTTACAGGCATTGGTGAGGGCCTGCATGAAACGGATTTGCAGCCCGTTGTTGGCACCTCAAATTATGATTTGGAGCAGGAAGAAAAAGTCATTTTCGAAATGCTCTCATGGCGGCCCTCTGGTCTGATCGTGGCGGGTTTGGAACATACAGATGCCGCGCGGAAGATGATGGAGAATGCGGGGATTCCTGTTGTCGAGGTGATGGACATTGACGGCCCAAGTGTGGCGGCCCGCGTAGGTATCTCACATGTGGCAGCAGGGCGCGCCATGGCCGAAGAAATCCTTGCCCGTGGCTATCGCAAAATTGGGTATTTGGGTTCTAGCTCTTTGCGCGATTTTCGGTCGCAAAAGCGGCAGCAGGGCTTTGAGGATGCGCTGAAGGAGGCGGGTCTTTCCTTGGCGGATAAGATTTTTTATGCAGGCCCCTCGGGTTTTGGCACAGGCCGCGCGATGACCGAAGATTTGCTAAGCCGCAGCCCTGATCTTGATTTCCTCTATTATAATACGGATATGAACGCGGCGGGCGGCCTGCTTTATCTGTTGGAAAAGGGGTATGATATTCCCAATCAAATTGGCATTGCAGGGTTCAATTCCTTTGCCATTTTGGACGGGCTGCCCTTGCGCATTGCCACCATGGACAGCCGCCGCGCAGATATTGGACGTGAGGCGGCCAAAATCATTGCAGGGCGCGCGCTTTCGGGGGCCGATATCGGATTGTCGCCAGAATTCTTGGCGGGTGACACCGTGCGTAAGCGCGGCTGACCCGCCTTAGCATTCAGGCAGATTGACGGCCAAGCCCCCAAGCGAAGTTTCTTTATATTTCAGGTTCATATCATGGCCTGTTTGCCGCATGGCTTCGATACAATTATCAAGCGGCATGAAATGGGTGCCATCGCCCCGCAGCGCCAATGAAGCGGCCGATACAGCCTTGATCGCACCGAGGCCGTTGCGTTCGATGCACGGCACCTGAACCAATCCTGCCACGGGGTCACAGGTCATGCCTAAGTGATGTTCAAGCGCGATTTCAGCAGCGTTTTCAATCTGTTCGTTGGTGCCGCCAAGTGCCGCGCAAAGCCCCGCTGCGGCCATGGCTGCGGCTGATCCGACCTCGCCCTGACAGCCAACTTCGGCCCCAGAGATCGAGGCATTATGCTTGATCAACCCGCCAATTGCCGCCGCGACCATCAAGAAATCCAACCCGCCCTTTTCGGTCGCGCCGATGCAATGAGTTAGATAATAATGCAAAACTGCTGGAACCACGCCTGCCGCCCCATTGGTGGGGGCGGTAACCACTCGGCCCCCTGCCGCGTTTTCTTCGTTCACGGCCATTGCATAGACCGAAAGCCAATCGTTGATTGTATGGGGTTGGGTGATGTTGCGCCCCGCCTCGGCCTGTAACTGATCATGGATCGCCTTTGCCCGGCGCTTGACCCGCAAACCGCCGGGCAATTCACCCTCCATCCGCAAGCCGCGCTCAATGCAGGACAGCATCGCATCTCGGATTGCCTCAAGGCGCTTTTGCACCTCGGCGCGCGGCGCGCCGTGGCATTCATTCTCCCATTTCATCTGCGCAATAGATTTCTGCGCCTTTGCCCCCATAATCAACATTTCTTCAGCTGTGCCAAAGGGATAGGGGTATCCTGCATCCGCCTTTTGGGCGGCGAGTGAATTCTTGCGGGCGGCTTTGGCCGCTTGTAATTCTTTCGCGGTCATTACGAAGCCACCACCGATGGAGTAAAAGACTTCCTCCATATAGAGCGCCCCGTTGGCGTCATAAGCGCGGAGGATCATACCATTGGCATGCCCCACTAGGGCGGGGCCATAGTCAAAGATGATATCTTCCTCTGGGTTGAGGCGCAGTTGCGGCAGCCCGTTAGGGGTAACATGCCCTGCTGATTTGATCGCTGCAATGGCGCTATCCGCCTGGTCTGGGTCAAGTTTATCGGGGCGAAACCCAGCAAGGCCCAAAATTACAGCGCGGTCAGTGGCATGACCTTTGCCAGTAAAGGCAAGCGATCCGTGCAAATGACATGACAAGGCCGCCACCTCACCGGCGCCGGGCTCTCGAGTGCCATGGCGCAAGCGGTCGAGAAATTGCGCGGCGGCATTCATTGGCCCAATCGTATGGGAGGAGGAGGGGCCAATCCCAATTTTGAAAATATCAAAAACTGACAGAAACATACTGCAAGTGCCCCTATCTGTGCTGCGCCTTGGATCAAGATATGCGATTTTTTCTGATTTCTATGGTGATAAATCCGACTCGTTTCTCACGCTGCGCGACCAATCGCTAAGGCGTGTGATCAGAAATCATGCCCTGCCCGCTCATAGCGCTGCGATGGGGACGCAAGCCTATGAGCGCATCCGCTTTGTCAGAGGCCCAGCCTCTAGCAAGGCAGTGGGCTGCACCTACGGTTTTTGTTTGGAGGCATCAACTTTAAACCAATTGAGAGTGACCAGACGGGAAATACGCCGGCCAACACATCAATTTTCGTGAGATGAACTGCGCACACTAATGCGGCTGACTGTCTGGATTGGGGGTAGCAGATACGCGTCATATCTGGCTATTGGTGAGCCCGGGAGGATTCGAACCTCCGACCAATTGATTAAAAGTCAACTGCTCTACCACTGAGCTACGGGCCCGCCTGAGGCTCGCGTAATATAAACGAGACTGTCCCCCGTCAAGCCAAAAACCTGAATAATTGTCATTATAATAATCAGCCTACAATTTCTATGCTATTGCGCGGGCGGTTTTGTTCAGATTGGTGTGTACTGCGTCTACTGCAATACAGCAGATTTCGGTCTGACATTCAGCTTCTAATCCTCTCGGATTATCTGCTAGGGAAAGAGCGGGCTTTGGCCCGCTCTTTTTCATTTGGTGACGGGTGAGGGTAAAATGGCGCTTGAGGATATTCAGGCAGATGTTGCGCGAATTTTGACTGAAGCGGGGCGCGCGCCTGACGCGGCAAAACTAATCGCTGTCTCGAAAGTCCAGCCAAACGCGCGGGTTGAGGCGGTGTTGCGAGCGGGGCATCGCAGTTTCGGTGAAAACCGCGTGCAAGAAGCGCAAGGTAAATGGCCCGATTTCAAAGCCCAATTTGAGGGGGTGGATTTGCACCTGATTGGCCCATTGCAAAGCAATAAGGTGCGCCCCGCGATGGAGCTGTTTGACGCGATACACACAGTCGACCGCGAAAAACTGGCGCGCCGCATCGCCGATATGGCCCAAGAATTGGGCCGCTGTCCCGATCTGTTCATTCAGGTCAACACAGGCGCCGAGCCGCAAAAGGCGGGCATCCTACCTGCCGATGCAGATGCCTTTATCCAAACTGCGCGCGCGATGGATTTGCCGCTTAAAGGTTTGATGTGCATCCCGCCCGTGGACGAGGAACCAAGCCTGCATTTCGCCCTTTTGGGCAAGATTGCTGCGCGAAACGAGCTTTCGGAATTGTCGATGGGAATGAGCGCAGATTATGAAAAAGCGCTGCGGCTAGGGGCCACGCATATTCGTGTGGGCTCTGCCATATTCGGCGCGCGTGTCGTCCCTCACGGATAGCTTTTCGCGTCCCGCACGATCAAACGTGTTTCGTAGGAAATGCGCGCAGTGATCCATCGCAAATCTGCACGGGAGAACGCAACACATCCTTCGGTCGGATAGCCCGCGCGCCGCCATTGGTGGATGAAAATCGCAGAGCCACGCCCGCGCTCCGCATAGGGCCAGTTCCAATCGGTGATCAGCACCAAATCATAAAGCGGTTCTGCGCGCCGCAGTTTCTCGTGGCTGTGCGCGTAGGGCGCACGCACCATGAGGTTATAGTCTTCATCGCGCGGATCATCTGACCACAGATCACGCGGCCCAATTTTGAGGGCCCAATCACAAGGGCGCGCCATGCGGTCGGCGCGATAGAGGCAGCCAACGATGCGGTGAATGCCGACTGGGGTGGCCCCATCGCCCTCGCGCTTGCTGCGGCTCATCCCGCCGCGCCCGATGCTGCAGGGAAAGCGCCGTCCCTTAAACTGCGCACCCTGATGGGTGATCACAAGGTCTTCGGGGCGGGGCAGGGTCACAGCAAATGTCCTGATTTCGCGGCCTTGGTCGCCAAGTAATGCGCATTATGCGCGTTTTGGCCGACATGGAGCGCCACGCGTTCTGTGACCTCTATGCCTGATTGGCGCATCATCTCAACTTTTCGAGGGTTGTTGGTCATCAGGCGCACCGAGGCAAAACCCAATTTTTGCAGCAATTCTGCCCCAAGACGAAAATCGCGCTCATCATCTTCAAACCCAAGACGATGATTGGCTTCGACTGTGTCGAACCCTTGATCCTGAAGGCTATAGGCGCGCATTTTATTGGCCAGACCAATCCCGCGCCCCTCTTGATTGAGGTAGAGAAGGATACCCGCGCCGTCTTGGCCCATTTGTGCCAATGCCGCGTGAAGTTGGGGGCCGCAGTCACATTTGAGACTGCCCAATACATCGCCCGTAAAGCAGGCAGAGTGCAGACGCGCCAAAACGGGTTTGTCCCGATCAGGGCGACCAATTTCAATGGCGTAATGCTCGGCGCTGCCATCATCGGGCCGAAACACATGAAGGCGCCCCGCCTCAGAGGCAACCATCGGCAGACGCGCGGCGGCTACGGCGTGAAAGGGTTGGCTTTCTGCCAATTGTGACCGCGCCACCGAGAATGGCAGAACGGTCAGCCCATGTTCCCGCGCAATCGCCACGGCGTCATCCCGAAACACGCAAAGCATCGCGGGCAAAAGCTGTGCCGACTTGGCGAAATGAATGGCGGTGCGCGCATCATCCGCCGAGCCGTGTTCTGGCCCTTGAAGGCTTTGGAACGGGCCTTTCATCGGGCGATCCAAATCATCTTTCGGGTCGGCTAGTGCCTTTAGGATGCGGCTGCCTGCATCTTTGGGCAATGCGATACGCGCTATATCGCCTTCATAAAGTGGCAGATTCAAGGTGCGCGCCCGCCAATCGGACAGCACGATAAAGGGCGCGCCAAGCGCGCGGAAATCTTCTACCCGATCTGTGCTTGCTGTCTCCGAGGCCAATGCGATCAACCCCTTTGCGCCATCGCTAAACACCACAGGCAAGCCTGCGCGCAAATCAGCGCGGGCGCGGGCGGCGATTTCATTGGCGGTTGGCGCAAGGCTCATCTTGTCCGTCCTGATCTTATGGTCTGGGCATTAGCTTTAGCCCCGATTGTCAGAATTTGAAACAATTGGCCACAGAACAACACAGAGCCGTGAGGATATTTTTCAAACCCTTTTCAAATAGGGTATATCACACCCATGTGAGACGGGCACAATTTTGCCTTTGGAGGGCTGACATGGCGAACCTGAAAAAAATCCTACTTGTCGATGATGACGAAGATATCCGCGAGGCGTTGTCAGAACAGCTCGTGATGACTGAGGATTCCGATGTGTTCGAGGCGGGCACGGGCGCGCAAGCGATGGAAAAGGCCAAGCAGGAAATTTACGATCTGGTGATTTTGGATGTGGGCCTGCCCGATACGGATGGCCGCGATTTGTGCCGCTTGATGCGCAAGCAAGGGATCAAATGCCCGATCATCATGCTCACAGGCCATGACAGCGATGCTGATACGATCTTGGGCCTCGATGCGGGCGCAAATGATTATGTTACCAAGCCGTTCAAGTTTTCGGTGTTGCAAGCGCGCATTCGGGCGCAATTGCGCCAACACGAACAATCCGAAGATGCGATTTTCCAACTTGGGCCATATACCTTTAAGCCCGCGATGAAATTGCTCGAGACGGAAGATAAAAAGAAAATCCGCCTCACGGAAAAAGAAACGAATATCCTGAAATTCCTCTATCGCGCACAGGAGGGGGTTGTGGCCCGTGATGTGCTGCTGCACGAGGTTTGGGGGTATAATGCGGGGGTCACCACGCATACGTTGGAAACCCATATCTACCGCTTGCGTCAAAAGATCGAACCCGATCCCAGCAATGTGCAGCTTTTGGTCACCGAAGGCGGCGGTTACCGATTGGTTGCCTAACTTGGCATCAGATTTGCACCTGTGATGTCACACGGGGAACCTTGCGGGATTGCCTAAGCCCCCCCGCGCCCCCCGTGGTTTCTCCCTGTTGGACTGGCCCCTGCATAAGCGGGGGCCTTTTTCAGTTTCCTTCGCATTGCACCATGCCCCTCAAGCCCTTAGGAGGGGGACAGGTTTCATCAAAGGGCATGGCAAAATGGCGTTCTCACTTGCAACATGGAACATCAACTCGGTGCGATTGCGCGAAGAATTGGTGCTGAAACTGCTGCGTGAAGAAGCGCCAGATGTTTTGTGCTTGCAAGAATGCAAAAGCCCCGTTGAAAAAATCCCCACCGAAGGCTTTGCGGCGCTGGGCTACACCCACATGGTCGCGCGTGGTCAGAAAGGGTATAATGGTGTGGCGATCCTGTCCAAGCTGCCGCTTGAAGAGGCGGGCGCGCGGGACTGGGCTGGGCTTGGTCATGCTCGTCATGTGGCGGCGCGCCTCCCCAATGGGGTGGTCATCCATAATTTCTACATTCCCGCAGGGGGCGATATTGCGGATCGGGACGTCAACGAAAAATTTGGCCAAAAGCTGGATTTTCTGACGGAGATGCGCGATGCGTTTCGTGCGGATGCCCCGCAAAAATCTATCCTTGTGGGCGATTTGAATATTGCGCCGCGTGAAGACGATGTTTGGAGCCACAAACAGCTGTTAAAGGTGGTCAGCCACACGCCGATTGAGGTGGATCATCTGGCCCAAGTGCAAGAGGCGGGGAATTGGGTGGATGTCACCCGCAAGGATATACCCGAGGGGTTGCTCTATAGTTGGTGGTCGTATCGCGCTCGTGATTGGGACGAGGCGGATAAAGGCCGCCGTTTGGATCACATCTGGGCCACCGCAGATATTGCCAATGCTGCGCATTCAAGCCGTATCCTGCGCGCCGCTCGCGGGTGGGAGCAGCCATCGGATCACGCCCCTGTTTTTGCGACAATTGATCTCTGACCCCTTGGAGAATGGGCCCGAAACGCGCATATAGAGGGCACGCGCAGATCTCATCAGTGACGGAGAAATAAATGTTGGAATTTGGTCAAGCACAGCCCGCAGGCGCGGATGTCATCAAGGATGTCACCGATCAGACCTTTATGGCCGATGTCGTTGAGGCCAGCCGCGAGGTTCCTGTCATCGTAGATTTCTGGGCGCCATGGTGCGGCCCTTGCAAGACGCTTGGGCCACAGCTTGAGGCGGCGGTGCAGGCCAAAAAGGGCGCGGTGCGTATGGCCAAGGTCAATGTTGATGAGAATCAGATGATCGCGGGCCAATTGCAGGTGCAGTCTATTCCTACCGTTTACGCGTTTTGGCAGGGCCAACCCGTGGACGGGTTCCAAGGGGCGCTTTCGCAAGGGGATGTGCAGCGCTTCGTTGAAAAAATCGCCGCCCTCGCAGGCGATGGTGGCTTGGGCGAGGCGCTTGAGGCCGCTGAAGAAATGCTTGCTCAAGGGGCCGTTGCCGATGCGGCGCAGACCTTTGCGGCGATTTTGGGTGAAGAACCTGAAAATGCAGCCGCCATGGGTGGCTTGGCGCGCGCTCATATCGCGATGGGCGATTTGGACACGGCGGAGGCCTTGCTGAATAACGCCGCCCCCGCAATCGCCGCCGCGCCCGAGATTGAGGCCGCACGCGCTCAGATCGCCTTGGCGCGCCAAGCCGATGAGGCAGGGCCCTTGGCCGAGTTGCAATCCGCCGTGGCGGCCAACCCTGATGATCTGCAAGCGCGGTTCGATTATGCAAAGGCGCTCTATGCAGCAGGGCAGGCGGAGGCGGCGATTGAAGAATTGCTTGATCTCTTCCGCCGTGATCGCGAATGGAATGACGGGGCTGCCAAG
This sequence comes from Rhodobacterales bacterium HKCCA1288, assembly GCA_015693905.1. Classification (NCBI taxonomy): domain Bacteria; kingdom Pseudomonadati; phylum Pseudomonadota; class Alphaproteobacteria; order Rhodobacterales; species Rhodobacterales bacterium HKCCA1288. The sequence goes on along the minus strand of CP065161.1, from coordinate 1,649,420 downwards.
GCACAGCTCTTTACAATCTTCGATGCGCTTAAGCCCACGGATCCTTTGGTGCAAAAGGGCCGCAGAAGATTGTCATCGATGATATTTGCCTGATCGCATTTGGCCGCTACTTCATACTTCATGATCCATCACAGCGACCTGCCTGATACGATACCGCTCTTTCCACTTCCCGGCGCGTTGCTGCTGCCGCGGGCGCGATTGCCATTGCACATTTTTGAACCACGCTATTTGGCCATGCTGCAAGATTGCATGCGCACGCCCGACCGATTGATTGGTATGATCCAACCGCTTGAGGTGCCCAAAGGCAGTGCTAAGCGGTTGCACAGCATTGGCTGCGCAGGTCGTCTGACCCAATTCTCGGAAACCGAGGATGGGCGGTATATGATTACGCTGACGGGAATTTCGCGCTTTCGCCTGCAACGCGAACAGTCAGGCTTTACCCCCTATCTTAAAGGTGATGTCGATTGGGCAGGCTTTGAGAATGATTTGGGCAAGGTCGAGCAGGATCAGGGCTTTGATCGTCCCGTCTTTATGGATCTGTTGGAGCGCTATTTCGCGGCCATGTCACTGTCGACCGATTGGGACAGTATGAAAGATGCCGAAGATGAATTGCTGATCAATTCGCTGTCAATGCTATGCCCCTTTGACCCAGAAGAAAAGCAAGCCTTGCTTGAGGCGCCCTCCCTGTCTACGCGGCGCGAGACGCTTGTAACCTTGATCGAATTTGCCTTGCGGGGTGGATCATCCGATGAGGCCATGCAATGAGCGCAGACAGCCCCGTGTTTGACAGACATATGCTTGAGGCATTGGTGTGCCCTTTGACCAAAGGGAGCCTGCGCTATGATGCAGAGCGTCAAGAATTGATCTCCGAAAAAGCAAAATTGGCCTTTCCGATTAAGGAAGGCATTCCAATCATGCTAGAGAACGAAGCCCGCGAGATTGAGGGTTAAAGCGCCTCGCCCTGCAAGAGGCGTGGCAAATCCCCCGTTAGACCGGCCGCCTGCCGCATGAACCCACGCCGTAACGCGGGCGTTGCACTGACAAGGCCCATGCCGATATCGCGGATCAGCCGAAGGGCAGGGTTGTCATTTGAGAACAGGCGATTGACTGTGTCCATCCCAAGCGCAAGCGCGGTGGTGTCGAAGCGCCGCCATTGCTGATACCGCTCCAACACCAGTTCCGAGGCGATATCTTCGCCATGCAGTCGTGCCTCGTGGAGCACTTCGGTCAATGCCCCAATGTCCCGAAAGCCCAGGTTAAGCCCCTGACCTGCGATAGGATGCACGCCATGCGCCGCATCGCCAACAAGGGCAAGGCGCGGGGCAATGAATTGCTCGGCCAAGGTGAGCTTCAGCGGATAGCTGAACCGCACGCCCGCCAATTCGATCTCACCCAGAAAGTCACCGAATGCGGGGCGCAATGCCTTGAGAAACTCAGCGTCATTTGCGCGCGCAATTTGGGCGGCGCGGGCGGTTTTTTCGCTCCAGACAATAGAGCAACGATTGTCAGGCAAAGGTAGGATCGCCAAAGGCCCCGATGGCATGAAGAACTGATGTGCAATGCCGTTATGGGGCAATTCATGTTTGACGGCGCAGACAAGGGCGGTTTGCCCATAATCCCAACCTTGGCGGCGAATGCCAGCGCGTGCTGCCACACCTGACGCGCGACCATCCGCGCCAATCAAAATTCGCCCCTGTAAACGCTGACCATCGGCCAATGTAACCTCGGCCAGAGCCCCATCGGTGCTTTGATCTACGACCATGCTGTCGCTGAGATGCGTGATCTTATCATTGGCCTCCATCGTCGCGATCAGCGCGCGGCGGAGGTAGCGGTCTTCAAGCATATAGCCCATAGGGCCTTCTTCCATCTCTGCCGCTTGGAAGTGTAGGAAGTGCGGCGCTGCCCCGCGCCCTGCATGACCGTCTGAGGCTTTGATTTCGGAAATGGCCTGCGCCTGTTTTGCGACAGCGTCCCACAAGCCCAAAGCCGCCAACATTTTTTGCGAGGCACGGGCCAAAGCATAGGCGCGGCCATCGAATGTATCCGCTTCGCGCTTAGGGCGGGAATTTGCATCAATCACGATGCTTCGAAACCCTGACTGCGCGAGCGCAAGCGCAAGGGTCGGCCCGTTCAGCCCGCCACCTACAATCAAAATATCTGTGTCACATGTCATGCAGGTTATGATGGGCTAATTTATGGAATTGTCCACGCGGCATAGCGTCATTACTCTGCCCATGCGAGACAAAAGCGGCAAAGGGATGAAGATGCGCGAATGGTTGACACGCACGGCAAGTGAACAAGGGCGCGCGATTGGCGAAGGCTCGATTGATCCAGTGGGCCTGACCGAAACCTATTTGAGCGCGATAAAATCGCATCCCGCAGGCGCGCGTATTTATGCCCGCCTGACCGAGGCCCGCGCCCTAGCCGAGGCCGAAGCAGCCCGATCTCGGGCGCGCAACGGGGTGCGGCGGGGTATTCTGGATGGGGTGCCTGTCTCGTGGAAGGATCTATTTGATAGCGCCCATGTCGCGACTGAGGCCAGCTCGCGCTTGCTTGCGGGGCGCGTTCCAACACGAGATGCCGATGTTTTGGCCCGCGCCACGCAGGCGGGGGGCGTATGTTTGGGCAAAACCCATATGTCAGAATTGGCGTTTTCTGGCCTTGGGTTGAACCCGATGTTTGGCGAAGGGCTTGATCCTTTGCCTGCAACGCCGCCCAACATCAATGACCCAGACGCCGTGCCGGGTGGCTCTAGTTCTGGTGCCGCTGCTTCGGTGGCCTTTGGATTGGCTGCGGTTGCAATTGGGTCTGACACGGGCGGTTCTGTGCGGGTGCCTGCTGCGTTCAACGATTTGGTCGGCTTGAAAACAAGCCATGGACGCCTGTCCAATCGTGGGGTTGTTCCGCTTTGCGCGAAATTCGACACAGTTGGGCCGCTTGCGCGCTCGGTCGAAGATTGCGCCGAGGTGTTTGCCGTTCTGGCAGGCGCGCGCGCCGTTGACCTCAAGAACGCAAGCCTTGCAGGGCGGCGGCTTTTGGTGATGGAACCATATGCGGAGGATGTGCGCGATGCGCCCGCCGCAGGCTTTGCTCGTGCGGTTGAAGCCTTTGCTGCAGCAGGGGCGCAGATTGTGCGGCATAAATCAGCGGCACTTGACGCGGCGATGGCGCTTTCGCCCATTCTTTTTGCCGCTGAGGCCTATGCGACTTGGCGCGAAATGATTGAGGCCAATCCTGAAAAGATGTTTGGCCCCATATTGCAGCGCTTCCGTGGCGGGGCGGATGTTTTGGCGAGTGATTATATCGCAGCTTGGCAAAAGCTTGAGGCTTTGCGCGAAGATTTTCATCGTGAGACGGCGGGGTATGACGCGGTGATTGCGCCCACTGTCGCGATTTTGCCTCCCAATATCGCGCGGTTGATGGTGGACGAAGAGTATTATGTCACAGAAAATCTACTGGCTTTGCGCAACACGCGAATTGGCAATTTGATGGGGTCTTGCGGCCTTACATTGCCCACTGGGGTGCCCTCTACGGGGGTAATGCTGCTTTGCCCCGCAGGTCAGGAGGAACGGCTTCTGCGTCTTGGGGCGGCGGCAGAGGCCGCATTGCAAGCTTGATCCTTTTTCTGGACGTTTGCGTCATAAGAGGTTAATTTGGCTGTCAAAGGGGCGAAAACAGACCCCGATATTTGAGGCAGTCATGGTGTTTCCCGAGCGGTTTTCGAACCTGCCAGAATACGCCTTTCCGCGTTTGCGGAAATTGCTTGACGTCCATCAGGCGGGCGGCGATCCGATTAATATGTCTATCGGTGAGCCGCGTCATCCGTTCCCTGAGTTCATCGGACGCGCAATTTCTGAGGCGCTTGAGGGTTTTGGCCGTTACCCCCCCAATGAGGGGGGCGAAGATTTGCGCGCGGCGATTGTGGCTTGGATCGCGCGCCGCTACGGTGTTCACCTTGACGCAGATCAGCATATCCTCGCCCTGAACGGCACGCGTGAGGGGTTGTTCAATGCGGCTCTTGCGCTTGGGGTTGAGGAAAAGGCGGGGCAAAAACCCGCTGTTTTGATGCCAAACCCGTTTTATCAGGTTTATGCGGTGGCAAGCCTCGCGATTAATGCAGAGCCAATCTATGTGCCTGCAACCGCTGAAACGGGCGATTTGCCTGATTATGCCGCGCTGCCTGCGGCCCTTCTTGATCGCGTGACCATTGCCTATCTTTGTTCGCCGGCCAATCCGCAAGGTGCGGTTGCCACCGAGGCCTATTGGCGTGATCTGATTGCCTTGGCCGAGAAACATGATTTCCGAATTTTCGCGGATGAATGTTACAGCGAGATTTATCGCAACACCCCCCCTGTAGGTGCTTTGCAGGTAGCCCATGACATGGGCGCAGACCCTGATCGGATTGTGGTGTTTCATTCGCTGTCGAAACGCTCAAACCTTCCAGGGTTGCGATCGGGCTTTGCCGCATCGGGTTCTGGCAATATCGCAGCGATGAAGCAGTTGAAGAATTACACAGGCGCCCCTTTGCCTTTGCCCCTGCAAGCGGCGGCTGCCCTTGCATGGCGCGATGAGGCCCATGTGGAAGAAAACCGCGCCATCTATCGCCGCAAATACCAAATGGCCGATGAGATTTTTGGCAATGTCGCAGAGTATCAGGCGCTTGAGGCGGGGTTTTTCCTTTGGCTGCCTGTTGAGAATGATGAGGCCGCAGCCTTGAAACTGTGGCGCGAGGCGGGCGTGCGCTGCTTGCCTGGATCGTATTTGTCGCGCGCTGTTGCGGGTCAGGCCATAGGCCAAGACCGCCTGCGCGTGGCTTTGGTGGCAGAAGAACAAGAATTACAGCGCGGGCTTTTGCGCCTGCATGGCTGTTTGTATCAGTGAGGTGAAGAATGGCGTATCAAACCAGACAACGTGACCCCCTTCTGGACGCCCCGATGCAAGAGGCATTGGAACGGCGTGGCAAGGAACTGCTTGGCCTTATGTTGGTGCTTGCAGGGCTTGCGGTTGGGGCCATGTTGGTCAGCTATACGCCAAATGACCCAAATTGGATGGTCGCAACAGATACGCCGCCACAGAACCTGCTTGGCCGCTTTGGGGCGTCCATGTCTGCAATTCTGATCATGATTGTTGGCTATGCATCCTATTTGATGGCGGTGGGTTTGGTTGTTTGGGGTCTGCGCTTGACCCTGCACAAAGGTGAAGAGCGCGCGCTGTCGCGCTTGATCATGCTGCCATTTGCGATTGCTGCCTGTTCTGTATTCATGGTCAGCTTCCCTCCTGGTTCGGGATGGCAGCACAGCTTTAGTTTGGGCGGGCTATTTGGCGACACTGTGATGGGGGTTTTGGTCAATATCCTGCCCGTTTCGATGAATATGTCTATCGCCGTTTTGGGGATTGCTATGGGTGTGGCAAGCCTTGGTTTGTCAGGTTATGCGCTTGGGGTGACGCGCTCTGAAGTGCGCCTCTTTACCCGTGGTGGATTGATTGCGCTTTTCCACGCCAGCAATGGCGCTTCGGGAATGGCGGCAGGTATCGGTCGCGGCGTCAGCCAAGTGAGCGGCCAAATCGGCGGGCGCATGCGCGCGCCAAGTCCGCGTAGCGCGGCGCAATATTCCTCCAATGATCTGTTGGTGGATGACGATGATGCGCTGCAGGTGCCATTTTCGACCCCTCAAGCCGCAGCGCCCGAAGCCCCTGCGCAACAAGGATTGTTTGACCGCGTGCCCATTTTGCGCGCCATCCGCGGTGGCGAAGATCGCACCGCAGATGTGGCGCAGCAACCGCCCCTTGCGACCGATGAGAATGCGCGCCTGCGCGAAAAAATCTCAAACGCGGTGCGCAATCGTGCGACCTCTGCGCGGCCTGAGGCGTTGCGGGTCACCGATGGCATTCCCAATCCCGCCAAGCGCGTGGCGCCACCATTGACCGCACAAAGCCCCTCGCAAATTGCAGGCGAGATTTATCGCGAGGTTCCTCCGCTTTCTACCTCTGCGCGTGTGGCTGATCCACAGATTGCGCAAGACTATGACCCTTATGCCGATGAGGATGACAGCGACAATATTTTCGCCGATGGTTTTGACGATGATGAAAGCTTCAGCGTGTCGCCGCAAGATGAGGACTATACGCCTGTTGCTACGCATCCTGTCCGCACTGGGGCAGAAGCGCGGCGCGTGGTGCAGCACGGCCCCAAAAAGGCCGCCGCGCCCTCTCGTCAGGCAATGGCGGATGCGCAGCCCTCCTTGCCCTTAGAGGCGCGCGAGATGGAATATGAATTCCCGCCACTCTCTTTGTTGTCCAGCCCGACCACCATTGAACGCTTTCATTTGTCCGATGAGGCCCTCGAAGAAAACGCACGGATGTTGGAAAACGTGTTGGATGATTACGGCGTCAAAGGTGAGATTGTCAGCGTCCGCCCCGGCCCAGTTGTTACGATGTATGAGTTGGAGCCCGCACCAGGCCTAAAGGCCAGCCGCGTGATCGGTCTGGCTGATGATATTGCCCGCTCAATGTCGGCGCTCTCTGCGCGGGTCTCAACCGTTCCAGGTCGCTCTGTGATCGGGATCGAATTGCCCAATTCGCACCGCGAAAAAGTGGTTTTGCGCGAAATCTTGTCGAGCCGTGATTTTGGCGATGGCAATCACAAGCTGCCTTTGGCTTTGGGTAAGGAAATCGGTGGCGAGCCTGTTGTGGCCAATCTCGCCAAGATGCCGCATTTGCTGATTGCGGGCACGACAGGCTCGGGGAAATCGGTGGCGATTAACACCATGATCCTCTCGCTGCTGTATAAATTGCGCCCTGAAGAATGTCGCATGATCATGATTGACCCCAAGATGTTGGAATTGTCGGTTTATGACGGCATTCCGCATCTTCTCAGCCCCGTTGTGACTGACCCCAAGAAGGCTGTTGTCGCTTTGAAATGGGTCGTGGGTGAGATGGAAGAGCGCTATCGCAAAATGTCGAAAATGGGGGTGCGCAATATCGAAGGCTATAATGGCCGCGTGCGCGATGCTCTGTCCAAAGGCGAAATGTTCAAGCGCACTGTCCAAACGGGCTTTGACGAGGATACGGGTGAGCCCATCTTCGAAACCGAAGAGTTCAAGCCCGAGGTCATGCCGTTCATTGTCGTGATCGTGGACGAAATGGCCGATCTGATGATGGTTGCAGGCAAAGAGATCGAAGCTTGCATTCAACGCCTTGCACAAATGGCGCGGGCAAGCGGCATTCATTTGATCATGGCGACACAACGCCCTTCGGTGGATGTGATTACAGGCACGATCAAAGCCAATTTCCCAACGCGTATTTCCTTCCATGTGACCTCAAAAATCGACAGCCGCACCATTTTGGGCGAGATGGGCGCTGAGCAGCTTTTGGGTATGGGCGATATGCTTTACATGGCGGGCGGTTCCAAAATCACCCGCGTTCATGGCCCCTTTGTCAGTGACGAAGAGGTTGAGGAAATCGTGCGTCATCTGAAATCCTTTGGCCCTCCCGCCTACGCGGCCAGCGTTTTGGATGGCCCTGATGAGGACAAGGAAAGCGATATTGATCTGGTGCTTGGTCTTGGCGGCAATACGGACGGCGAAGATGCGCTGTATGATCAGGCTGTGGCCGTGGTGGTGCGCGATCGGAAATGCTCGACCTCCTACATCCAACGCAAGCTTGGAATTGGCTATAACAAGGCCGCACGCTTGGTCGAACAGATGGAGGAGGCAGGTCTTGTCTCAACCGCCAACCATGTCGGCAAGCGTGAGATTTTAGTGCCTGAACAGGGCTGAGCCCTCGCTGAAATGTGACGTGTCATTGAGGGTGCTTTCGCGCTATGGATGGGGCATGAAAAAACCATTTGTGACCATGGCCGTTTTGGCCGCGCTCTTTGTCCTGCCCGCGGCGGCGGCCCCGATTTCCTTGGCAGATTTGTCGGCTTATTTTGCAGGTATTCGCACAGCGGAAGCACCATTCACGCAGTATAACGCCGATGGCACCGAGGTGACGGGGCGTCTCTTCATGCACCGCCCAGGGCGGGCGCGATTTGAGTATGACAATAGTGATGTTCTGGTCGTTGTGGGCGGCGGGCAAGTTGCAATTTTTGAAGACCTGACCGATGCGCAGCCCTTGCAATATCCGTTAAGCGTCACCCCGCTTGATTTGATTTTGGGTCGCAACGTGTCTCTCGCGACTTCGGATTTGGTGGTTGATCATCGAGAAGCCGAAGATGGCACCACCCGCGTGGTGGCCCGTGATCAAGACCGCCCAGAGGCAGGGGAATTGACGCTGGTCTTTGCGGATGCGCCTGTGCGCCTTGTGCAATGGATGACCCGCAATGAATATGGTGAGACTGTTGTGGTCGCGCTGGGTGATTTCATCTTTGGGCAGGATTATTCGAATTTCCTGTTCAGCCCGACCTTTGAGGCGGAACAGCGCAGCCGTTAGCCTTGGGTCGCGGTGCAGCTTGCCAATTGCCGATCATAGAGCGCGGCGCGCGCTTCGACACGATCCGCCACGCGCATAAGCCATGCTTTGTTGCGATAGGTGCCGCGTGAATAACCACGATGGCCTTCATGATAGGCCAAATATTGGTTGCGCGCATCCGTCAGAGCGATGCCGTTTCGTTCGCGCGAGCGGTTCATATACCACCCCATGAAATCGGTCGCATCGGAGATATCGGTGCGTCTGGCAAACCGCCGACCTGTGTCATTGCGGTATTCATCCCATGTCCCATCAAGGGCTTGGCTGTAACCGAACGCTGAGCTTTGTCGTCCTGCTGGGATGACCCCAAGCGCATAGCGGCGCGGGGTTCGTGCGTTGCTGACGAAACTACTTTCATGGTAGATCGTGGCCATCTGAACCGCGACAGGGACGCCCCAATTGGCCTCGGTGGCCTGCATGGCGCTTAGATAATAGGGGCGTTCTTCAATGATTGCGCAGGCATTTTCCACATTGCGTGGTGGGGTGGCTGATCCCACGCAGGCGCCGAGCGCCAACACCAGCGGAAGCAACGCAAAGCGGTTCATATGCCTGATCCTTTATTGGACTGCTCTCTTTTTATGGCGAAATCATACGCCAGTTGCGCCGAAATGAAAATAAATTCCCGCATGATCCGCATCCTTTGTTTCAACAATCTGTTTCGCCTGATCTGCATTGCGGGTCATGGACAAATAAGGGCGACAGGATTACGGTGCGCGTTGGATCATAGGGGGTCTAGATGCTCAAACGGCATGCTAAATTCAATCTTGGGCAGGTCGTGCGCCACAAGAAGCACCCGTTTCGCGGGGTGATCTTTGATATCGACACCCAGTTTTCGAATACTGAGGAATGGTATAACTCCATCCCCGAGGACAAGCGGCCGATCAAGGAGCAGCCATTTTACCACCTTCTGGCGGAAAATGATCATAGCTACTACGTGGCCTATGTTTCCGAACAAAACCTTGAGATTGACGATACAGGCGAACCCGTGGATCACCCCGATCTGCCCGAATTGTTCGGTGAGTTTCAGAACGGGGCCTATCCTTTGGATTACCAGCTGAATTGATCTCAATACCCCAAGGCAAGACCGTCTTTACGGGGATCCGAACCTGCGATCAAAAGCCCTGAGCTTGCGTCAATTTTAATAGCTTGCGCGCCGCCAATGGCCCGATAGGGGTCGACCACTTCATGTCCTAATTTGCGTAAATCATCGGCCACATGTGGGCTATATCCCCGCTCAAGCTGCAATTTGCCCTGATCCGCAAAGCTGCGCGCACCATCAATCGCAGTTTGAACATCCATCCCATAGTCGATGATATTGGTGATCAGGCGTGCGTGGCCCGTGGCCTGATACGCGCCGCCCATGACCCCGAAGGGCATCAAACTTTGGTCAGGGTAGCGTAAGAAGGCGGGAATGATGGTATGCAAGGGACGCTTTCCGCCCATGGCTTCATTCGGGTGCCCCTCTTGTAGCGAGAAGCCCGCACCACGGTTTTGATACAAAATACCGAACTTATCAGAAGCATAGCCCGAGCCAAAGGAATGGAAGATCGAATAGATCATTGAGACGGCCATGCGGTTTTTATCAACCACGCTGAGATAAACCGTATCCTTATGCACCGCGCCTGAGGCCTGATGTGGGTCAGCCATCGCGCGCGTGGGATCAATCAAGCCTGCCAAGGCCTGTGCGGTTTGATCTGACAGCATATGATCCAAACGGGTCAGGTGATCAGGATCAGAGATAAATCGATTGCGTGCATCATAGGCCAGTTTGGTTGCTTCGGCCTCGATATGGGCGCGGGCTGCACCGAAAGGATCCATTGCGCCGAGTTCAAACTGGGAAAGGATATTGGCCAACAACAGCGCGGTTGCACCCTGACCATTGGGTGGCAATTCAATCAAGTCATGATCACGATAGCGGGTCGAGATTGGGGTGACGTAATCGCAAGCTGTGGTCGCGAAATCCTCTAGGCTGTGGCTGCCGCCAAGGGCACGCAGGGAGTTAACCAAATCCTCGGCCACTTCGCCTTCGTAGAACCCTGCGCGACCTTCGCGCGCGATGCGGCGCAGCACCTCAGCCTGCCCATTGGCCGTGAACAGCGCGCCAATTTGGGGCGGTTGGTCGTTCCACATATACATGTCGCGGGCCCGACCGCGGAGCGTATCGCGTGCCTCGTCCCAATCGAAAGCCACGCGCGGTGCAACGGGAATGCCATGTTCAGCATAGAAGATCGAAGGGGCGAGGATGTCTTCAAGCGGCAATGTCCCATGATCTTGGTGAAGGCGGCAAAACCCATCAACGGCCCCTGGCACGGTGACAGCATTGATATTGTCGAGCGGAATAGAGCGATGCCCTGCCGCACGCAGCGCTGCCGCATCCAACGCCTTTGGCGCGCGGCCCGATGCATTTAGGCCAATAATATCCTTCTGACCCTCATAGGACACCATAGCGAATAAATCGCCGCCAAGCCCTGTTGATTGTGGCTCGCAGAGCCCCAGAAGGATCGCTGTGGCAATGGCCGCATCCATCGCATTGCCGCCCTGTTCCAAGATTTGCACGCCCACTTTGGCGGCGAGCGGGTGCGAGGTTGCAACCGCCCCTTGGGTGGTAATCAAGGCTGAGCGCCCTTGCTTCTGGAAATCACGCATCATTGTCCCTGCTCCTGCCGAAAGGATTTTAGCAAAACTAGCGGGAATGGGGGGCGCTGCAAGTGGTCAAGAACCCCGATGATGCGTAACAAGTGGGGGCGATAAAAACGCACCATCGGGGGAAGCATAAGCGCTACACTGCTTTAATGGCTGCGAATTTGGCCGCGGCTATGATCAGACCAAGGTGATTTTGTGGCAGTGTTGGCCAAATTTAGACAAGTCTACAGGCCAATTGCGGGCTTTGTTCCAACTCAGCTGCAATGGTTAGGAAAAGATGATTTTCTAAATCGCGCCGTTCATATTGGACGTCTTGCGCAATCGCGCGGATCAGGCCCCAGCCAAATCCACCTTCGGGCAGTTCATCAAAGGCAAAGCTGTCGGGGTCGCGGAACCCACCGAGAGGGGGTGTCAGGTTCGGCATCGCGCGCCCTTTATCGGTGATATGACATTGCACATCTGCGCCCCGACAGGAAATCGCCGTTAAAATGCGTCCATCATCGGCCCCTGCATAAGCGTGTTCGCAAATGTTGTTCAGCGCTTCCGCCAAGACCAATTCAACATTTAAGCACTGGCCTTCATCAAGGTCGCATTCGCGCAGATAGGTGCAAATTTGTGCCAATGTTTGCCGCACTGACTGGGGATGGCTTGTCAAACTCCACATCATATCGTTGCGCCCCCGCATGCTTGAATATCTGTCCCTGTTGTCATGCGCTTTGGTTCAGCGCTGCGGTCTTATTTGGGTGAATTGCAAAGACTTTATCCATCGCCGTCAGGCGCAGAACCTTATCCACCAAGGGGGAGAGGCTTGTCAGTTCAAGTTGCCGATCCTGCCCAAGGGATTTGCGCATGGCGACAAGCGTGCCAAGACCGCTGGAATCTAGGAATGTCACATCTTCCATATCCAAAATGACCCGCGCACCTTCGGTTTTTGCGGTGGCTTGTCGAAAGGCATCACGGAAGGCCAAGGCAGCGGCAGCATCCACCCGACTGGCGCAAACCTTTACGATCAACCCGTCAGGGATGGGTTCAATATCCAGACGCACATCCATTTCATCACCTATGGAGAGGGCAACACAACCAAAAGGCTAGTCCGAATTCCTTGCTGAAAGGTTACCAAGCGCAGCTTTCTTCGCCGCGCAGGATGGCCTATATCGAGGCGAAGTATTAAGAGGCCCCCAATGGATTACCCGACCCTAGCCGCAACGATTGACAGCCTGACCCATGGCGAAACCGATCAGATCGCCCTGATGGCCACCATCGCCTGCGAGGTGTATCACGCCGATGCGCGGTTTGATTGGGTTGGTTTTTACCGCGTCACCGCGCCCGAAACCCTTAAAATTGGCCCCTATCAGGGGGGGCATGGGTGCTTGGTGATCCCGTTTTCGCGCGGGGTCTGCGGGGCCTGCGCGCGCAGTCGCGCCCCGCAATTGGTTGCAGATGTGAATGCGTTTCCAGATCACATTGCGTGTTCAAGCAGCACCTTATCCGAACTGGTCTTGCCCGTTTTTGATGCCAAGGGCGCGTTAATTGCGGTTTTTGATATCGACAGCGATCAGGCGGATGCCTTTACCGAAACGGATGTGAAGGAATTAAGCAAAATTCTCGCCCATGTTTTCGCGCGGAGCTGACCTATTTATCGGGAAGCGGTGGCATTGGGTCAGGGGCGATTTCCTCAAAATCGAAATTATCAAGCTTGATCGCCCGTTTGCCTGCGCGTTCTGCGGCGATTGAAATGTCATCAATATCTTTGCGCGCCTGCCCGAAATGGGTGTTCAACTTATTCACCCGCTCAAACACCAGTTCCACATCACGATGTAAAAGGCCCAGTTGCTTGCGGATCGCGCCCGCTTGCTCGCGCATCCGTGCATCTTTGAGAACCGCCCGCATCGTGTTGAGCGTGGCCATGCAGGTGGTGGGGGATACAATCCAGACCCGCGCCGCGAATCCTTCGCGGACAATCTCAGGGAAATTGGCGTGCAATTCGGCATAAACCGCTTCGGATGGCAGGAACATCAGCGCGCCATCGGCGGTTTCGCCCTCAAGAATATAGCGCTCAGAAATTGCCTTGATATGGCCGCGCACAGATGTGCGAAAGGCGCGGGCGGCGTCTTGGGTTTCTTGTGCGGTCTTTGCTGCGCGCAATGCCTCATAGGCCTCTAGCGGGAATTTGCTGTCGATCACAATCGGGCCAGGGGGTTTGGGCAGATGGATCAAGCAATCGGCGCGCTTGCCGTTTGAGAGGGTCGCTTGGAACGCGTAGCTGTCACTGGGCAGCGCCTTTGAGACAATATCATTGAGCTGAATTTCGCCAAATGCGCCGCGCGTTTGCTTGTTTGAAAGAATGTCCTGAAGGCCCAAAACATCGCCTGACAGTTTCTCAATCTTGGCCTGCGCGCGGTCGATTTGTTCGAGCTTCTGCTGCAATTCCCCAAGGCTGCGGGCTGTGCGCGTTGATGTGCCGTGCAGCGTCTCACTCATGCCCTTTTGCACTTCCTCAAGGCGGCGCTCCATGGCCTGCAACATCTGTGCTTGGGTCTTGGATTGCAGATCAACCACCTGCGCAAGTCCACCCGATAGTTGCTGTTGCCCATCGGAAAGAGATTGAACCCGTGCTTCAAGACCGCCAAGGTTGCGGGCCAAGGGTTCCATCATTGCAGCCGATCGATTGGCCGCTTTCACCCCTGCAAGGGTCACCCAAAAAAGGGCGATGAGGATCACCCCTCCAATGAGTGCGCCAAGGATTATTGGATTGGACAGATCAAGCTGCATCACTCACCTGCGGCCAAAAAGTTTTTCAATATCGCTCAAGGCAAGTTCCACATATGTGGGGCGGCCATGGTTGCATTGACCAGAATGCGGGGTGGCCTCCATTTCGCGCAAAAGCGCGTTCATCTCTTCCACGCGCATTGCACGCCCCGAACGGATGGATCCGTGACAGGCCACGCGTGACAAGATCGCCTCAATCCGAGCCTGCACCATTTGGCTTTCGCCCATATCGGCAATCTCGTCCAAAATATCGCGCAGCAGTGCCTCGCTGTTGACCGCACCCAGAATGGCAGGGGTTTCGCGCACGGCAAGTGCGCCTTCGCCAAAGGGCTCAATGATCAGACCAAATTGCGCAAGACTGTCAGCGTGATCCAGAAGAATGGCGGCATCAGGCCCAAGGGTCACAATATCAGGGATTAGCAAAGTCTGCCGCGCCACGCCGTTGGTGGCCATCTGTTTTTTCAGCCGCTCATAAACCAAGCGTTCATGGGCGGCGTGTTGATCCACGATCACAAGGCCCGTGGCGGTTTGGGCGATGATGTAATTCTCATGCAGTTGTGCCGCGGCCGCCCCCAAAGGATGGCTGTTTTCGGCAAAAGAGGGCGCGATTTCAGAATCTGCCACGCGGTGGGATGGGGCGTCAAATTGGGGGGCTGCTTCAGAGAGGCCAACCTGTTCGGGCGCTTGAAACGCATAGGCGCTGCGATAGGTGCTGGGCCGCGTTTGTGGTGCCGAGTAACCACCTTGATAGACCTGCTGCGGCGCGCCACCCTCGGGGCGCATGGCGCCCAAGGTTTCTGCGGCCACGGTGCTTGATGCGCGATGGCCCGCCTCGGCCAAGGCATGGCGCAAGCTAGAGACAATCAACCCCCGCACGACACCCGCCTCGCGGAACCGCACTTCTGCCTTTGCAGGATGCACATTCACATCCACCCGTTCAGGCGGGCATTCGATGAAGAGCGCCGCAGCAGGGTGGCGATCGCGGCTAAGGAAATCGGCATAAGCCCCACGCAGCGCCCCGATCAAAAGCTTGTCGCGCACGGGGCGACCATTGACGAAAAGATATTGTGCCACCGCAGAGCCACGAGAATAGGTTGGCAGGGCTGCCAGACCGATGAGACGGATTTCCTCGCGGGTTGCGTCAATCTGAAGGGCGTTATCCACAAAATCGCGGCCCATTACTTGGCCCAATCGACTGGAAAGCGCATCAAAGAGATCCCCTGTTTCGGGATCAACGGAAAACAGAGTGCGGCGGCCATCGCTGCAATCAATCAATTGGAACCCAACGCTGGGCTCGGCCATGGCGAGGCGTTTGACGACATCGGTGATTGCTTGGGTTTCGGCGCGTTCGGTCTTGAGGAATTTCAGTCGCGCGGGGGTTGCGAAAAACAGATCGCGCAATTCCACCACCGTGCCAAGTGACATAGAGGCGGGCTTGATCCGCTCTTGCCGTCCACCCGAGACAGAGATCTCATGACCATCCTCACCAGCTGCGCGGCTGGTGATGGTCAGGCGGCCAACCGCGCCCAAACTGGGCAGCGCCTCGCCACGAAAGCCGAAACTTTGAATATTCAACAGGTCTGAGCCGTCAATCTTAGATGTCGCATGGCGGGAGAGGGCCATGGGCAAATCTTCAGGGCCCATGCCGCAGCCATCATCACTGACGCGGATCAAGGTTTTGCCGCCATGTGCGATTTCTACTGTGATCCGCCGTGCCCCTGCATCTATCGCGTTTTCCACCAATTCCTTGACCGCGGAGGCGGGCCGCTCCACGACTTCGCCTGCCGCGATTCGGTTGATTGCCGCTTCATCAAGCTGGCGGATCACCGGCCGCGCTACGGCTTCATTGGCATTTATGTTGTGGTCAGGCTTTCCCATGCCACTATCAGTAGCACGCGACTGCACGATTCGGAAATGGAACGCGCGTTAGGGGGCAGTGTTCAGCCCCTCGGGCTGCCCCACAACCACGGTCAGCATTTTATCAATATCCAAAAGCCGTTTTGCGACACGGGCGATGTCCTCAGATGTGACCGCCTCAACGAAGGCATTGCGGTTGGCGATATAGTCAATCGGCATCCCGCTTTGCTGCATCCCTGCCATGATCCCTGCAATGGATCCATTTCCGTCAAAGCGAAGGGGGTAGGCCCCCGTCATATAGCGTTTGGCGCGCAGTAATTCTTCGTCAGTTACACCATTTTCCGCGACATCGCGCAGGATTTGATCGACCAGCTCTAATGCTTGGCCAACTGTGGCGTTTGATGAGGAGAATTGTCCCAGCCACATGGGCTGCCAATCGGCTGTCGAGAGGCTTGTGCCAACCCCATAGGTCAACCCACGCTTTACGCGCAGTTCTTCCATCAGCCGCGCGCGGAACCCGCCCCCAATGATTTCATTCAACACGAAGGCAGGGAAAAAATCGGGGTCATCCATCGCAATCCCTTCCATCCCAAAGAGGATCACGGATTGTGGGCTTGGATAGTCAATTACGGCTTGGCGCGTGTTTGGTGAAAACCCTGCCATGCTCGGCAAGGCAGGCCCTGTTTGTGGCAACCCCTCAAGAAGGCGGTCAATGAGATCGCCCAATTCCTCGGCAGTGATGTCGCCCGATGCGCCAATGGACACCCTTGATGTGACCAAAGCATTGCGATGGGCCGTGATCAGATCATCGCGGGTCAAGGACGCAATGCTGTCTGGGGTGCCTTCTTCGGCGGATGCATAAGGGTGGTCGCCAAAGGCCAAGGCATTAAATGTTTGGCCTGCAATTGCATTTGGGTCTTGCGCTTGGCTTGCCAGTATTGACTGAATTTGAGCCCGCACCCGTTCAATGGCATCGGCATCAAAGCGAGGATTGCTTAACGCCTCGTGCAAAAGTGCAGCCGCCGCATCGCGATTTTCCGTCAGCATGCGCGCGCTGATGGCCACAGTATCGCGATAGGATGAGAATGAAAATTCTGCGGCCAAGCCCTGCACAGCCTCGGCAAAACCCTGTGCCGTGAGATCGCCTGCGCCTTCCTCAAGCAGGCCTGTCATCATATAGGTCGCCCCGCGTTTGCCGGGTTCATCCAAATTCGTGCCGCCCTCAAAACGAATATCAAGCGCCACAAAGGGGATCGAATGATCTTCAACCAACCATGCGCTATGGCCATTGGGGCTGAGGACAGGCTGAATTTGAATTTCCGCACGCAGCGGTGTGACGAGGGAGATAACAGCAAAAAGTGCGGCAGAGATATGTTTGACAAAAGGCATGATCAATTCTCCGCCGCCTGTGCTTGGGTCAAATAGCCTGTCACGCGCGGCGCATCTGCAAACAGCGCCCGCGCCGCATCCATAACATCGTCCATCGTGGTGGCCGCAATCACATCTGGCCAGTTTTGGACATCTTCCACCTCAAGCCCTGAGGTCAGGGCCATTCCGTAAAGCCGCGCAAGCCCCGAAGCATTGTCGCGCGCATAGATATCCGAGGCCTCATATAGAAATTTGATCCGTTCAAACTGGTTTGGATCAATCCCGCGCTCTAGAAACTCTGCAATGACTTCATCTAGATCGGCTTCCGCCTCTGCAAGGGTGACGCCCGCGCTTGGCATATTGATCAAGGTGAATTGCGTGTCGTCAAGGCTGAGGCCCGAGTAATAGGCAGTCGCAAAGACCGAGCGCTGTGTGTCGAATTGCAAGGCGCGCCCCAAGACGGAGGTAGAAGGGGCACCCCCCAAGATCTCAGCCAATAGGCTGAGGGCTGCGGCGTCCTCCTGCGCGCCATGGTCGCGCTCTGGCGCGCGATAGCTGCGCATCACATAAGGCTGCGCGACACGTTCATCGGCAAATTCAAATCGTTGATCTTGTGGAAGGGTGGTATCTTCGACCCGCGCGCGGGCGGGCAATTCTGCAGAAGCGAGCGGGCCGTAATAGGTTTGCGCCAGTCTGCGCACCTCCTCAGGGGTCACATCACCTGCCACAACAAGGATCGCGTTATTTGGGGCGTAATAGGTTTCGTAAAAGGCCAACGCATCTTCGCGGCTGAGCGTCTCCATTTCCGTGCGCCACCCGATGACCGGAATGCCGTAAGGGTGGCTTGGATAGGCCAATTGGCGGAATTCTTCGTTAAACAGCGCGCCTGGATTGCTATCTGTGCGCTGTGCGCGTTCTTCTAATATCACGCTGCGCTCGGTCTCCACCTCATCAGGGTTGAGGCGCAGATTGGCCATGCGATCGGCCTCAAGCTCCATCATCAAAGGCAAGCGGTCAGCGGCCACACGTTGGAAATAGGCCGTATAATCCCACGAGGTGAACGCGTTATCATCGCCGCCATTTTCTTCGACAATGCGCGAAAACTCTCCGCTTTCGCGGGTTTCAGTTTCTTTGAACATCAAATGTTCAAGGAAATGCGCGATGCCTGATTTGCCTTCAGGTTCATCGGCCGCGCCAGTGCGATACCAGACCATATGCACAACGGCGGGGCTGCGGTGATCTTCGATCACAACCACATCCATGCCATTGTCCAAGGTAAAGCTCGTCACATCGCCAGAGGTTTGCGCGTAGCCTGTGCCGATTGGCAGCAATGCAAGCCCCACTAAAGCCGCAATGATCCTGCGCATAATTCCTCCTAGGTTGGCCTATGTGCAAAAACAGATAGGCCGCCGCTGCACAGGGTTCAATCAGCCGCGCGCAAGGGCGCGGTCACAAAGTGATGATCAATGCGGGCTCACTGCGGCTGCGGCTCGGGGGGTGCGGCGGGGGTGCGAATGCCCGCACGGCGCAGACGCTCAAGTTCGGCATAACGATCCAAGGAAATCGGGCGATAGGCGCGGTAATAGACATTCACGCCAAAGACCCGCTCCAAGAGCCGCCCATCATTGTCACGGCGGAAGGCCAAATCTTCCGCAGCCAATTGGTCGCGGATACCCTCTTCAATACCAAAGCGTGTCGCATGGGCCAAAAGGCTGTTGGTTACACCACCGGCGCGCGCTGCATTTCCGCCAAGCGCGGCAATCGCATCTGCCTCAGGGGTTGGGTCGGTGCGGTTTGTGCCACCGGGTGTTGGTTCAGGCAGCGCCGCCAAATCCGTTGGGATTTCAATGGGGCGTGTTGGCAAAATGGCAAATTCATCTGGGCCAGATTGGTTGGCGCGTAAATTCATCAAAGATGGGTCGCCTTGTGAACAGGCGGCAAGGCCCATCAGGGCGCATAAGGTCAGGAGAATATGCGGTTTGCGGCTCATAAAATCCTCCATGGCACAAAGCACCACGTCATGCCAAGGTTTCTCTCACACCTTGGGCTTTTCGTCATTCGAAAACAAGAGCAACCCGAACACACCCGCAAATATACCGATATCTGCGATATTAAACGTATAGGGGTTATTGATCCCGCAGCAGGACATGTTCAGGAAATCCACAACCGCCCCGTGATAGAGGCGGTCAAACGCATTTCCCAAAGCCCCACCTGCCACTGAGCCCGCCGCAAACGCGCTGAGTTTGCTCTGGCTGTTGCGGCCCAGCTGGATCATCCACGCGGAAACCGCAAGCGCCAAAGCAATCAAACCATAACGCAGAAGGTCGGGGCTGTTGGCGAAGAGGCCAAAATTTATCCCGCGGTTCCAACCCATGATGAAATTCAGATAGGGCGGCATGACCAAGACCTGTCCGACACGATCCAGATCAAGGACCAAAAGCATGATCCACTTGCTGGCCTGATCAAGGATGATCCAAAACAGTGCGGCAATAAGTGTTAAACGGGTCATCATGGCCCCCTTAGTGACGGAAATGGCGCATTCCTGTAAAGACCATCGCAAGGCCTGCCTCATCGGCGGCAGCGATCACCTCGTCATCGCGCATGGAGCCGCCTGGTTGGATGACCGCCTTGGCCCCTGCCTCTGCAGCCGAAAGCAGACCATCGGGGAAGGGGAAGAAAGCGTCAGAGGCCAAAACTGAACCAATCGCAGGACTTTGCGCAAGACCAAGGATGTCGGCCATATCCTGCGCCTTGCGCGCGGCAATGCGCGAACTGTCGACACGGCTCATCTGGCCTGCGCCGATGCCAACAGTGGCGCCGTCTTTGACATAGACAATCGCGTTCGATTTGACGTGCTTGGCCACTTTCCATGCGAACAGCAAATCAGTGAGCTGCGCATCGGATGGTTTAAGTTTGGTCACGACTTTCAGATCGCTCAGATCAATTTGGCCATTGTCTTTGTCTTGCACCAGATACCCGCCTGAAACTTGGCGGATGGTCATTGCCGCTGCTTTTGGGTCTGCAAGCGCATCCGTGGTCAAGAGGCGCAGATTTTTCTTGGCGGCGAAAATGGCGCGCGCTTCCTCATCTGCACCGGGGGCAATAACAACCTCGGTGAAGATCTTTGTGATTTCCTCTGCAGTCGCGCCATCAAGCGGTTGGTTGAAGGCGATAATCCCCCCAAAGGCCGATGTGCGGTCGCAGTCAAAGGCCCGCAAATAGGCTTCGGTCAGGCTTGCGCCACGGGCAACGCCACAGGGATTGGCATGTTTGATAATCGCACAGGCAGGGCCGCCCTCGGGCAAGAACTCGCTGACCAATTCAAAGGCTGCGTCTGTGTCGTTGATGTTATTGTAGGATAGCTCTTTGCCTTGGTGCTGTTTCGCGGTGGCAACGCCCGCACGGCCTGTGCCATCGGTATAAAAGGCCGCCGCTTGATGTGGGTTTTCGCCGTAACGCAAAGACTGCACCAAACGCCCTGCCACAGCACGGCGGCGCGGTGCGGGATCGCCCAAAGCATTGGCCATCCAAGTGGAGACAGCCGCATCATAGGCGGCGGTGCGGGCATAGGCGGTCTGCGCCAAAGTTTGGCGGAAGCGCAGCGTGGTTTGGCCGTTTTGCGCATCCAACTCGGCCAGAAGGGCGGCATAATCTTCGGGATCAGTCACAACGCTGACAAAACCGTGGTTCTTTGCGGCAGCGCGGATCATCGCGGGCCCGCCGATGTCGATATTTTCAACGCAATCTTCGTAGCTTGCCCCTTTGGCGACAGTCGCCTCGAACGGGTAGAGATTGACCACCAATAGATCAATCGGCGCGATGTTATGCTCGGCCATGGCGGCTTGGTGATCAGGATTGTCACGCAAAGCTAGCAAGCCGCCATGAACCATCGGATGCAGGGTTTTGACGCGGCCATCCATCATTTCAGGAAATTTTGTAACCTCGGAGACATCACGCACCGCAAGACCTGCCTCGCGCAGGGCTTTGGCTGTGCCACCTGTCGACAAAAGATCAACCCCCCGTGCGGCTAAGGCCGTGGCAAACTCAATCAGACCTGTCTTGTCAGAAACAGAGATCAGGGCGCGGGAGAGGGGGGCGAGATCGGTCATGGGGTTTCCTTGGCATTTGCATCAATCACGGGGTCGCATGATGCCCCCGTGCTATTGCGCGCGCAGAAAACACCATCCGATGGCGCCCCCATAATCTGCTAGCGTGGAAAAGAGAACCACCTGTTTTGTCGCGCGTGGATTTCGATGGTCGGGATCAAAGTAAACCGAAGGGCGCAAAACAAGCTCTGCGCCTTCGCTTGGCCGCAAGACCCAAACTTGCCCATCTGGCAATAGGAACGAGGCGGCCCGTCCGCCCATGTCGCTTTGTGCTGTGATCGTGGGATGCACGTGGAAATGGAGGCTAAAGCCCAAACTGCCCCTAGGGGTTTGGGCCATGCGGGCCGCAAAAATGACACGATCTTCCTCATTGCGCGGCGCAAATGCATCTTCACCCCCAAGGCGCATCCCATCATGGGATAGGGTCAGGGCGCGAATGTGGTGCAGGCCCCAATCTGCTTGCCACGCATTATGAGAAACCGCCACGCGCTCGGCGCCGTGGGTGGGTTTTGAGCTTTGAGCGACCTGTGTCGCCCCCCCAATCAAGGTTGCACCATCCAATCCCGCCGAGGAGCGACCCGCGAGACAGGCGGTGGAGTGGCTTTGTGTGGCGCGGCCCGCGCGCATCCAATCTGGCCCGAACCCCGCCCCTGTCCCGCAGGAGGTGATAAAGGCCAAGCGGTTGACGCTGAATTCCATTGCATTCGTGCTTGCATGGGCCATATCCCCTTCCCTTTTGAGGGGGGGTGGGCTTGCGTCCAATATCAGGCAAGACGCGGCGCAGCTGAGGCGAATATAGCCTGCTGCATGGCTGAAACGGGGTAGGGCTGCGGGCTTACGCCCCTCATCAGCCCGATCTTGGATTTGAGACAAAAGGGCAGGTGCGCCCCCATCGCACCCATGAAATCGAGCTAAAGCGCCGTGCGGTGGGCGCAGAACACTGACGCAATCAGAGAGGCGCGTGATGGCCTGCTGCACCGCCTGAGGGGTTGCGGCACGACCGAGAACCGCGCGCATCCAAACCAAATCCGCTAAGGCCGAAGCAAGTCTTGCAGGATTGCGGGGAAGATCGGCCTCAGGCGCAGTGCTAAGCTGAGCGGCCGCTTTCTCAAGGCACTGTATCGCTTTGGGTCGCACCCCCTCCATTCCCATGAGGCTTGAAGTCGAAAATACCCAAGCGGTTGCGCCGTGTAGTCGCGCGACAGGGTCAGGGCAGCGTGTCACCTCATGGCGAAGCCATGCCGTTTGGCGCGCCAAAAGTTTGAACATCGCCTTGCGATCAGCGGTGTTTTGTCCAGCCATTAAAAAATGCGCATGGGTCAATAGGCTGATCTGGCGCGCAGAGATGGCCTCTAATGTCCAAGCCTTGCCTTGGCGCGCAAAGGGGCGGTCATGGTCGCGGATCCAAAGGGCAAGCCACCCCTGCGCCAGATCGCGGGCGGGGCGATTGCCCAAGCTAGCAAGGTCATCAAGCCAGTCAAACCCATGCGCGGAAATCTCTGTGGCGTGCTGCCATGGGGCGTGACCTGCCAAGGCAATCAATCCGTTCGCGCCTGCGTAATTGCCCGCCAAAATCTGCTGCCCCCGCAGTGGATTGGGCAGGGAAAAAGGCGCGGGCTGCCAAATGATACCAAGGGCCTTGGGGCTGAGCAGCCATCGCAAATCCGCGATGCTGAGCCCCAAATGAACACGGCCCGCAGCCTGATGAGGTTGCGAAACGGGTAAGGCAGGCACCGATTGCGATCCCCTGATCGGGAGCGGGAGTGATGTCATTATGCGTATAATTCAAGCAGCTGGCCAAGCGTCCTGTCTTGTGTAGCGGCTTGAACCTGCGCTGTCACCGCTTTTGCAAAAGCGCCATGTAAAATCCGTCAATTCCGCCACGATCTTGCCAGTAATGCGGCAAGATACGCAGACCGCCTTCGGCACTGATCCATGCGGGATCAACCCCAAGTGCTGTGGGATCAAGTGGCAAGACGGCGAGGTTAGGGTGTCGTTTCAGCGCGGCTTTGATTTGGTTTTCACCCTCATTGGGCAAGAGCGAGCAGGTGCAAAACACCATGCGCCCGCCTGTGTCCAAAAGCGATATAGCATGATCAAGCATTTGCATTTGCAGCTTTGTCAGCGCTTCCACTTCACGGGCGGATTTGACGAAGGGCAGGTCGGGGTGCCGTCTTATTGTTCCTGTCGCCGAGCAGGGCGCATCAAGCACGATGATGGGCCAAGGGCCACTGTTGAATTCCAACGCGTCAGCCGTGACCATATCCGCCGACAGGCCCGTGCGGCGTAGATTGTCACGCACGCGGCCCATACGGTGTTTCGACAAATCAAGAGCGGTGACCTTCGCCCCTGCTGCTGCAAGCTGCATGGTCTTGCCGCCAGGTGCTGCGCATAGATCAAGCACAGGTTTCCCTGACACATCGCCTAAGAGTTTCACAGGAAGGGCGGCGGCGGCATCTTGCACCCAAAACGTACCCGCCTCATAGCCGCCTAGCGTGGATATTTGGGTTTGGCGCGGCAATCGGATGCTGCCTGTGGGCAAGGGTTCACCTGCCTCGAAGGGGGCGCTTTGGTCGCGTAAGGTGATGTCAATTGGCGCACCTGCCTCATGCGCTGCTTCAATCGCGCGGGTTGCGGTTTCGCCCCATGCCCCCCCAACCGCTTTGCGCAACCAAACGGGCAAGGTTTGTGGGGCCAGTTGCGCCCATCTTGCACGCCCTTCTTGATCAACCTTACGCAGGACAGCGTTGATCAAACCAGCCGCGCCGCCTGTTGCGCGGCCTTGTTTGGCGATGGCAACAGCCGCGTTGACCACGCCATAGGCTTCGGCTTCATCAAGCAACAATTCTGCAACCCCAAGGCGCAAAATATTTTGGGCCAATGGGTGTGGACGGCGCTCGAGATAGGCTGACAGCAAGGTGTCAATGCGGCCTGTGTGGCGCAGCACCGTTTGGGCCAAACGCTCGGCGCGGGCGCGATCCTCGGGGGCAAGACCGCGCGGTTGGTCGAGATGAGCGACCATCTGGCGGTCAAGATAAACCGCGCGCAAAATGGCCAATGCGGCCTTGCGGGGGCCTAAACCTTGGGTGTCTTGGCGACCCTCTTCGCGTGTCCGCGCCATTTTCTATCCTTGTCTCTGGGTTTCGCTGCCGTATATCACGGGGGAGACAGAGATCAATCATGCAGCCCTTTTGCTGCGCTATGAGGCCGCTATGAGTGAGACTAAGACGGACAAGCGTGACCTGCCGCCCGCTGCACAGCGGGCCTTGGCGGAGGCGGAAGCCCGCCGCGCTGAGGCGGAAGCGGTAGAATTGCCCAAGGAGCTTGGGGGGCGCGATGGCCCCGAACCCGTGCGCTATGGCGATTGGGAGAAAAAAGGCATCGCCATTGATTTTTGATGCGGGCCCTGCCGCCTAGCGCAGTGTCAGGTCAGCATAGATGCCCGCACCCTCATCAGCCGTAAATCGCAGGGTGCCCTCCCGCTCCTCCACCAATTGGCAATTATATTCTAATGGCTCTGCGCCAAAGCTGAGATTGCGGCAGAAATAGCCATTTTGCCACGCCCAATCCCCCGTAACTGGGCGTCCAAAGGCGCGGCCCGTGATGTCGCCATCAGGCTCAACCGTCAATCGAATGCCAAAACGGGTGAGTTCGCGCCCTTCGATCAAAGAAACGAACCTTGCGCGATCCGTCACGGGCGTAAAGCCTTCCGCCGCTGCGGCATCCGCCACAATCAAGACACCAAGCATTGTGCCGAGCGCCAATCTGTTCAGCATAGTCTGCTCCGTAACCAACATCTATTGCTGTGTTACGAAAGATAGAGCGGCTTAGATCACAGTCCAAGCACATCCAGCATAGAAAATTCACCTGGGCCTTGGTCTTGTGCCCAAATAGCAGCCTTGAGGGCGCCGCGCGCAAAAATGGCGCGATCCGTTGCAATATGGCGCAGGACAAGACGTTCCCCTGCCGCCGCAAAGATCACATCATGCTCGCCGACAATATCGCCGCCTCGAATGGCGGAAAAACCTATTGCGCCCGCCTCCCGCGCGCCAGTGATCCCGTCACGGCCTGCATCGCGGACATCTGCAAGGGAAACCCCGCGCCCCTCTGCGGCGGCTTCGCCGAGCATGATGGCCGTGCCAGAAGGGGCATCAACCTTGCGGTTGTGATGCGCCTCCACGATTTCAATGTCGAAATCCTCATCCAATGCAGCGGCCACCTGTTTGGTGATCTGCACGAGCAGGTTGACCCCTAGGCTCATATTGCCTGCGCGCACGACGGTGGCATGGCGAGCGGCGGCCTTGAGTTTTGCAAGCGCTGCATCATCCATGCCCGTTGTGCCAATGACATGGGCCACACGGGCTTGGGCCGCCAAAACTGAATGCGCCACCGTGGCTTCAGGCGATGTGAAGTCGATGATGGCTTTGGCTTTGGGCAAAATTTCAAGAAGGTCGTCCACGACTGGCACACCCATCTCACCGCGCCCCATGGCTGCGCCCAAATCCTGACCGATCCATGTATGGCCCGGGCGTTCGGTGACGCCGACCAAATGGGTGGCGGGGTTGGCCTCTACGGTTTCGATCAACATCCGCCCCATGCGGCCTGATGCGCCTGTAATGATGATCCCGATTGACTCGCTCATGCCATCCTCCTGTGTTCCCTTCCCTCTACCGCAAGCGATGCAAATCGGAAAGCCCGCGCTTGCGAGGCGGGCCATGATCGCCTAGATGCGAGAGAGACTTAGGAGAGTGCGGATGGCAAAAAACAAGTTCCATGAGGGGCCAGGCCCATCACAGCGCCAGTTGCGCGTGGGCGAATTGATCCGCCGCACTCTGTCCGATGTGCTGAACCGCGGCGAAGTGCATGATGCCGAGCTTAATCGCCTGTCAATCACAGTGGGCGAAGTGCGCGCGACCCCAGACCTCAAAGTGGCGCATGTTTATGTGATGCCGTTGGGCGGTGGTCAGCGCGAGGAAGCCCTGACAGCGCTGCGGCGCAACACGGGCGAATTACGCCGCGCCATCAGTCGTGAGATGACGCTGAAATATGCACCTGACCTGCGGTTTTTGATTGATGAAACCTTTGATCGCATGGACGAGACGCGCCGTATGTTTGCCGATGAAAAAGTGCGCCGCGATGTCGAGGCCCCAGATCGCGATGACGGGGAAGATTAAATCACTGCTTTTGGGCGCCTTATGTGCGCTGGGCGGAGGCGGGCCTGCAGTCCTATGGGCGGATCAGGCGCCTGTATCTTGCGCGGATTTTCGCTTTGAAGAAACGCCTTTCACCGCGTGTGAAATTGATTTGACCCGCGCTCAGATGCGGCTCTTTCTACGCGATGGTGCGGGCGAGATTTTTGGTTCCTTCCTCAATGTGGCTGACAGCTTACCTGAAAATCAGGTTTTGGCCTTTGCAATGAATGGCGGGATGTATCACCCTGATCGCCGACCTGTCGGTCTTTATGTTGAGCAAGGCCAAGAGGAGATGCGGATCATCACATCTGATGGGCCAGGTAATTTTGGCCTTCTGCCAAATGGCGTGTTCTGCCTGAATGCAGGGAAGGCCGCGGTGATTGAGGCGCGCAGCTTTGAAGCCGCGCCACCCGTTTGCGAATATGCGACACAATCTGGCCCGATGTTGGTGATTGATGGTGCGTTGCATCCCGCCTTTTTGCCCGACAGCACATCGCGATATATTCGCAACGGCGTTGGCGTTCGGATGGATGGGACATCTGTTGTGGCGGTGATTTCGGATGCGCCTGTCACATTCCACCAATTTGCCCGCGTGTTTCGGGATCATTTCGCCATCAACAACGCGCTGTTTTTGGACGGAAACGTATCCCGCTTCTATGCGCCGCAATTGGGGCGCGCGGATTTCGGTTTGCCCCTTGGGCCGATCTTAGGGGCTGTGGTTGACGCGCAAACAGGCCTAGAGTAACGCGACCCCTCTTGGATTTTGGAAGGATCACGCATGGCACGGCGCAAACGGGGACGCGACATCTCAGGCTGGTTGATTGTCGATAAACCTGCGGGGGTGAGTTCCAACTTTGTGGTGAACAAAGTGAAATGGGCGTTGGATGCGAATAAAGCGGGCCATGCAGGCACGCTTGATCCTGAAGCGACAGGCCTTTTGGCGGTGGCGCTTGGCGAAGCAACCAAGACGGTGCCTTACATCACCGATGCCCTCAAAGCCTATGAGTTTGAAGTCACCTTTGGCGCGGCGACCAATACTGATGATGCCGAAGGCGAGGTGATCGCGCGCTCTGACCTGAGGCCGAGTGATGACGATATTCGTGCGGGCCTAGCCGCGTTTCGGGGGCATATCACGCAAATTCCGCCGCAATATTCAGCTGTGAAAATAGATGGTCAGCGCGCCTATGCCTTGGCGCGGGCGGGCGAAGATGTGGAACTATCCGCGCGGCCGCTTTACGTTGAGACGCTTGATCTGGTTTCGCGCAAAAACCCTGAGTCTGCTGTCTTAGAGATGGTCTGCGGCAAGGGGGGTTATGTGCGCGCGATTGCGCGCGATTTGGGTGCCGCATTGGGCTGTTATGGCCATGTTGCGTGGTTGCGCCGTCTGTGGTCGGGGCCTTTTGACTTGGACGATGCTGTGAGCTTGGAACAGGTTGAATTGGCCGCAAAAACCACGGCGCTTGATGCGGCTCTCTTGCCACTCGAATATGCGTTGGACGGTTTGCCACATGTGCGCGCAACCTCAGAAGGCGCGCAGCGCCTGCGGGTTGGAAACCCTGGGCAGGTGATGGATGCTGCACCCAATTATGGTGATCAAGCATGGGCCAGTTTTGAGGGGCGGCCTGTTGCCATTGGGCGGTATATGGGGGGCGAGCTGCATCCAAGCCGCGTGTTCAACCTGTGATCCGCCGCGTGTTCCAAAAGGGTGATGCCGCGTCAGAGGCGGTCTATTCCGATTGTGAGGCCTATCGCTATAGCCTCACGCGGATTTGGGAGGGAGACGGCCAGCGCGTGGGGTTTGTGATGCTGAACCCCTCCACCGCGACCGAGACGCAAAACGACCCCACAGTCGAGCGCTGCGAACGCCGTGCCCGCGCGCTTGGGTTTGGCAGCTTCACAGTGGTGAATATTTTCGCATGGCGCGACACAGACCCCCGCGCGATGCGGGCCGCCGCTGATCCGATTGGGCCTGCCAATGATGATGCCATTTTAGAATGCGCAACTGCGGCGCATCAGATCATCTGTGCATGGGGGGCGCATGGGGCGTTTTTGGGGCGGGGGGCGCAGGTGGCGGCATTGCTGCGCCAAGTTGAAAAACCGCTTTACCATTTGGGATTGTCGAAGGAAGGTCATCCCAAACACCCGCTCTATATTCCCTATTCGACCACGCCAATTTTGTGGAATTGATCTTGGAGGCACCGATGGACAGCGCGATTTCAGGTTTTGTGAAGGAACAAATCAAAACCAACGGAATCACGCTTTCAGTGCATCATGGCGGTCATGGTGCGCCCTTGATTTTGCTGCATGGCTATCCTCAAAACCATATGTGCTGGTCAAAAGTCGCGCCCGATTTGGCCCGCGATTTTCATGTGATCATCCCTGATTTGCGCGGCTATGGTGAGAGTGAAGTTGTCGCCGCCGATGAAGAACATCGCATGTACTCCAAGCGTGAGATGGCTTTGGATGTGGCGGGCGTGATGGATCATTTCGGCATCGAAAAGGCCCATATTGCGGGGCATGATCGCGGCGCACGCGTGGCCTATCGCTTTGCTTTGGATCATCCTGATAGGCTTGAGCGTTTGGCGATTTTGGAAATCGTTCCGACCGTTGATTTTTGGGCGGCATGGGATGCGGAATTGGCGATGAAGGCCTATCACTGGACGTTCCTTGCGCAGCCCGCCCCTTTGCCCGAGCGGATGATCGCGACAGATGGGCCGGCCTATATGGATTGGACATTGGCCTCATGGACATATACCAAAGATCTAAGCGCCTTTTCTGACGCGGCTTTGGCCGCCTATCGCGCCCAAGCGGCTGATCCTGCGCGCATTGCAGCAATGTGCAACGATTACCGCGCGGGCGCATTTTTTGATCGCGGATTGGATGCAGAAGATCGGGCGGCGGGTCGGATGATCACGGCGCCCCTCTGCTTTCTCTGGGCTGAGGCAGGCTTTCCCGCGCGCACGGGTGATCCTTTGGGGATCTGGCGGGCATGGGCGGAAAACGTGACGGGGCAGGCCGTGGCCAATACAGGCCATTTCATGCCCGAAGAACAGCCTGAGGCGGTTTTGGCCGCCTTACGGGCGCATTTTCTTTAGGACGCGCCTCCAATCGCGCGCAGATGGATATTGTCGGGATTTAGACCCGTTATCTGGCTCAGCGATAGGGCGAGATTGCCATCAAGATAGACATCTGTCCTGCCATCTATTTCACGCAGTTCAAGGCTTGGGTCAGGGTTTGTGGTCGGATCATAGAGAAGTTCAATCCGATCCTCTTGAGGGTCGAAGTCTAGGATATGTGCAGCGGTGCCTGCCTGTTGCAGCAAGGGTGCCGCGATAATTAAATCTGCGCCACTGCCCGCGAATACGGTATCGCCCGCGCCTGCGATGATGGTGTCGTCACCCTCATCGCCTGATAAATCGTCAGCGCTGCCCCCTGCGGCCTCATCAACGATCCCATCAATGCGATCATTGCCAGCGCCGCCCAGAATGAGATCATGACCTGCCCCGCCCGTGAGGCTGTCATTGCCGAGGCCCGCGAGAATGATGTCATCGCCTTCACCGCCGAGGATGTAATCATCCCCCGTTTCACCGATCAGCGCATCATTGCCTTCGCCGCCGTCAATAAAGTCATTTCCCGCGCCGCCAAGGATACCATCATCGCCGCCATCCCCAACCAACTCATCCGCACCTTCCCCGCCTTGGAGGATGTCATTGCCGTCATTTCCAAATATTGCATCATTGCCAAGGCCGCCTGTGATTGTGTCATTCCCATCGCTGCCCGTTATTGCATCGTTTGAGACGGGGCCAAGATTGTCGGCCATGTCGGCGCGCGCCTCAACGGCGGGTGCGAGGCTTTCGTCAATCAAATCGGAGAGACTTGGGTCTGGGGTATTGGCCTCTGGCAGATTAAGTGTTGGGGACGAAACTGGCCCAGTGGGCGCAGGTGGCGTGTTCGGCGCAAGCAGATCGGGGAAACGCGGCGCAATGTCGGCGATGCTCACGCCATCGGGGAGATTAAATTCAAGATCATCAACGGATAGGTCGGAGATGTCGCTGAGAAATGCAACCGGCATATCATTGACATAGAGCGTGATATTTCCAGGAAGGGTGGTGTTGTCATAGGTGACGCTCGGGGCGCTGCCCCAGTCGCCTGCTAAATTCACCACCAATTTATCGGCGCCGCGGGAGAAATCAGCGATTTCTGGAAGCTGATCGGAGCCATTGAGCGGATCAAAGGACAGCGCGAATGTATCTGCACCGAAGCCACCAAACGCCACATCATCGCGATCTAAACCAATCAGGTCATCGCCCGTGCCGCCATATAGAACGTCCCGTCCCATACCGCCGAGCAAAATGTCATCACCATCCTCGCCGAGAATTTCATCGTTACCATCGCTGCCGATCAATGCGTCAGGCTGTTCGCCCCCCATGATCAAAAACCCAAGCGGGGCAGAATTTAGGGTCAGGGGTGTGATCTGCGGATTATTTTCCGCAGGCCCGTCTTCGGCCTCATCCAATTGCAGGTCAAACATACCTGCAGCGGCATAGCCCGCCGCGATCAAACTGATCAAACCCGTAAGCGCAAGCATCACCCACTCCCGCACATTATGCGATACCCACAAACGATCACCGGATTTGCGTGATGTGGCGCGAACCTTGCCCTAATGGCAAAATCTGATGCTATGGCAGCAGCAGATGCGTGATGCCAAGCGCCGATGAACGGCGTATGGCGAGGCCCGAAGATGCCATAAATCGCCGCGGTTTTGGATGAAAATTTGCGCTCAAGGTTAACGGGCCTGGGCGGCACAGGTCAAAAAAGCCTTTTCATTTCCGCGATTCCCCCCTATGTGGCCGCAATCCATGGCGCTTGCGCTTTGGGAAAATGGCCTTGCTGGACGACATCCCGGCCTGTGCTGCAACCCTCTAATGTAAAGGAGAGCCCGATGTCGATTACTGCTGAAGAAAAGAACCGTTTGGTCAAAGAATTTGCCACCAAAGAGGGCGACACTGGTTCCCCCGAGGTGCAGATCGCGATCCTGACATCGCGCATCACTACGCTGACTGAGCATTTTAAAACTCACGCAAAAGACAACCATTCGCGCCGCGGCTTGCTTAAGCTTGTTGCTCAGCGCCGTAAGTTGCTGGATTATGTGCGTGGGAAAGACGAAGCGCGTTACCAGTCGCTCCTCGAGCGTTTGGGCATCCGCCGCTAATCTTTGCCTTTATCAGTTTGAAGCGCCCGCTGATCCCGTCAGCGGGCGTTTTTCATTTGATCATTGGATATTTCAGGCGCGATTTCTGTCTATGCTTTTCATATCGCACAATCTGCGCTATGTGGCGCGCATCTGAGACGTGACGCAACGACCCCGGCGCATGGGATGATGAAGGGGGTCGGCGGCAATGGGGCCGCCAATGAAACGGAAGACCCGAGAAGGCTTGGGAGTGCTTCCACACAGGAAATGATGATGTTCAACGAAGTGAAAAAATCGATTCAATGGGGCGAGGAAACCCTCACCCTAGAAACGGGCAAGGTTGCCCGTCAGGCAGATGGCACAGTGATCGCAACGCTCGGGGAAACCAGCGTTATGGCAAATGTGACCTTCGCCAAAGAAGCTAAGCCAGGTCAGGATTTCTTTCCGCTGACTGTGCATTACCAAGAGAAATACTACGCCGCAGGCAAGGTGCCTGGTGGCTTTTTCAAGCGCGAAGCGCGTCCTACCGAAAAAGAGACGCTGACCGCGCGCTTGATCGACCGACCCATTCGCCCCTTGTTCGTTTCGGGCTTCAAGCACGAAGTTCTCGTGATGTGTACGGTTCTCAGCCATGATTTGGTGAATGATCCTGACATCGTTGCGATGATCGCCGCTTCTGCAGCGCTGACCATTTCGGGCGTGCCTTTCATGGGGCCGATTGCAGGCTGCCGCGTTGGCTTTGAGGATGGGGAATACATCCTGAACCCGACCGTTGACGATATGCAGGGTCTGCGCAACAACCCCGACCAGCGTTTGGATTTGGTTGTGGCGGGCACCAAAGACGCCGTGATGATGGTTGAATCCGAGGCCTATGAACTGACCGAGGATGAAATGCTCGGCGCGGTCACATTTGCCCATGAGCAAATGCAGCCCGTGCTTGATCTGATCATTGATCTGGCAGAAGTTGCGGCGAATGAGCCGTTTGATTTCACCCCACCCGATTACAGCGCGCTGTATGAAAAGGTGAAATCCTTGGGTGAAGCGCAGATGCGTGACGCCTATGCGATCCTTGATAAACAAGACCGCGTTGCCGCTGTATCCGCCGCAAAAGAAGCGATCAAAGCGCAGCTTTCCGAAGAAGAATTGGCAGATGAAAACCTTGGTTCGGCACTGAAGAAGCTGGAATCTTCGGTTCTGCGTGGTTCGGTTGTGAAAGACGGCAAGCGGATTGATGGCCGTGCCTTGGATGCGGTTCGTTCGATTGTCAGCGAAACGGGTCTTCTGCCCCGCACGCATGGCTCGGCGCTGTTCACCCGTGGTGAAACTCAGGCCTTGGTTGTGACCACGCTTGGCACAGGCGATGATGAGCAATTCATCGATGCGCTGCATGGCAATTTCAAAGAAAACTTCCTGCTGCATTACAACTTCCCCCCCTATTCTGTGGGCGAGGTTGGGCGTGTTGGCTCACCAGGTCGCCGTGAAATCGGCCATGGTAAGCTGGCTTGGCGTGCGTTGCAGGCGGTTCTGCCTGCGCCAACCGATTTCCCTTACACGATCCGCGTGGTTTCTGAGATCACAGAGTCGAACGGGTCTTCCTCAATGGCTTCGGTCTGTGGCGGTTCCTTGTCGATGATGGATGCAGGCGTGCCGTTGAAAGCCCCTGTTGCGGGTGTGGCCATGGGTCTGGTCTTGGAAGAAGATGGCTCCTACGCTATTTTGACCGATATCCTTGGTGATGAAGATCACCTTGGCGACATGGATTTCAAAGTGGCAGGCACTGAAGCGGGGATCACCTCGCTGCAGATGGACATCAAGGTTGCAGGGATCACCCCTGAAATCATGAAAAAGGCGCTTGCGCAGGCGAAAGCAGGGCGGATGCATATTCTTGGCGAAATGTCCAAGGCATTGTCTTCGGCCAATGCGTTCTCGGCACATGCCCCACGCATTGAGACCATGCAAATCCCAACCGACAAGATTCGCGAAGTGATCGGGTCTGGCGGTAAAGTGATCCGCGAGATCGTGGAAACCTCGGGCGCCAAGGTTGATATCAATGATGATGGCATCATCAAGATCGCAAGTGCGAACCAAGACGCCATCAAAGCGGCCAATGATATGATCTATTCCATCGTGGCTGAGCCTGAAGAAGGCAAGGTTTACAAAGGCAAAGTTGTCAAAATCGTTGATTTCGGTGCTTTCGTGAATTTCTTCGGCAAGCGCGATGGTCTCGTTCATGTCAGCCAGATCGAAAACCGCCGTCTGAACCATCCAAGCGATGTTCTTCAGGAGGGCCAAGAGGTCTGGGTGAAGCTCTTGGGCTTTGACGACCGCGGCAAAGTGCGTTTGGCCATGAAAATGGTTGACCAAGAGACTGGCGAAGAACGCAGCGAAGAAGAAGCATCAGCGGAGTAAGCCCCGCCTGAGACTAAGAAAACCCCCGCAGCTTTGGTTGCGGGGGTTTTTACCAAGGCGTCACTGACGCAAATGTTAACCGCCCCAATGCGTGATGTTCTTGTGTCATTAGGGGCAGTTGCGGCATATTTCGGCTAATAAATTGGCCCCATAACGATGGATTTTGCTATGGATCGCAGACAGTTTCTTGCAGGCAGCGCCGCTTTTCTTGCGACCCCAGCCGTGGCACAAGATGCCGTAGGCTTTGACGAGACGATTGAGCGCCCCGAACCACAAGGCCCAAACCCGTGGGGGTTACATCCCCGGCTGATGCCGACACGGATTGTGCATAAGGCTGGCATGGTGCCAGGTCATGTGCATGTCGACCCGATTGCAAAATATCTCTACCACATTCTCGATGATGGCACCGCTATGCGCTACGGCGTGGCTGTTGGCCGTTCGGGCCTGCAATCGCCTGGGCAATATACGATCCGCCGCAAGGTTGAATGGCCGAGTTGGCAACCGACAGCCGCGATGATTGCGCGCGAACCAGATCTTTACGCAGAATTTGCAAGCGGTGTCCCCGGTGGGCCTGAAAACCCATTGGGTGCGCGCGCGCTTTATCTTTATGACGGGGATCGCGATACCTATTTGCGCATTCATGGCACGCCACAGCCTTGGTCAATCGGCACCAGCGCGTCATCGGGCTGCGTGCGTATGGTCAACGCGCATGTCATCGAGCTTTATGAAAAATTGCCGATTGGCACGGTCGTGCATCTGCATAGGCCGAATTACGCCATCACAGGCAACGGCACTGCCGCGTAAAATAAAAAGCCCCCGAGTGTCGGGGGCTTTTTTGATTAGCTTGGCTGTTTCGTGGTGCGCAGGTAAGGCAATTTCACATCAATCTCGCCAAACTTTTCACGCGCTTGATCGTCATTGAGCGAGAGCGCCACGATCACATCTTGGCCATGTTGCCAATTTGCAGGTGTTGCAATTGGCTGCCCGAAGGTGGCTTGCAACGCATCCAGAGCGCGCAAAACTTCGGCAAAATTGCGCCCAACCGACATGGGGTAGGTCATGATCAATTGCACCTTCTTGTCAGGCGAAATGATGAAGACCGAGCGCACGCTTGCACTATCTGCGGCGGTGCGACCATCGGGCAGGTAGGCCTCGGCTGGCAGCATATCAAAGGCTTTGGACACGGTCAGATCAAGGTCTGCAATGATTGGAAATTCGGCCTTGGCGGAAGCAAAGCTTTCAATGTCTGATTTCCATTTGCCATGCTCTTCCACGCTGTCCACGGAAAGGCCAATAACTTTGGTGCCGCGCTTGGCCCATTCTGCGCCAAGCTGAGAGACTGCGCCGAATTCCGTGGTGCAGACGGGTGTGAAATCTTTGGGGTGAGAGAATAAAATGGCCCATTGATCGCCAATCCAGTCATGGAATTTAAAGGTGCCATGATCGGTGGTCAGTTCAAGATTGGGGACAATGTCATTGATACGTAAGCCCATGGGGGAGGTTCCTTTTTTTGCCGTTATCCCCTCGATATAGGAAAGCTAACTCGCGCCTTACAGGCCCAATCTTTAGAATTATTCTAATTATGACATGACAAAGCGCCGCAGGTCCTAGAACGGGTTTTTCGCTCGAAAGGTCATGCCACGCCCGCCATCAGGGTGGCGCAGACGCAGGGTTTCTGCATGCAACATGAGGCGCGGAAAGTCGCGTGCAGGCCCTGTAGCATAGAACGGATCGCCCAAAATTGGATGTCCCAATTCCCGCATATGGATACGCAATTGGTGCGAGCGGCCCGTTTGGGGGAACAGCCGCATCCGTGTGCTTGTCTCGTCATGCCGCAAGACCTTCCATTCCGTCACCGCCGCGCGGCCCGTCTCGTGGCAGACTTTTTGCAAGGGGCGGTTTGGCCAATCCACAATCAGGGGCAGATCAATCACGCCCTCTTTACCGTCAACTTGGCCCCAGACCAAGGCGAGGTAGGATTTCTTCATCATCCGCTTTTCGAATTGCAGCCCCAAATGGCGCTGTGCAGCGGGGGTGCGCGCGAAGACAATCACGCCAGAGGTATCCATATCCAGCCGATGCACCAATAGGGCCTCAGGAAAGGCGGCTTGCAGGCGGGTGATCAGGCAATCCTTCAGATGCTCCCCCTTGCCTGGAACAGATAAAAGACCTGCGGGCTTATTAACGACCAGCAGTTCATGATCCTCATGGATCAATTCAAGGGGCGTGTTTGGGGGGCTGTAGACGAATTCGGTCATGGGAGGCTTAGGGATGATCGCGCGTGATCAAACGCCATGCTGACCAAATCGCGCTGCCAATGAAAAACCCACCCGCAATTATACCAATCTCCGCCATTGCGGGGCCAGATGGCAGGCCACGATACGCGACAGCACCGCCAAGCGCGGCCACACCCACCAAGGAAAAGCAGAGGCGAAACCAAAGCTCGGCACGATCTGGCCCGAATTTGCGCTTTTTGCTCATGAGTTTGGCCCCTCTATCACACATCCATCGTAACCGATGATGATTTCGCCCGAGAACGCATCTGCACAGGCCGCGCGCCAGTGATCGGCTGTGATCTCGGGGTCATCTGCGGGCACAAGGTGGTGCCGGGCCAGACGCGGCACGCCAGCAGCTTGTGCGATTTCGGCAGCATCACGCGCCTCTGTATGGGCGCGCACAATATGCGCTTTGAGTTTTGCCCCATCGCCCGTGGTGCGGGCGACCAAGCGATCCACCCCTGCCTCAAGCATGGCTTCGTGGATCAAGAGATCACATCCACGGGCGAAATCGGCCAAAGGTGGGAAATATGCGGTATCGGCTGAAAAACAGACTGACCAGTCAGGGCTGTCAAAGCGTAGCGCAAAGCAATCAAGAATGGGGGGGTGATCAACCCGCAACGCGCGCACCACTAGGCCATTTGGCAGATTTGCCACGATGCCCTCATCATATTCGGCGATCGTCACCAACCCACGCAAATCGGGGCGGCCCTCATCATCAATGCGTAGGTCAATATCGAAGGCGAGGGACGCAAGGAACCCTTCCCATACTGCGCCAATGCCTTTGGGGCCGTAAACATGGACAGGGGTGGCAAGGCCAGATGTCCAAGCGGTGTGGATCAACCCTCCCAATTCCAAAATATGGTCTGAATGAAGATGGGTGATGAAAATCAGATCAAGCGATTTGAGCGAAAGCCCTGTCTGCACAAGCCCCTTGGACACACCAAGTCCGCAATCCACAACACAGCTGCGCCCTGCAATCTCAAGCAAGCTAGAGGTGGGCATTGGGCCATTGGGGCGAATTGCAGGCCCGCCTTTTACACCCATAAGCACGACTTTGTTGGACATGAGAGCGCCCTTTCGCCTGTTCACGCCCCTGCCTAGCCAAGCAGGGCGTGAATGGAAAGCGGCCAGTTGATCAGATGCGCAGGAATGTTTGCGCGATACGCGGCAACAGGCCTTCAAATTTCAGGCGCGCATCAGTGGCAATCAGACAAATGCAATCTTCGCCCGCCTCAGCCACAGGGGTGTGGTTCATGGTTTCATCACCAATTTCGATGTCACCACGCCCGAAACGGTCGGTTTCATCACGATAGGCCCCTTGAAGCACCAAGGTCATTTCGGTTCCGCGATGTGTGTGGCGGGGCATCGCCTGGCCCGCTGGAATGAACAAAAGCCGCGCGGTGGCGTCCTTGCCTTCGCTGATAATCGCTTGCTTGCAGCCCATTCCAATCGGGCGCCATTTCACATCTGCCAAATCGCACCCAATCATATCGCGCAGCGGGGCAGGGAAAATGCCATCTTCTGGCTGAGTTTGATTTTGCGAGCTGGCCGCGTCTGATGCGGCGTTTTCATTAATAAGGCTCAGGGTTTTGGAAAGGCTGTCCTGTGCAAGGGGGGCCTCGTCCATTTCGTCTAGGATGCAGCCGCCAACCGCATCAAAGGCATGCAGCCTTGCGCGGGCGTCATCACTGAGCGAGACATGAGTGGCGACAACAAGATCGAAAGCCGCAGGCAAACTGCCTGCCGCGTAGCCGATCAAAAAGTCGTCACTGATATGGTGTTTTACTTCGGTCATTTGGTCGCTTGGCTCATGTTATGACGCAATCTCTCTAGCGCCAACCTAATTCTCGATTTGATCGTGCCAAGGGGCAGGCCAGTTTCTGTTGCAATCTCGCCATGGCTGAGATCCCCAAAATAGGCTTTTTCGATCAAAACTCTTTGTTTCTGAGGTAGTCTTTTTAGGGCTTCGGCCAGTTTGCGGCTCTCTTGTTGGAGGGCAAGAACATCTTCTTGGTCGGGTTCTGCCTCTGGCCCCCATGGTAAATCTTCTGGCTCTGGTCGTGCATATTTGCGCAACAGGTCAATCTTGCGGTTCCGCGCAATGGTGAAAATCCATGTCGCAACCGAGGCCCGTGCGGGATCAAACAGATGTGCTTTGCGCCACAAAGTGGCCATCACATCCTGCATGCATTCTTCCGCCAGCGTCTCATCCGCGCCTGACTTGATCAAAAAGGCCTTAACGCGTGGGGCGAAATGCCGAAACAAAGCAGCGAAGGCCGCTTGATCACGATCTTGCGCAATCGCCATCACTTCGGCGATCCATTCGCAGGACTGCGCCTTGAGGGGGGGAGGGGTCAGCGGTTTTGACATCAGCGGTTCCGCATCAGCGGGGGCTGACTCATGCCGACCTTGCGCGCAATGTGCATCGCGAGGGTTACCTGCCGTCAAATTATGAACATCAAGGTCGAGCATAACACGGTTACGCGCAGGTTACAGGGTTGGATCAAAAAATTATCGTGAGCGCCGTCCCCCCTTCGAACTTTGACGCACGCTTAGAAAAAATTGAGGCAATTTTTAATCCAAGGCGCGACAGGGGGCGTAAACTTGGCTAGACAGAGAAAGAACACTAACAAGGAAAACATCCGTGCCATTTGAAACACCTCCCGCCCCCCCTCGCACTGTGGCCGTCATCGGGGGAGGGATCTCAGGGATGGGGGCCGCTTATTACCTTGCGCCAAATGCCAAGGTAACCTTGTTTGAAGCGGAGCATCGCCTTGGGGGGCACGCGCGCACAGTGGTTGCAGGCCGCCACCGCGATCAGCCTGTTGATACGGGGTTCATCGTATTCAACTACGTCAACTATCCCAATTTGGTGCGTCTGTTCGAAGAGCTGCAGGTTCCTGTTGTCGAGAGTGACATGAGTTTTGCGGCCTCAATCGGGGGCGGGGCGATTGAATATGGCCTGCATTCGCTCAAGGCGCTTTTCGCGCAACGCAAAAACCTCATGCGGCCGCAATATCTGCGCATGTTGGCCGACATCATGCGCTTTAACGCGCAGGCGGCCAGTTTGGCCAATGACAGCTCACAAACCTTGGGCGAGTTCATGGATGAGTTGGGTATGGGCGCGTGGTTTCGCGATTACTATCTGACCCCAATTTCTGGCGCGATTTGGTCGACCCCGAAAGAGGAGATCATGGATTTCCCCGCCCAGGCCCTTGTGCGGTTTTTCCAAAACCACAACTTGCTGCAGGCGTCAGGCCAACACCAATGGTGGACTGTGCATGGCGGTTCTATTGAATATGTCACGCGGCTTGAGCGCGCGTTGAGCGAGCGCGGGGTGACCATCGTCACCAATGCAGGTGTGGACAAGGTCAAGCGCGTGGCGGGCGGTGTTGAGCTCCGCCGCGATGGCCAATGGCAGCGCTTTGACGAGGTGGTATTTGCAACACATTCTGATGACAGTTTGGCGCTCTTGGCCGATCCGACCACGCAAGAACAAGCCGCCCTTGGCGCAGTCCGCTATCAGCCCAATGAAATGGTGTTGCACGCAGATCGCCGCGCGATGCCATTACGCGAAGTCACATGGGCAAGTTGGAATTACACCGAGCGTGCAGGCCATAGCGGTGGCCCAATTGATCTGACCTATTGGATGAACCGCCTGCAACCTATCCCAAAATCTGACCCGCTGTTTGTGACATTGAACAGCCGCGGTGAAATTGCAGATGATTTGATCTATGACACAGCAACCTTCCGTCATCCCGTTTATGATTTGGCCGCACTAGCTGCGCAAGGCACAGTGCGGGCCATGAATGGCACCGGAAACACTTGGTTCTGCGGGGCGTGGATGAAAAATGGGTTCCACGAGGACGGGTTGGCCAGTGCGATTGATGTGGTCAATGCCATGGCCGAACGGGATCGCATGGTCGCGGCGGCCTGACGGGAGAAAGCAGTGTCATCATCGGTGGATTATATCGCAGGCGAAACGTTTCATGGCCGCAGGGGCGCTGTGGAAAATGCGTTTCGATATTCCATTGATTACGTGATGCTTGATGCAGAGGCGGATGATCTGATTGCCCCCGCATTGTTTGGCCGGAACAAGGGAAATCTTGCATCCCTACGGGATCTTGACCATGGCGGTGCGCCCAAAAACGGAGCGGGGGCCAGTTGGGCGCGCGCTGTTTTGGACGCGCATGGATTGGCCGAGCAGACCCAAGGGCAACTGATGCTTTTGGCGCAACCGCGTCTCTTGGGTCATGTGTTCAACCCTGTCAGTTTTTGGTTGGCCTATGATACCCAAGCGCGCCTGCGCGTTGTTATTGCCGAAGTTTCTAATACTTTCGGTGATCGGCATTCCTATCTTTGCCATCGCGAAGATCTCGAGGAAATCACCCGTCACGATATTCTGCGCGCGAAAAAGATCTTCCACGTCTCGCCCTTCCAAGAAATTGAGGGCGGTTATGAATTCCGCTTTGATATTCGTGCGGATCGGGTGGGGATTTTCATTGATTATGCCACGGGGAATGAGGGGCTTTATGCCACGCTGACCGGCGCGCGCCGTCCGTTGCGCAATGGCGATATCTTGCGCGCCTTATGGCGGCGGCCTTTTGGGTCGCGCAGGGTTTTGGGCCTGATCCATTGGCAGGCGCTGAAATTATGGATCAAGGGCGCGCCCTATCGTCCGCGCCCTGAGCCGCCCGAACGCGAGGTGTCTTGATGGTTGAGCGCAGCGCGCCCTTGGCGGGCTACGCAGTTTTTGCCGCCATGCTGTCGAGCGCGGGCCTGCCCATTTATATCCATGCTCCTAAATTCTATGTCGATGAATATGGCTTGGGCCTTGCGGCGCTGGGGGGCATCCTTTTCGGCTTGCGGTTATTTGATGTGGTGCAAGACCCCGCTTTGGGATGGTTGGCACGCACCACCCGCGCCTATCGGGGGGGCATGGTGGCTGGCGCTGTGACGATCCTTGCCGCCTCCATGTATGGCCTCTTTGCCATTGCGCCCCCGATTGCCCCGATGTGGTGGTTTGCGCTGACCTTAATCGGATTGTTCTCGTCTTTCTCCTTCCTCACGATCTGCTTTTACGCCGAGGGTGTGCAAACCGCCGAGCGGCTTGGAAAAGATGGTCATTTGCGCCTTGCCACATGGCGCGAAACGGGGGGGTTGTTGGGGGTATGCTTGGCGTCAGTTGCCCCGATTGCATTGGCAAGCTTCTTGCCCAACCCGTTTACGGGTTTTGCGATTGGCTTTGTGGGTCTTTGCGCCCTTGCCTATGTGTTGATGCGCCCTGACTGGGGGCAGGGGGCGGCGACACCGCCAACCGCCTTTGGCACAATCTTGCGCGATCAGACGGCGCGGCGTTTGTTGGGCATTGCTTTGATCAATGCCGCCCCAGTCGCGGTGACCTCCACCCTTTTCCTGTTCTACGTTGAAGGGGTGTTGCAGGCTCTTGGATGGGAGGGGCCGCTTTTGTTGTTGTTCTTCCTCGCTGCCGCGCTTTCCGCCCCATTTTGGACACGGGCCGCCACGCGCTTCGGGGCCAAGCCTATATTGTTGTTTGGCATGGCTTTGTCGATTTTAGCCTTCGCCTTCACCCTCGCTTTGGGGGCGGGCGATGTGGTCGCTTTTGCTTTGATTTGTTTGGCTTCGGGCATGGCGCTTGGGGCAGATTTGACGATCCTACCTGCCATTTTCTCGCGTCATTTGTCCAAAATCGCACCTGAGGCGGGCGCAGCCTTCGGATTGTGGTCTTTCGCGACCAAATTCACCTTGGCCTTCGCCGCCGTTACCCTATTGCCCCTGTTGCAGGCCGCAGGGTTTGAGGCGGGCGCGAC
Organism: Rhodobacterales bacterium HKCCA1288; assembly: GCA_015693905.1. Lineage (NCBI taxonomy): Bacteria > Pseudomonadati > Pseudomonadota > Alphaproteobacteria > Rhodobacterales > Rhodobacterales bacterium HKCCA1288. The sequence continues at coordinate 1,607,309 of CP065161.1, read as the reverse complement.
CAATCCCGAAGCGGCATTGTCGCGCTTGGTGCTGCTCTATGCGGCGGTTCCCTGCGCGCTCAAGCTGCTTGCGATCACGATTCTGAGCATCACACCTTTGCCACAAGAACGCGCGCGCTAGGTTTACCTTCGCGAGAGAGATGGGGATTTTATGCGAGATTTTGCAGGAAAGACATATTGGCTTGTCGGCGCATCCGAAGGGTTGGGTGCAGCCTTGGCTGAGAAATTATCTGGCGCGGGCGCGGAGGTGATCTTATCCGCCCGATCTGAGGCGCGGCTTGACGAGGTTGCTACACGCCTAAACGGCCCATCTCGGGTTGTGCCGATGGATGTCAGTGACGCGAAAAGCGTGGCTAAAGCCGCTAGGGATGTCGGCGATATAGATGGGATAGTCTATCTTGCAGGCGTTTATTGGCCGATGCATGCCAGCGCTTGGGATAGTGACCAAGTCTTGGCGATGATGGATATCAATGTCATGGGTGCGGCGCGCGTCTTGGGCCATGTCGTGCCGCAATTCGTGGCAAAGGATGCAGGTCATATCGTCATCACGGGCAGTCTATCGGGCTTTCGTGGCCTTCCTTCGGCCACGGGCTATGGCGCATCGAAGGCAGCGGTGATGCATATGGCGGAATCCCTGCGTGTGGATATGCGGCGCAGCAATGTTGCAGTGCAACTGGTCAACCCTGGTTTCATCCGCACAAGGCTGACCGATAAGAACAATTTTGCCATGCCGTTCATCATGGACGCCGCACCTGCGGCAGATATTTTCTTGCGCCATATGCGGCGCAAGAAATTCAGTTGCAGTTTTCCATGGGGCTTTGGGGCGTTTTTCAGGGTCAGTCAGTTCTTCCCCGATTGGCTTTATTACCGCATTTTCTAGGCGAGATGGTCGACCACAGACAGGCTTTGGGCAAGGGTTCCCACAACCTCCATCCAGTCGCGGACAAGCCCGATATCATGCGGCGCAGCGGATACGCCCGCAGGCACGGCCCCTGTGATTGCCGCTTTGACGGCCAGTGCGACAGGGGTTGAGACAAGCCGCGCCATCGCTGTGCCGCGCGCATCGCCCCATGCATCCATCACATAGGTTTTGTGCCACCGTGCAGTTCCCGCGACCTCAGCCTTGAGAGAGACGCATAAAACAACGCGGTCTGGCTCATCTGCCTCATAGGAATTTTCGCGCCAGAATTGGTCAGACATCTCGCGCAGCCGCGCATCGCCCGCCGCCCCCTCGAGGGTTTCGATTTCGCGGAACACGGGCGCCCATGCCTTAGACCACCCATCAAGTCGCAAAGTGCCGCGCACAAAGCGCTGCACATTCCAATCGGCTTCAAACCCGTATTCGGCCATGAAAGGCAGGCTATCGCGGTTTGGATAGACCTCAAATTCCTCTGGCGTTTCAAGGGGTGCGGTGTAGTGCGAAATCGCATCCCAAGGCCGCGAGACGTTCAATTCTTTGCCATCGGCAATGGAACGCGAAGGCGACCGCAGTGCCTTGAGAACGCCAAGCGGCGACCAGCTGAATTTGTAGCGAAACGGGTTCGGGATTTTGGGAATCCCGCCGCAATAAGAGATGAAATCATGCGCATTTTGCGGATCAAAAGCAGCACTGTTGCGATAGTCATGCATAAGGGCATGGGCCATCAAATGGTCAATGCCCGGGTCAAGGCCCACTTCATTGATCACGCGAACCCCAGCCTTGCGTGCCGCCTCATCCAATGCGCGCATCTCAGGTGCGATATAGGAGGAGGAGACAAAATGTGCCCCTGCCGCAATCGCCATTGTGGCCAGCGGCACATGCATATCGGCAGGCAGCATTGAGATTACCACATCGCCCTTTTTCGTGGCTTCGGCGAGGGCTGCCATATCAAACGCGCGGATGTCTTTTGCGATATCCCCCACAGCGGCCTTAGCTTTGTCGACACTGCGGTTCCACACGACCACATCGCCTTCGGTTTCAATCAGATGGCGCAGGCCTGGAATGGAGGACAGACCTGTTCCACACCAATGAATTGTCATGATCTAAACTCCCTTAAACTTGTGCGATATGGTGGTCAAAGCGGGCCTTGGCGCGGCCCCACACGCCTTGGGTTAAATCCCCTAACCCGTGCAAAGATGGCAAAAGCTGCGCGGCGTAATCTTCCGAACTTTCTAGCGGCAAGAGAGAGGGTAGATTGTCAATCGCCATGACATCCAATGGTGGCGCATCATGCACCCGCAACGCAGGTTTCCCCCATGTGGTGACATGATCATAGACCTTGATTGGCGAGAAATCGGAACTTGGATCGCAGGCAATATCCCCAATGACGCGCAATGCGCGCGGGGCCTCTTTGGCGCTTTGAGGCACAAATACGGGCACAGAAGGATCCGCGAGAATGCAATTGAGGAACATTTCATGATCCAGAATTTCTGGGAATGGCCCGCCTGATGCCGTTTCTGCCATGTCCCAAGCAGCCACTGGAATACCAAGTGCCGCGCAAAGATCGCGCGCGCCTGTCCCGACCCGCCCCAAGGCACCGATGATGATGGCGCGGGGCAGATCAATTGCTGTCATCTCACGCTGCAATTCGGCAATCAAAGCGTCTTTGTTGGGATAGCCTTGGATCGGCCCCATGACGTTGGGTTGTGCAATAAGCGCCTTCAGCGACACTGCCGCGCCCGCGAACCCCGCCCAATATCCAAAGGCGGCTACACGGCGGCCATTTTCATCGACCAGATATTCCAAATCGTAAAGCGTGCCGCCGCCCGCCTTGAATCGTTTCAACAACCTTTGTCCTGCAGGTTGGCCCTTATAGGCATGTCCGAACATGATGTGACGATGGTGCAGGGGTTGATCGGTTTCTGGCAATTCTTTGAGGCCGAAGATGATCGCATCTTGGGGGGCATCCGCCCACGAGGCAAAGGGTGCGGTTGCACAGCCTGCTTTGATATATCCCTCCAAAGGGATCACGCGCGCAGGGCTTTCTTCAACCGTAATTTTCATGCCTTTGGCGATCAGTGCGGCAGCGCCTTCTGGGGTTAGTCCCACCCGCTCCTCGCTTTCGCGTTCTTCGGCGCGCAGCCAGATATGTGTCATGCCCTCTTCCTTCCAAATGCGGATCTGTCTTTAGGCGAGCCAGCTTTTTGCGGCAACCGCGCTTTTGGCACAAAAGCGCATATGCGCGGGCGAGTTGCAAGACGGCGCAGCATCGTATCTGCGGCGGTCTTATTGTGTTTTTTATGCCTCTTTTTAGGGAATTGTGAGGCCGTTTGCTGTGCCGTGTCGCAGAAAACTTGCCCCATTTTGATGCGGGCCGCAAATTTGCGACAAGATGGGTTTCTTGGGGTTTTATGAAAAATGAAGATGCGGCACATAGTGATGCTTGGGGCTTTTGGCCTTTGTCCGATCATGGCCACGGCCCAACCTGCGGGCGAGATGGAGGCGGCGCGCGAGATATTGTTAGAACTGCAAAGCCGATCTTTCGCGGAGAATCGAGAATATTGCGGCTATATTGGCCTGATGCCCGATGGCACCTATATGGCGACCGAGGTGACACGGGGGACATCGGATTCCTGTCTGTCGCGTGGGGATGAAAGCCGCTTTGTCGAGGTTACGGCATCCTTCCACACCCATGCAGGCTATGACCCTGATGCCGATAGTGAGGTGCCGTCCGTTGAGGATCTCGCGGGCGACATAGACGAAGGCGTTAATGGATATGTCGCCACACCGGGTGGGCGGCTATGGTTCAATGACGGAGAGGATGGGGTTGCCTATCTGATCTGTGGGCCGAATTGCATGGGCCAAGATCCGCGTTATCGTGAGGATGTCTCAGATCAAATCCAAGACAGCTATAGTTTGGACGAATTAGAAGATCGCCAATCTGGTTGGTAGGCGCAAAGAAAAAAGCCGCCCCAAAAGAGGGCGGCGTTTTTCATTAGATCATAAGCTCTTGCGCTTGGCTTAGCCCTGACGGGCTTTGAAGCGGCGCTGCGTCTTGTTGATCACATAGACGCGGCCCTTGCGGCGCACGACGCGGCAATCGCGGTGACGCTGCTTGAGCGAACGGAGCGAATTCTTGACCTTCATGGGTCTTCTCCTTCTCGCGGCGCGGCGGTGCGCCTTTGTTCGTTTGGCACGGGATTGTGCCGATGGTGGGCGGTACTGGGATCGAACCAGTGACCCCTACGATGTCAACGTAGTGCTCTACCGCTGAGCTAACCGCCCGATGTCGTTACGGATCGCACCGCTTTTTCCACGCGGCCTTAAGGTAAAGCCAAATGAAACAGAAAAACGGACGTCACGAGCCAAGCCCGTTCCGCAGTAGCGCGGTCTTTAAAAGGAATCGCGGGGCGGTTCAAGGGCTTTTGGTATTTTCCAGAACTGGGCTATATCCAACACATGAGAAACGCACAAAATAGCAGTCCCGCCTATGATTTGACCTTGCCAGAGGTGCATCTGGCCCCTGTTGTTGTGGCTTCGCCGCATTCTGGTGATGTCTATCCCGCAGAGTTTCTGGGCGCGATTGATATTGATCCCCACCAAATCCGCAGTTCCGAAGATGCGTTTGTGCATCTTTTGGCGGAACGCACTGCTGAATTTGGGGTTCCGTTTTTAAAGGCTCGATTCCCGCGTGCCTATGTTGATCTCAATCGCAATGCGGATGAATTGGATCCCGCTGTCATCTTCGGGGTGGCGCGGGGGGCGGCATCGCCACGCATTGCGGCAGGGCTTGGGGTGATTCCGCGCGTGGTGGCCAATGGGCGAAGTATTTATCGCGGCAAGATCACCCGCGCTGAGGCTGAGGCGCGTCTGGCCCGTGTTTGGTATCCCTATCACGCCTGTCTGAGTGATTTGATGGCTACTGCGCGCGCGCAATTTGGCCGCGCCATTTTGCTGGATATGCATTCCATGCCCCATGACGCCTTGGGCGCAGCTTTGGTGGGCAGCAAAACTAAGCGCCCCGATCTCATTCTGGGGGATCGGTTTGGTGGTGCCGCAGATCGTGAGATTGTTGATCTTGTCCATGCCGCATTTGAAGAGCAAGGGTTCACTGTGGCGCGCAACACGCCCTTTGCAGGGGCGTATATTGCCCAAGCCTATGGCAAGCCGAACCGCGGGCTTCATGCTGTGCAAATCGAAATTGACCGCGCTCTTTATATGGATGAGGCTGCGATTGCCCAAAATGAAGGGTTCGAAGATACCCGTCTGCGGGTCACAGCGGCTTTGGCTCAGGTCATTAAGGCCTTTAAGGAAACTGACGCGCAGCCCCTCGCCGCTGAGTGATCATCGCAGCGCGCGGCCCTTTACGATCGCTTGATCGCCAAATTTTTTGCGAATTTCATCCGAGGCGCGTTCCGCTTGGAGGCGTTTGGCCTCTTGTGGGTCAAGCAGATTGCCTGCGCGATCCCCCTGAGCTTCGGGGATCAAATCCCCCAGCCCCAAACCGATCAGTCGAAAGGGCGCAAATTTCAGATTAGCCGCGAGCAATTGCGCGGCTTGCGCATAAATGCGGTCTGCCATTTGCGTGCCATCGGGCAGAGCGGTCTGGCGGGTCAGCGTTTTGAAATCATGGGTTTTCAATTTCAACACCACAACACGCCCTGCAAGCCCCTGCGCTTTTGCCCGTGCCGATAGCTTTTCTGCCAGACGCCAGATATGTCCATCGAGCAAATCAGGATCACGGAGATCATTGGGAAAGGTGGTTTCGTTTGAGATTGATTTCACCTCGCGCGTAGCCGAGATTTTGCGGTTGTCCCGTCCGAAAGACAAATCATGCAGTCGCGCGCCCCATGCGCCGAAACGCGCGATCAATTCATCTTTGGGCCAACGGCGCAGATCACCGATTTTGTGAATGCCTGCCGCCTGCAAATTCGCCTGTGCGGCTGCGCCAATTCCCCACAGCATCGACACGGGCTTTTGAGTCAGGAAATCTTGTGTTTCCGCTTGGCCAATCACCGCAAAGCCCTGTGGCTTGTCGAGGTCAGAGGCGATTTTGGCCAGAAATTTATTATGGCTGAGGCCAATCGACCCCGTCAGCCCCAATTCGGTTTTCATTCGTTTGACCAAGCGCGCCAACATCACAGCGGGCGGGTGACCATGTAATTTGCCCGTGCCCGAGAGATCTAAAAAGGCCTCGTCAAGCGATAACGGCTCAATCGCGGGGGTCAGTTCGTTCATCAATGCGCGAATTTCGCGCGAGACTGCCGCGTAATGCGACATCCGCCCCCGCAGCACCACCGCGTCAGGGCAAAGTTTAAGAGCCTGAAACATCGGCATGGCAGAGCGCACGCCACGGATGCGGGCAATATAACAGGCAGTCGAGACGACACCACGCCGCCCGCCACCGATGATGAGGGGTTTATCCGCAAGATCGGGATTGTCCCGTTTTTCCACCGAAGCGTAAAATGCGTCACAATCCATATGCGCGATGGATAGATCGAACAGTTCAGGATGAGAGATCACATTTGGCCGCCCGCAGTCGGGGCAGCGGCTGCCTGCCTCAAACTCGCTCAGACAATCGCGGCAGAGGGCGGGCATGGGCGGCGCCCTTAGCCAATCTCCGCCAACACGGCGCGGGCGGCTGCAGCGGGGTCGGCGGCTTGCCAGATTGGGCGCCCCACCACGATGTGATCGGCCCCGTCAGAGATGGCTTGGGCTGGTGTGGCAACGCGCTTTTGGTCGCCAAGCGCGCTGCCTGCGGGGCGCACACCTGGGGTGACGATGAGGCGTCCTGCGGCCTCGGGCAGGGCGCGGATCATTGCGGCCTCCTGTGGTGAGGCGATAACCCCATCTGCGCCCGCTTCAAAGGCACGCGCAGCGCGGGTTGTGACTAGATCGGGAATGTCGCCTGCGGTGATCAGGCTTGCGTCTAAATCCGCGCGATCCAATGAGGTGAGGATGGTCACAGCCAGAATCTTGGTCTTGTGTCCAGAAGCCCCTTCTTTTGCCGCGCGCACGACATGGGGATCACCATGCACAGTCAGAAAATCGAGGTCGAATTGGGCAAGCCCGCGCACCGCCGCTTCGACTGTTGCGCCGATATCGAATAGCTTCATGTCGAGGAAGATGCGCTTGCCGTGTTCGTCTTTCAGCTCTTGCGCCAAGGCAAGCCCGCCGCCCGTCAGCATCCCCAAGCCGATTTTGTAAAAGCTGACTGCATTGCCAAGTTTGGCGGCCAATTCTAAACCCGCCACCGCATGTGGCACATCAAGGGCAACAATCAAGCGGTCAGATGCAGCGGTCATTGGACGTCCTTATTCATGGGTTGGGCTTCCGTCCCGTGGTAGCGATGCTTGGCCCGTGGGTCAATTGCCCGACCAAGGCAGCATTGACGCGCCCTTCTGCAACCTTCATTCTCAGAATAGCTAAACTGGACGGAACGTCAGATCATGAAATTGTCGATTGAAGTGTCGCGTGACGATGCAAAGCCCGAACAGGGCCCTGCGCGTGTGGGGTGGTTTTTGACCGAAGAAAAAGGCGCAGTGCTTTTTGATGCGCCCGAACGCGTGGCCTCTCGCGGGGCCAGCCGTGCGCATGCGAAATCAGCAGCGCGATGCCCTGCCGTGGTTCAGATGGAAAGCCGCTACTTTATGGTGCGCTGCCCCTATGATCTGCATTTAGGATTTGGGCGTGACAAAGATGGGAAGGCCGTCTTGATCAATCGCGCAGGCACGAGCAGCACAATCCGTGGCAATAAGATTGCCCAAGTGGTGACCTTGGTGTCCGAGGCGGAATGGCGCTATGCTGATCGCCCGACCATTCAGCTTGCACTGCCCTATTGCTTCATTGCGGATGAGCCCATCTATCTGACCCAACTGGCCGCTTTTGCCCATTACCGCACAGACCCCCTTCCGGGCACGATTTTTGGGGGGCGGTTTCCGCTGCATATTTGGCCGCGTCCGCTGATGTGGGCGTTCGAATGGCACCAAACGGGGAAAGATTTGGTGCTGAGGCGGGGGGAGCCTTTATTTTATGTCCAGTTTGAAACCCATGACCCCGCCCGTGCAGTTCAATTGGTTGAGGCGGCCCGCACAGCGGAATTGATGGGGTATATGAATGAGCTGGCCGCGGTGACGAATTACGTCAACCAAACATTCTCGCTCTTTGAGGCGGCGGAGCGATTGCGGCCCGCAAAACTTTTGTCAGAACGCATTCGTGATTGAGCCTTAACCCTTGAACAAGGCGCGCTGACCTCCCAAGTTTAAAGAGAAGGCCCGAAAGATGCATCATGCCGCAAAGCGGGTGGTGCGAGACGGGTGCTTAGATGAAGGAGACAGACGATGAACTTTGAAAAGTTCACAGACCGTGCGCGCGGGTTCATTCAGGCCGCTCAAACAGTGGCGCAGCGCGAAGATCACCAAAAATTGGCACCAGAGCATATGCTCAAAGCCCTGCTTGACGATGAGCAGGGTATGGCAGGCAATCTGATCACCAAGGCAGGGGGCGATGCGCGCGAGGTGCGCGCTGCTAATGATGCCGCCATGGTCAAATTACCCAAAGTCACAGGGGATGCGGGGCAGGTCTATATAGACAGCCAAACCGTAAAGGTTTTGGACGAAGCCGAAAAGCTTGCCACCAAAGCGGGCGATAGTTTCGTGCCTGTCGAGCGGATTTTGACCGCGTTGGCCCTTGTGAAATCGCCAGCGAAATCTGCGCTTGAGGCGGGCGGGGTCAATGCTCAATCCCTGAACGCTGCAATCAATGACATCCGTCAGGGTCGCACGGCTGATACGGCCTCGGCTGAAGATGGCTATGAGGCTCTCAAGAAATATGCGCGAGATCTGACGCAGGCTGCGCGGGACGGGAAGATTGACCCGATCATTGGGCGCGATGAGGAAATCCGCCGCGCGATGCAGGTTCTCAGCCGCCGCACCAAAAATAACCCCGTTCTGATTGGGGAGCCGGGTGTCGGGAAAACCGCGATTGCCGAAGGTCTTGCCTTGCGCATCATCAATGGTGACGTTCCCGAAAGCCTGCGCGACAAGCGTTTGATGGCTTTGGATATGGGCGCGCTGATTGCGGGTGCGAAATATCGCGGTGAATTCGAGGAACGGCTGAAGGCGATTTTGAAAGAAATCGAGGCTGCATCTGGTGAAATCATCCTCTTTATTGACGAGATGCACGTTCTGGTCGGGGCGGGCAAATCTGATGGTGCCATGGATGCGGCCAATCTGATCAAGCCTGCGCTTGCCCGTGGCGAGCTTCATTGCGTGGGTGCAACCACGCTCGATGAATATCGCAAATATGTTGAGAAAGATGCCGCTCTTGCGCGGCGGTTCCAACCTTTGATGGTCGAAGAACCTGGGGTGGAAGATACAATCTCTATCCTGCGCGGGATCAAAGAGAAGTATGAACTTCACCACGGGGTGCGGATCTCGGATGCGGCGCTTGTGTCCGCGGCTACCTTGTCGAACCGCTATATCACGGATCGATTCTTGCCCGATAAGGCGATTGACCTTGTTGATGAGGCTGCAAGCCGTTTGCGGATGGAGGTCGACAGTAAGCCCGAAGAATTAGACGCGCTTGATCGTCAAATCCTGCAAATGCAGATCGAAGCTGAGGCGCTCAAGAAAGAAGAAGACAGCGCCAGCCGTGAACGGTTGGAAAAGCTTGAGAAAGAATTGGCCAATTTGCAGGAGCAATCTGCGCAAATGACGGCACAGTGGCAGGGCGAGCGCGACAAGCTTGATGCAGCGCGCAAGCTGAAAGAGGCGCTTGATCAAGCGCGGGCTGAATTGGATCAGGCCAAACGGCGGGGCGATTTAGGTCGTGCAGGCGAATTGTCCTATGGGGTGATCCCTGATCTCGAGCGGCAATTGGCCGAGGCTGAGAATGCCGAAGAAGATGTCATGGTCGAAGAGGCTGTGCGCCCCGAGCAAATTGCCGCTGTGGTCGAGCGTTGGACGGGGATCCCCATGTCCAAAATGTTGGAAGGGGAGCGAGAAAAGCTTTTGCGGATGGAGGAGGAGCTTGGCCGCCGCGTCATCGGCCAGCGCGAGGCGGTTTCTGCCGTCAGTCGTGCGGTGCGCCGCGCGCGGGCAGGGCTTCAGGATGAAAATCGCCCGCTTGGGTCATTCCTATTCCTTGGGCCAACGGGTGTAGGGAAAACCGAATTGACCAAAGCCTTGGCTGAATATCTCTTTGACGATGATCAGGCCATGGTGCGGATTGATATGTCCGAATTCATGGAGAAACACGCGGTTGCCCGTTTGATCGGCGCGCCTCCGGGCTATGTCGGATATGACGAAGGCGGCGTTCTGACCGAAGCCGTGCGGCGCAGACCTTATCAGGTGATCCTCTTTGATGAGGTCGAAAAAGCACATCCCGAGGTGTTCAATGTCCTGTTGCAGGTCTTGGATGATGGCATCCTGACTGATGGCCAAGGGCGGCGCGTTGACTTCAAACAAACCTTGATTGTGTTGACGTCAAATTTGGGGGCGCAAGCGCTCAGTCAGTTGCCAGATGGTGGGGACATTGCAGGCGCCAAGCGCGATGTGATGGATGCGGTGCGGGCGCATTTCCGCCCCGAGTTCTTAAACCGCCTAGACGATATGATTGTGTTTGATCGTTTGGGCCGCGCCGATATGGGTGGGATTGTTGAAATCCAGCTTGGGCTTTTGGCGAAACGCCTCGCTGCGCGTAAAATAACCGTTGATCTGGATGATGCGGCCAAGGATTGGTTGGCCTCCGAAGGATATGATCCTGTCTTCGGGGCGCGGCCCTTGAAGCGGGTCATCCAACGCAGCCTGCAAGACCCGTTGGCAGAGATGATCTTGGCCGGTGAGGTCAAGGATGGCGCGCGGGTTGTTGTCAGTGCAGGTGCGGATGGCCTGATCATCGGTGACAGGGTGGCGGCCACAAATCGCCCCAAACCTGATGATGCCGTGGTGCATTAAGATCGAAAAAGGCCCCGCATCTTGCGGGGCCTTCTTTATGCGCAATCCGTGTTGCGGATTACATCGGAGGCATGATCACCTTGTCGATGACATGGATCACGCCGTTTGACGCTTCGATATCGGCGGTGACGACATTGGCGTCATTGACCATCACACCATTGTCGAGGTCGATGGTGATATCTGCGCCCTGAACGGTTGCGGCAGTCATGTCATCAGAAAGATCCCCAGACATCACCGCGCCTGCGATGACGTGATAGGTCAGGATCGCGACAAGCTGATCACGGTTTTCTGGCAAGAGCAGGGTTTCAACTGTGCCCTCGGGCAAGGCGGCAAACGCCTCGTCTGTTGGTGCGAACACGGTGAGAGGGCCTTCGCCTTTCAGCGTCTCAACCAGACCTGCGGCTTCGGCAGCAGCCAGAAGCGTGGTAAAGCTGCCTGCGGCTGCGGCCGTGTCAACGATATCCTTCGAGTGACCCATCGCAAAAGCCGAAGTGGCAAAAGCTGCGGTTGTGGCAAGTGCAAGTGCAGTGCGTTTGAACATGGTTAGCCTCGTAATCAATATGGGGTTAAAGTTCAGGTTGCCGTCTCGCTGCGAAATGGATGCAAAAATAGAGATAACAATAGTGCAGATGTGAATGCGCGTGACTTGACGCGCGGCGTATCGCGCCGAAGCGCGGGGCATTTTGATCTTCCAATAAATTTGATGTGATTGCGTGTGAGCCTATGTGAATGAAACTGCGATCACGCGTTGCAAACAGTTTCGTGAGATCGTGCAACAAGGCTTGGGAAATGGCGCATCCGCGTCCATGTTCGTCGCAAAACGTGACGACAGAAAGGGTAAGCTGATGGCAAGACGTTGGACAAATGATCTGAGCATTGCAGATGCCACGCCTTATGCGGCCTATATCAACCGCCGCCAAATCATGGCGGGTGCGGCAGGTTTGATTGGTGCAACCGCCCTTGGTCTTGGTCGGGCAAACGCGCAGGAGCTTGTCCCGAATTCTTGGGAAGAGATTACCTCTTATAACAACTACTACGAATTCGGCACGGGCAAAGAGGATCCTGCCAATAATGCAGGCAGCCTGACAACTTCGCCTTGGACGATTGAGGTGGATGGGTTGGTGGACAACCCTGGAACCTATGATCTGGCCGAGTTGATTGATGGTCTTGAGGTTGAAGAACGCATCTATCGCTTTCGCTGTGTCGAGGCGTGGTCGATGGTCATTCCATGGAATGGGATCGAACTTGCAGATATTCTGACACGGGTCGGTGTTCAGGAGGGCGCAAATTATGTGGCGTTTGAAACTGTCATGCGACCAGACGAGATGCCTGGCCTGCGCTACCCTGTTTTGGATTGGCCGTATCGCGAGGGTTTGCGCCTAGACGAGGCGATGCATCCGCTGACGATTATGGCCACGGGGATTTATGGCCGCC